>JANXXI010000285.1 GCA_025350695.1 Acidobacteriota bacterium
GGGTAGCCAATACCCCACCGTTCATTGCTCCAAAGACCTTCAAAAGGTAGAGGACAGTCCGCATGAGGCCGCCTCCATTGTACGCCGTCTGCCAGGATCATGATGCCTTGGGGAGGAGGGTCAATACCCGCGCTCCATGGCGATTGCTCTGGGAAACAGGATGTTATTCTCCAAGTGAATATGCTGGTGCAGGTCGCGTTCGAACTCCTCAATAGCTTGATAGAGCGCGCGGAAGGTGGGGCAACCGTCCTCGGGAACTTGATAATTGCTCGATAGTCGGCGCATTTCCACCAGCAGGGCTCCGGCATCCTCATGCTCCGCCACCATGTTAGCGATCGGATTCGCCACCGTGCCAAAACAACAATTTTCGCGGAAGCCCGCCGAGCCCGCCGCCATGCGCGTGATATACGGAAAAAGAACCAGCTCCTCTTTCATCATGTGGGCGGTCAATTCCTGCCCCAACGCCGAGAAGAGAGGCTGAATCTGTAAAACTTCTGAGTGATTAGACCCGTGCCGATTCACAACTTTCGCCAGCAACGAGTCAATCCGCGGGATTTCGCGGCGAACATAACTATGATGCGCCTCAACGATGTGAGTTACTAGCTCCGGAAGCGACGCGTCGGCCCAGTCTCGTTCGGCCGTTGGCGCCGCGTCTGCCTCTTCAAGCAGGGCTAGAGTGCGGTCTAAGCTCAGACCGGCTCGGGTGCAGGCGTCCGCCAGACTCCTTTTGCCTCCGCAACAATAATCGATGCCCAACGATTCAAATACACGAATACTGGACGGTTTTGCCGCCGCAATTTCACTAATGGTTCTCTCGCAAGTGGTTTGCATTTCTTTGCCTCTAGGTTGAGGTTAAAGCTAAATGCGCGTCTCCGCAGTGACAGAAGTCACAGCCACCCTCATTAATTGGAGAGTTCCGCTTCAAGCCCTTCGCGATCAAGAATCGTAATCTCGCGCCCTTGCATTTCAATGAACTTTTGCGCCACCAGCCGTGTCAAATTGCGCGACACCAGTTCCCGCACAGTGCCGATCTGAGCCGCCAACTCCTGATGATTTGCATTCAGCGAAAACCGCACGCCCCGTTCCGTGCTTTGTCCTTCGATTAAGGAATGCCGCAATATCCAGGAAACAAGCCGGTGCCGCACAGTGGTGAACGAAAGTTCCTCGATGATTCCAACCAACTTGCGTAGCCGTCCACCCACCACTTGCAACAGCTTCAAGGAAACTTCAGGGTGTTCGAGGCAAATCGCCCGAAGATCCGTCCGCGAAAGAAACAGCGCCTCGGTGTTTTCAAGCGCGGAGGCAGAGGCTGGATAACTGCCTCCGTCGAAAATGGGCAGTTCTGCAATAGAGGCTGGTGGACCCTCCACCGCCAACACTTGTTCCCTCCCGTTAACCGAGGTCTTAAAGATCCGGACGCTGCCGTTCACAAGGATATAGAGGCCCGCGCACTGATCGCCTTCGCAGAATAGGATCTCGCCCTGCGAGAACGACCGAATTCCGCAACAGCTAGCGAGCGAGTCGAGTTCCACTTTGTCCAAAGCGGCGAAAAGAGGGTTCGCTCGCAGGATCTCCCTGGGCGACGGAGCCGGGTTCAGCAGCATTGCACCAATTCTCTCTCAAGATCGGTGGATATGCCAATCACAGCGGCCCTCAACGAATTATTTGCCTCTTTCTGAGGTGCTTGACGGGCCTGTGCCTACCGGAAGCGATCACCGATAGCTTGCTAATAGAGTGAAATGAAACTTCGTATCAGTCTCCCTTCGAAAGGGTTCAGAACCGGGGCTCGGAATAAAGTGAATCACCGCGCGTTCCATGAATATATGTGGCCATTCCTCAGAGGTTTGGCGCACACTGTGGCATCTGCATCGGCGCCGAAGCAGGCTACTCTTCAACCGGAGGATTTCAAAATGCCAGCTTTACCAAGGGCCCAATATGGCCTGCAAGAACTTCACTTATTTCCGTACTATCAAACCCGGGAAGATTATCGCGAGAAAACCGGTCACGATGCGCCGCCGTGGAATCCAAACCGGCCGCCAAAGGCTTGGGAGGATCTGAAGGCGATCGATTCGCCGCGACGCAATGTGGTCTACGATTCGGTGATTGCCTATGCCAAGAACGGCGCGCCCCTGGTAGACGCCAGTGGAAGGCCGATGCTGGATGTGTTGGTTCTAACAAAGGAGGAAGCAGCCTCGGTGAACATTCCACCGAAGGGTCCTAATGTGTCTAATATCGCCGGAGCCGACGTGGTTGAAATTCCACCCCCGTTGCGCCCCCTCGAACCGTCTGAAGAGCTATGCATGCCCTTCTTCGGTGTCGTGGCCGTTCGCAATCGGGATTTCATGCCGCTCGAACCTGGTTTTAACCAGAACGACCGTTCCCTGTTGAAGGCGATTGCACAAAAATTAGGCGTCGCGTAACCGGCGTATTGACTAAGCCCCCGAGTGAAAATCGGGGGCCGCCGGTCCTGTCAACCAGTATGGTCTACTAACTACAATGACAACTAGACGCGATCTCCTCGCCCGATCCGCGGCGCTCCTGCTTTCAAACGCGACACCGCAGTTCGCGCAGAGTCCGGCAACGGGCGAATGGTACAACCGCCCGATGCGCTGGGCGCAGCTTACACTGGTGGAGGACGATCCCGGCAATTACGACCTGAACTTCTGGCTGGACTACTTCCGCCGCACTCATTCCGATGCCGCTTGCCTTTCCGCCGGCGGATGCGTGGCCTATTATCCCACCAAGGTTCCGCTTCACTACCGCAGCAAGTTTCTAGGAGATCGCGATCCGCTTGGCGACCTTATCATCGGATGCCGCAAGTTGGGCATGAACGTGGTGGCGCGCACCGATCCGCACGCTGCTCACGACGATGTCCACCAGGCGCATCCTGATTGGATCGCCGTCACAGCCGATGGCAAGCCGCGGCGCCATTGGGCTGATCCCACGCTTTGGGTTACCTGCGCTCTGGGCCCATACAATTTCGAGTTCATGACCGACGTTACTCGGGAGATCATGCAGCTGTATAAGATCGACGGCATCTTCAGTAATCGTTGGGAAGGCTCGGGCATGTGCTACTGCGAGCATTGCAGGAAGAATTTCAAAGCCTTTTCGAGTTTGGAACTGCCTCGCACGGCAAATCCGCAAGACCCCGCGCGAAAGCAATACATGGTATGGAAAGAACAGCGGCTGTTTGAACTTTGGAGGCTGTGGGATGCGGAGGTGAAGAAGATCAATCCGCAAGCCAGCTTCATCGCCAACGCCGGGGGTGGCGCGCTGAGCGATCTGGATATGAAGACAATCGGAGAAATTGCTCCTACTCTTTTTGCCGATCGTCAAGCGCGCCGTGGTGTGATGCCGCCCTGGAGCAATGGCAAGAACGGCAAGGAGTATGCGGCGACGCTGGGCAACAAAGCCATCGCCGGGATTTTCAGCATGGGTGTGGAAGAGCCCTATCGCTGGAAAGACTCCGTGCAAAGCGCGGATGAAATTCGCCTGTGGATGGTGGATGGAGTGGCGCACAATTTGCGCCCGTGGTTCACCAAATTCAATGGCAAGGTGATTGATCACCGTTGGGTGAAAGTTGTGGAGGACCTTTACGGGTGGCATTACCGCAACGAAAAATACCTGCGCAACGAAAAGTCGCTTGCGCGAGTGGCCATGGTTTATTCGCAGCAAACGGCGACCTTTTATGGTGGTGACCGGGCGCGGGCGAAAGTTGAGGATCACGCGCTAGGTTTCTATCAGGCGTTGGTGGAAGCGCGCGTACCGTTTGACATGGTGCACGACAAGTTACTGGACCCAGAACACATTGCGCGATACCGGACCTTGATACTCCCCAACATCGCGGCGCTTTCCACCAAGCAATGCCAACAACTGGAGGAGTTCGTGAAAGGTGGTGGCAACTTAGTCGCTACCCACGAAACATCGCTCTATGATGAGTGGGGCGTGCGCCGCGCCAATTTCGGGTTGGCGTCTTTATTCGGCGCCACTTACGCCGGCAAGGTGGATCAAGACCTGCACAATTCGTACCTGAATATTGAGAAAGATGGGGCGGGTTATCACCCGCTGGTTCGGGGCCTGGAAGATGCCTCGCGAATTATTAACGGTACGAGTTGGGTTCATACTAGGCCGGAAGTTCCGCTGAAGCACGCCCCGCTGACCTTGGTTCCGTCTTACCCGGATCTACCCATGGAACAAGTGTTCCCGCGAGTTCCACACACCGACATTCCCGGCGCTTACGTGCGCGAAGTGGGCAAGGGCCGCGTGATCTATTTCCCATTTGATTTGGACCGGACCTTTTGGGAAGTGCTATCCGGCGATCATGCCCGTTTGCTTCGCAACGCCGTGGAATGGGTTCATAACGAGGAGCAGCCGTTGGTAGTGGAGGGTCAGGGCGTGATGGATGTTTCGCTATGGATGCAGAAGGATTCCATCGCCGCGCACTTAGTGAACCTGACCAATCCGATGATGATGAAGGGACCAGTGCGCGAGATCATCCCCTCGCCTCCGCAGAAGGTTCGGATCCACGTACCAGCGAAGCACAACGTGAAGAAGGTTCATTTCTTGGTGAGCGGCAAGAAGGCATCCTATCGTCAATCGGGCGGGACCATCAGTGTTGACGTCCCGCCCATTGGGTTGCATGAAGTGATTGCGCTGGACCTAGCTTAGTTCTGCACGTTCACACTAAGCTGGCTCTGGCCCACGAGTGGCGTTAGAGAAACTCCACCGGCAGCATCAATCATTTGGATGAAGATGGTGTGGTTTCCATTGGCCAGTCGCCTTGTATCAAAATCCATAGTCCAACCGATGTTAGGACAGGCCGGAACATCTTTCAAGGTGGCGCAAACTTCGGGACGAGCCCCGCCAAGCGTTGCTGTGGTCGAGAACAGACTGTCGTAAACAACCAGAACACTGCGGATTGTTCCAGCTTTCGAATAAGCGTAGCCGGATATTGTCGCCACGCCGCTAAGTTTGTCGCCGGACTTGTGTGATGTGATCGCGCCAACTGGTAGTTGTACATCGCCATTCTTGGTGGTGAATTTCACGGTCGAATCCGGCAAGATCAACAACCGGCCCAACTCGTCCCGGACTCGAATCTGCAGAGTATGTTCACCGTCTTGCAACGGCGGCGTTCCGGTGCGCGTATTGAAGACAAATTGGAAGCCGATGTTATTGCAATTGAGCGGAACAGGTTTCAGCGTTCCGCAAATATCGGTACGGGCGATGTTATAAGTGGTCGGGCCATAACTTAGGTCATCAATGATCGTATCGACGCCCAGGATGCGCAGATCGTTGATCGCCGCGTACCCGCGCACCGTCAATGTGCCGATAACTTCCGAGCCGGCTGCGGGCGACTCGACTTTGCCGAACGGCAGCCGGGCTTGTCCAGGATCAACAGTGAATGAGATTGGCGTTACTGGGCTATCGACAAAAGCGCCGCGCGCATTGAGGCCTCGTAATTGTAGAGTGTGTTTGCCGGGCGCAAGATTGTTGGTAAGGATATTCATGCTGAAGCCAACGTTCGGACATCCGCGAACGGTTTGAGTAGCGCAGAAATCAGGGCGGGCCAATGTTGCAGTAGTGGAGCCATATTGCACGCCATCAATCACCGCATAGATGCGAGAAAAAGAGGTGTCTGTATCGTAGGCGACACCACTCACCGTTAAAATGTCCTGTACCTTATCGTCAGCCTTGGGCGATTCCAAAGTTACTTTTGGGAAGCTGGAGAAACCGAATGGCGGATCGTACCGAATGCCTGTGGCGTTGGTCCAGGATGTTTTGATCTGCGTGGCGGAAGCATAAGTGTCATGCCCTGAAGAGATGCCAACCAGGGGTGTCCCTGGAAAGGCTCCAAGGGCGCCCAAGCAACCAGTAGAGGAAAGTGCATTGCCCAGGTCCGTGTTTCCAGAACCATAATTGAATAGAATCGATCCATCGTCGACAAGAGTGGCGGAGAAATTTACGGGAGTTCCAATGCCAAAGGCGGTCGAAGTTTCAGCTACCCAACGGAACCGAATTGAATTCGCGTTAGGACGGCTTGTATAGATACCTTCGCGAGGCTGCGCTGTGCCCGTGGTGGATAGTTGAAGCCAGAAAGGGGCGATGGCGGGAACAGTCCGAAGAGTAAGTAGATCATTGCAGCCATACAAGGCCGTATCACTGAAGTAGAGGAGACCGTTCCTATCGACGAAGATGCCGCGATACGATTTCTCGAAGAAGCGAAACTCGAACGGCAAGCTAACATATTGGCCGTTAAAAACGGTGGTCTCCGTGGTTGGGATATCGAAACCCACTGGCAAGCCGGAACTGACGTATGTGGAACGCACGGGAAGAGTC
>JANXXI010000303.1 GCA_025350695.1 Acidobacteriota bacterium
GAAGAATGCGCCAACGCAAATCACAACCGATTCAAAATGCCCACAACCCGCACATTCCCCGCCACTTCCCATCTCACCACCCCCATCCCAGCCACCGGAAATTAGGCCCCTGCTCCTCATAATGGAATCAGGAGAATAAACATGCCGAAACAAACACCAGACCCCAAACCCGCCCCCAAGTCTGAGCTCATCCTCGACGCGGCCCTCGAAGCGCAATACTTCCGCAGCCCAGGCCTCGGGCTTGCATTCGTCCTCATCCCCAACCACCCCACCAACAAAACCCCCGTCCCGCTCATCGAAAACTTGGACTTCAAATGCTGGCTCACCTGGCGCTGCTACAAAAAGCACGGCTTCATAGCCACTTCCGCGCTCATCAACGCCACCATCCGTTACCTCACCGGCCTCGCCATGTATGACGAATCCATCCCCGTTTGGGATAACGAAACCAAGCGGATAACGTCCCCCCATGCCGCCGTTACCACCAGCCAACCACCAACTGGACCGCCCCAACCGGTAATCGCGCAACCGATTAGAACCTCTCCCGCGCCGGTGCCGGCAACCGCGCCTCCAACAACAGTAATGGCCGCCATAACGGGCTCAAGCAGATTATGAAACTCTAGCGCCAGAATGCAAATGGGATAAATAGAAAATTTCATCGATCACAGGCAATCTCTTCTCAAACTCCGCTAACCATATCCGATAAGGCCTAACATGAGTGGATCTTCGAGAACGCACTCCAGAAAGGGCGCGACCATTGTCGAAATGTCGGTAATCCTGGTGCCCTTGCTCGCCTTGGGTTTGGCCACTTTCGATTTTGCTCTGGCGATCACGCTTCAAAACACCATGCAATTTGCCGTGCGGCAGGGCGTGCGTTACGCCATCACCAGTCAAACGGCAACGGGCCTAAACCACGACGCTTCGGTGAAAGCGGTAGTGGTGACGAATTCGATGGGCATGATTCCGTTGCTGATCCCCACCAACGCCGATCCAAACAACTACATTTCGATCACTTATTACGACCCGGGGACATTCACGCTACAAACTGGGACGGGCAGCAATAAAGGAGGCAATATTTGCCAGGTATCCGTCACTGGCCTATCTTACAAATGGATGGCGACGCTTATGCGTGGCAATACTGCGTTGAACATAGCGGCTTCTTCATCGGACATCATGGAGGCCTCGCCCAATGGCATACCGCCAACCCGCTAGGATTCGATTAACTGGTGTTCGATTAACAACCCAACAGGGCTCGGCCTTTATCGAATTTGGGCTTGTCATGTCCATGCTCGTCCCGATGTTCTTCGGCATGGTGATTCTCGGTATGTCTTTCACTAAGGCTCTACAGATCATCCAATTCAACCGTGATATGGCGCACATGTACGCCATGGGGCTCGATTTTTCGTCGACATCCGCCCGGTCCCTGACAACTCAAATGCAACTGAGTTCGGGAATTTATAGCCCCGGAAATACTGTTTTGATCCTGTCTCAAATCAAGAAAGTGTATCAGGCCGATTGCGACGCTCAAAGCATGACCAGTTGCCCAAACTTGAACCAGCAGGTTTTCGTGCAACGGTTATTGATCGGAACGTCGTCGCTTCGCGCCAGCAGTTTTGGGACGCCAGCCTCAACCTATATTAATTCCCTTGGCAACGTCGCGCCTTCAGATTATTTGACGCAGTCCTCGTTGGTCGTCACCGGCGCGAGTACCCTTCCCGCCGTCGGCTCAGGCGATTCCGTTTGGGTCGCCGAATCCTATTTATCCTTGCCAGGCCTATCTTATCTAACACCTTTAGGAGTGCCCTTAAGTGGAGTCTATACAGTCAACTTCTTCTAAAAAGGATGGGTTCATTCGCGCCGTTCGCCGGCCATCGTCTGGCGAAGGCGGAGTAGCCCTCATGATCTTCGCATTGCTCCTGGTGGGTATTGTGCCGGCAATTGGTCTAGCGATCGATCTGGCAATCGTCTACATTGCCCAATCCAAGCTTTCGGCCGCGGTTGATTCCGCCGTGCTGGCGGCAGCTCGCGGCTTGAGTCGCGGTAACGACTCCACCGCCCAACAATCGAACGCCGTGACGGTCGCCGCCAACTATGTGGCGGCCAACTTTCAAACCGGCTTTCTTGGCGCAAGCGGGCTCACCTCCACAACCAGCATTACCACGCAATCTAATTCAAGAACCGTCACTACCAATGCATCGGTCACCATGCCGCTCACGTTCATGCGTATCCTTGGTCCGAGCTCAAGAACCGTTCAGGCCACGGCTTCAGCGACCAGAAAGGATGTGAACGTGATGTTGGTGCTTGACCGCTCGGGCTCGCTTGCTGCAAGTGGTTCGTGCAACCCGATGAAAGCCGCCGCAATCGCATTTGTGGGTCAATTCGCCGCCGCGCGAGATAACGTGGGACTTCTCACATTTGCCAGCGGCTATCGTATTGACTCTCCTCTGACTACAAACTTTCTTACCGGCTCTCCCACCATGACCAGCGTCATCAACAGCATAAATTGTACAGGGGCCACCAACAGCGCCACCGCGCTCTCCCAGGCCTATGCCGCCTTGGCGACGCTGAACCAACCAACCGCGCTCAATGTGATCCTGTTCTTCACCGACGGTCAGCCGACTCACATCACCGCGGAGAACTGGATTCCAGCTTCCAGCTCTTGTTCGCAAAAGAACAAATATGTCAAGGGCGTGATAGGAACTAGCGCCAACTATCCCCCTTCCGGTACACTCGGACTACTCGATTGGAACTCCGATCCGCAGCCGTTAAGCTCGGATCTAAAGTTGATCAGTAACAGCGGATGCAGTTATAACTCAAGCATCTGGAACATCAGCAATGACGTCACCACCATCAAGACAACCGATATCTTTGGAAACAACTTCGCCAATAACTATACCTCTATCAGTTACGATGGTTCTGGCAACGTCGTGATTAACGCGCAAAATATGTCAAACGTAGCAACCAACGCAACTTACGCTGCGGCCAAAACGATCCAACAGGGTGGCATGAGCCCCGCAAACAATTCACTTGCTAATGTCTATATTTTCAGCATCGGCTTAGGGAACGCTGGGTACCCGGCCAACACTAGCTTACTTAAAGACGTTAGCAATGATCCCTCGGCTAGTTACTACAATTCAACTTACGCTCAGGGGCTCTATATAGCAGCTCCCACTACTGCCGATTTGAACCCCGCCTTCCAGCGAGTAGCCTCGGAAGTTCTTCGCCTGTCCCGTTAAACGTTGCCCTTCTGCGCCTCATCGGCCAGATATTCCGACGCGCGCATCGATAACGACAAAATCGTCATCGTCGGGTTTTGCGACCCAGCCGTAACGAAGCTGCTACCATCCACCACAAACAGGTTCTTGATGTCGTGGCTTTGGTTCCACTTATTCAGGACGGACTTCTTCGGATCGTCGCCCATGCGGCAAGTGCCGACTTCGTGAATGCTGTAACCCGGATTATAGAACTTAGGATTCTTGTTCAATACTTCCCATCCGGCATCGTGACACACCTCGCCGATCGTATCCACTGCATCCTTCGCCATGTTGTATTCGTTGTCGGTGTACTTACAATCGACGTGCAACACGGGAATGCCGTAAGCATCGACGACGCTCTTGTCGATGGTCACTTTATTCTCGTAACGCGGCAGAGCCTCGCCCATGCTGGTGCAACTGAACGCCGCGCCACGAACGCTTTCAAGGTCCTTCCGCAGTTGCTCACCCCAGCTGCCGAAGTAGCGCGGATCGGGCGTACCGCCGGTGTTGAAGTCCAGCGCGTAGCCACGAATGAAGTTATGCTTTTCGTCCTTGCGTAAATTGCGGAAGCGCGGGATGTAACCACCGCCGCCGCGTGCGCCCGCTCCGTTCTTGAGCTCAGGGATAATGGCCACAACGCTGCTGTTCATATAAAACTGATCGCAGAGGTAATGGCCCAGCACACCGCTCGAATTGGCGATTTTTGAATTCAGCAATAGCCGGGTGCTTTCTAGACACGACGCCCCAACCACAACAGCCTTGGCCTTGGCATGCATTTCGCGCCGCGATCCACGCTCGATGAAGTGGACGCCTGTCACTTTGCCGGTAGCCTTGTCGACGCTGATCTCTCTCGCCACGGCATTCGGAACGATCGTCAAATTGCCGGTTGCCAGGGCATCGGGCAGAAGCAAGTTGAACGAACTAGCCCAGGCGCCCTTACCGAGCGAGCGGCGAATCTTAGTGACTGGAATGCCCTGCTTTCCGGCCGACGCCGCGAACGCCTTCGTCGCTTCGCTGTCGGGTGATTCGTCTGGAATGAAGTCGCCATCGGGCAACTGCGCCAAACCCTCTTTGCGGCCGGAGACGCGGAAGATCGGCTCAACACGGCTGTAGAACGGCGCAAGGTCAGCATGGCTGATCGGCCAATTCTCCCCGAAGCCATCGTGATCCTTCGCCTTGAATTCGTAATCACTCAAACGGAAAGACATACGCGCCCAGAACAAGCTCTTGCCGCCGACCATGCGCACGCGCACCCAATTGTACGGAGTTTTTGGGTCGTGCGTGTAAGGCACCTGCTGTTCATCCACCCATTGGTTGGCATTGAATTCATTAGCTTGTAAAACATGCGGCAACTTGCCGGGTTTGCCTAGGCCGCGATAGGGCAGTTCGTACACAGGCTTCATCACGCGCTGTTTAGCGAAGTCAACCGACGGGCCGGCTTCTAGCAGCAGGCACTTCAGGCCGCGCTTGGTTAACGTGTACGCCGCCATGCCGCCAGACGCGCCAGAGCCCACGATCAGAACATCATACTCAGGGATTGCCATTTTCGTTTTCCTTATGCCTGGTCGAGCGAAAGCCAATACAGCCCAGTACCGCCGCCGCCGCGACGTCCGCCGCCGCCACTGCCGCCCGAGGCCATTACATACTCGCGGGAATTCGTTGTGGCCGTGCGAATGTCCTGCTTGGCGACGCGCAAGAAATGTTCCACCGGGTCTGAAGGAGCATCGTAGGTCCAGGGCTTCTTCAAAGGTTCCAACAATTGAACAGCTTGCTCGTCGGATAGCTTGGCAAACGTCATATGAAAGCGTTCTTTAGCCTGCGAGTTGAGCCCGTCAAGGCCCGTCCGATAGATCTTCTGCCGGTCTGGCAACGACTCGCTGAGGAGAAAATCGAGGAACTGCGGAGCCTGCGCGTCAATCGCCCCGGGTGCGCCTTTCATGGTCGGCATGAAGATTGCGCCGAGTTTCTCTAGGGCTGCGAATTGGTCGGGGTTGAAGAACTTGGTGACCATCCGGGCAACGGCGTCGGCTGGGGTCACGTCAATCTTGGTCGTATCTTCCATCATGCCGAATCCGCCGCGGCCCCCGGGACCAGTTTGGGAAGGGCCTCCGGCTGGGGAGGGCGCCGGCTGCTGGGCCGCTGCAATGGCCGGCGTCACGGCGGCCAAGGTCTGTACAAATCTCCGGCGTTTCAAATTCATAATGAGGTGACTCCATTTTACTAACGTTTCATGGGCGGTGGGGGTTACCCTAACCTAGTAAGATCTAATGCCTCCCGACCCTAACGCCCTAAGCGAATACGTTCGGAAACGCTCACTGGACAAAACGCCGGAGCCCGGCGCGGACGACCCGTCGCATCGCACTTTACCGGCCAATGTCTACTGCGTCCAGCGGCATCACGCTTCGCGGCTGCATTACGATTTGCGGATCGAGGTAGGTGGCGCGCTGAAATCGTGGGCCGTACCGCAAGGCCCCACGCTCGATCCCGAAATCAAACGGCTGGCCGTGCTGGTGGAAGACCATCCTCTTATGTACGCCACTTTTGAGGGCAACATTCCGAAAGGGAATTACGGGGCCGGTTCGATGATGTTGTGGGATTTCGGCACGTTTGAAACTTTGGGCGAGATGGCGGCGGAAGGACAGATTGATCGTGGCGACTGGAAATTTCGTCTATCGGGGATCAAACTCCAAGGGGATTTCGCACTGGTCCGCACGAAGCGCGGCAAAGGGAACGAGTGGCTGCTCTTGAAGAAGAAAGGTCCCGAAGCGGTTGCAGGTTGGGATACCGAAGCCCACGCCGTCAGCGTGGCATCGGGCCGCACGCAGGCGGAAATTGCCGCTAACCTTCCGGCGCGCACCGAGCCCGTGAAGCTGGAAGGCGCGGCGAAATCGGCGATGCCCACAAGCATAACTCCTATGCTGGCGTCCTTGGCCGAGGTTCCGCCCGTCGGGGGCGATTGGGTTTATGAGATCAAGTGGGACGGTGTGCGCGCGGTGGCGTTTGTCGAAAATGGCGGCGTGCGATTTGTGGGGCGCAAGGGCACGCCGATTGACCGGCAGTATCCCGAACTAAGCGTGCTGCCCCATTCCGTGAAGGCGCAATCGGCAATTCTGGATGGGGAGATTGCAGCTATCGACGAGACGGGGCGGCCAAGCTTTGAACGCTTGCAGCCGCGCATCATGGCGAGCGATCCGAATGCGATCGCGGCCATGGCTCGATCCCGGCCGGTGATCTTTTTTGCGTTCGACCTGCTGTATCTAGATGGTGAGGATTTGCGCGGCGTAGCGCTGGAAGACCGCAAACGGAAGCTCAGCGACGTCCTCGCGCCATCAGGCATCGCGACTGTGTCGGAGCATTTCACGACTGACCCCAAGGCGCTGCTTGATGCCGCCCGTGCGCGCGGGTTCGAGGGAATCGTGGCCAAGCGCTTGTCGAGCCGTTACCAACCAACGCGGAGCAAAGAGTGGGTGAAGGTGAAAATCAACCACGAACAGGATTTTGTATTGTGCGGGTATACGAAGGGCGAGCGGGATTACTTTGGGTCGTTAGTGTTGGGTGTTTATGATCAGGGCAATTTGAAATATGCCGGCAATGTGGGTACGGGTTTTGATCGTAAGTTGATGGAGCTGATCCACGGTAAGTTACAGGCGCTTGAAACTAACGAGCAGCAAGTGGAGATCGCCCCGAAGTTACCGCAACCAATCACATGGACTCGGCCTGAGTTAGTGGCTACGGTGAAGTATTTAGAGTGGACGAGCGAAGGCCGGCTGCGCGCTCCCGTGTTTGTCGGATTACGCAACGACATCGACCCGCGTGACTGTGTGCGGGAACGCGCCTTGGAGCCGGAGGCGCCTCCCCAGTTGCTGCCAACCGGGCAAGCGGAAGCGGCGGTGACAATTGAAGGTCACACCATGCGCTTCAAAAATCTAAACAAAGTGTTCTATCCGCGCGAAGGCTACACCAAAGGCGACCTGATCAACTACTACTATGCAGTCGCGGATTGGCTGATGCCGCATTGGACAGGGCGTCCACTATCGTTACGACGCTATCCGGACGGCATTGAAGGCGAGGGCTTCTTTCAGAAAAATGCCGCGACGGGCTTTCCCGACTGGGTCCGCGTGGAGACCATCATGGCCGAGAGCCACGAAGAGCGTGTGCAGGTAATTGGCGATGGCAAGGCGCTGCTCGTGTATATGGCGAACCTGGGGTGTATTGATCAAAATCCTTGGATGAGCCATGTGGAGACGTTGGATAGTCCTGATTTTGTGTTGATTGACTTAGACCCAAGCGAGTGTAGTTACGACCGGATAGTAGAGGCCGCGCAGTACGTGCGGCGCAAGTTGGACTTACTCGAACTTACCGGGTATCCAAAGACAACGGGCGGCGATGGGATGCACATCTATGTTCCTTTGGAGCCGGTGTACACGTATGAGCAAAGTCGCGGCTTGACGGAGATTCTTGCGAGGATCGCAGCGGCGGAGCGGCCTGATTTATTCACCATGCCACGGTCGGTGAATAAGCGGGAGAAAGGGAAGGTGTATTTCGACTATATGCAAAACGCGCGGGGCAAAACCATTTCGGCCCCGTATGTTCCCAGGGCGTATGCAGGGGCCCCGGTGGCGACTCCGCTGGAGTGGCGCGAGGTGGTGGCGGGTTTGCGGCCGGGGAGTTTTCACATTGGCAACGCGATGGAGAGGTTCGTCCGGGTCGGGGATTTGTTCAAGGGAGTGCTGGAGAATCGGCAGAAGCTGGAAGGGGCGATTGAGCGGTTGGAGAAGTTGATGTGATGGCTTTAAAGCACAAC
>JANXXI010000321.1 GCA_025350695.1 Acidobacteriota bacterium
GTTCATCTGAATGCAACCGGAAGCATGCGCGGCGGTGTCGGTATACATGGAGCGCAGCACGCAAAGGTCGTCGGCGAATTTTGCGACGTTGGGGAAGAGACTGCTTATGGGTAAGCCGCTTTGGCCGTGTTGGGTGAAAGGGAACGGGGACTTCATTAAGCGTCCGATGGGGCGGCCGTTGGAGCCGACTTCAATGCCGCCGCTGTAGGCTGTGCCATGGTGTTTTTCGAGGGCCGGTTTAGGGTCGAAGGTATCGACCTGGCTGGGGCCTCCGTTCATGAAGAGGAACACGCAACGCTTGGCTTTGGCTGGGAAGTGTTGTGGCTTGGGAGCGAGAGGGTTTGATGGCGTGGCGGCTTGGGCGAAGTATTGGTCGCGCAGGAGCAGGTCGGTGAGGGCGAGCATTGGGAAGCGGGCGCCTGTATTCATCAGCCATTCTCGTCGGTTCATTTTCGGCTCCTTGGATTGCAGGTGGTTTGGGATGTGTTCGGTTCCTCAGCAGGCTGGCCGGGGGGCCAGCCGCAGACCAGGGGGTCTGCCCCACTTTTGCCTTTCGGTGCTAGTCGGGGTAGACGAATTCGTTTAGGTTGAAAATTACTCGGGCTACTTGTTCTAGGGGCTGATTCTTTAAGAATGTCTGCATTTGATCCTTCTCTTTTGGGGTCGGCGGACGGGCTAGTGTTAGGCGAAAGGCGAGGTCGATTTGCTTTGCGGGATTTGGGCCGGCTTCGCGACGCAAGCGGTTTGCGAAGTGGACGGATTGGCGATTTATTAAGTCGCCGTTAAAGAGCGTCAGTGCTTGCGTGGGCACGTTGGTGTTCAGGCGTTTGGCTGCGGAGCGGACGGTGTCGCAGAAGTCCAGCACCTCGAAGATGGGGACGACGAAGGCGCGCTTGATGAAGGCGTAAATGGCGCGGCGGGAAGCTTCCTGTTCGTTGAACGGACGCCAGATGGATTCGGGGTCGCTATTTCCTTCGAGCGCTTCCTTCGGCACGTTGGGGTAGACGCTGGGGCCGTACATTTTCCGATTGAGCGAGCCGCTTACGGCTAGGACGGAATCGTGAATTGCTTCAACTTCAAGACGGCGCATGGGCATGCGCCACAGCAGGCGGTTTTCAGGATCCTCGGCCAGATATTTTTCGTTGACCGTACGGCTCATACGGTAAGCGTTGCTTTGGAGGATCAGACGGTGAAGTTTCTTAACGCTCCAGCCGTTGTCGACAAAGTAGTTGGCCAGGAAATCGAGCAGTTCCGGATGCGTGGGCCGTTCGCCCATGACGCCGAAATCATTGGGAGTGCGGACCAGGCCTTCGCCGAAATGGGCTTGCCAGATGCGGTTGACGGTGACCCTGGCGGTGAGTGGGTTTTCCTTTGAGACCAGCCATTGAGCGAGGGCAAGACGGCGACCGCTTGAATTTTTCAGTTGCGGGAATGTTGGTTGTTTCGGAGTTAATATGTCTGGTACAGCGGGGCCCACTTCGGGGCCTGGGCTTGAGGCGCTCCCGCGGATCATTATATTAGTTGTGCGCGGTTGGGGTTTGAGTTCCTGGAGGAAATAGGCTCGCTCCGTATCTTCGCGCCGCTGTTCCAATTGGCACATCTGATCTTCCATCCCCTCGAGTTCCAGCACGATGCTTTCGGGTACGGGCTTACGGATGTAGGGACGGCGTGAATCTTCAAGGAAGCGATCGAGACGGCGGACCTTGCGATCATGCTCGGCGATAGCGAGAGCTTTTGGGCCGGTGGGAACGGCTAGTTCGGTGCGTCCGTTGCGCCATCGTTCCAGGCCGCGGAAGACCGACACCATGCTGTAGTAATCCTTGGTGCTGAGCGGCTCGAACTTGTGGTTGTGGCAGCGGGCACAGCCTAGCGTCAGGCCAAGGAACACTTGAGAGGTTGTGGAGACCATGTCATCGAGCTGATCGAACTGGTCGGTAAGCGGGTCGGACGGTTCATCGTCCCACGGGCCGAGGGCGTGATAGGCGGTAGCAATTTGAGTGGTGGGCGTCGGGTTGGGCAGTTCGTCGCCGGCCAGTTGTTCGAGAGTGAATTGGTTGAAAGGCTTATCCTCGTTGAAAGCGCGGATGACGTAATCGCGATACTTCCAGACGTAGGGTTTGGCGGCGTCGCGTTCGTAGCCGTTCGATTCCCCGTAGCGGACCACATCGAGCCAGTGACGGGCCCAGCGTTCCCCGTAAGTTGGGCGGGCTAGCAAATTTTCGACGAGTGCATCGAGATTTGGCTTGGCGGCGAAAGCAGCTTGTTCGGCGAGCGTGGGCGGGAGGCCGGTGAGGTTCAAGTAGAGCCGGCGCATCAGTTGATTGGGTGAGGCGGCGGGGTTGGGTTTCCAGCCTTTCGCTTCGAGCTTAGCCAAGATGAAAGCGTCAATGGGATTGCGGACCCAGGCGGTGTTTTTCACTTGGGGCGGTGGAAGAACTTTGGGTTGTTGCAAGGACCAGTGCTGCTTGGGGTCGGGCTTGGCGGAATCTGGGGAGCGTGGCGCATCATCGGGCCAGGTGGCGCCGCGGTCGATCCAGGTCTTAAGAAGTTGGATGTCAGTGGCGGCGAGGCGTTTGCCTCCGGGGGGCATCACTAATTTTGGATCAGCGCCTGTAACATAGCGGATGAGCAGGCTTTTTTCGCTGGAGCCGGGAACAATAGCCGGAAGACCGGATGCACCACCATGGAACGCGTCGGCCTTTCGGTCAAGCCTGAATTCGCTTTGATGCATAGAGGGACCGTGGCACATCGTGCAGTTCTTGGTGAAGATTGGTCTAATGTCGCGAAGGAAATCGGGCGAGGCTTCAGCGGCGGCGAGCAGGGCCGGGGTGAAGACGACAATCGGGATGACCGACCGTAGCATGCTTGCCGTTATTTTACACCTTGCTCAAGTGAAAGTCGCGTGAGTAGTGTGTTTTGTGATTGTGAATAGGGGATGAGCCCTATCTGAAAAAGGGGGACTGACGGAAACAGACAGCCTTTTTTCGCAAAGTACCTTTCGGAAAAATCAATCTCACGCCGTAGCGGAAAAAGATGTCAATTTCCGTCAGTCCCCCTTTTTCTACGGCGGTTTAGTTAGTGATTTCATACGCGGGTCCGTTAGACTATTGTTGTGAGCAACACAAACATCCCCGCGGTTCCCCTAACCCTTGAAGGCGCAGCCGTTCTGCACCAACTGTTTCGCATTGAATGGAGCAAATGGAATGCCCTTGAAGCCGGAAAGAAGCAGAGCATTCTGGACGAGGCGAAACAATTCTTTGTGAGACTGGAAGGGGCCAATTCCGGGCTGTTTTCCATTCTTGGCCATAAAGGCGATTTGATGCTGGTGCATTTCCGTAGCGGCTTCCCGGAGATTAGTGAAGTAGAGTTGGCTGTCAGCAAGCTGGAACTAAATCAATACTTGGTCCAGACCACGTCGTACGTTTCAGTAGTTGAGCTGGGGCTGTACGAATCGACACAGAAAATTTACGGGGCGTTGATGGAAAAAGGCGTGATACCCAATACGCCGGAGTGGGCCACGGGTGTGCAGGAAATGTTGGCGCATCAGAGGACGGCGATGGCTCCGCGGCTGTTCCCGGATGTTCCCGCCCGCAAGTATATTTGCTTTTATCCGATGGACCGGCGGAGGGGTGAACAGAACAATTGGTACATGGAATCGCTGCCGGACCGGGCGCGCTTGATGCACGAACACGGCATGGTAGGGCGGCGTTATGCGGATGTGGTGAAGCAGATCATCTCCGGTTCGATTGGGTTCGATGATTGGGAATGGGGTGTGACCTTATTCGCTGACGATCCGCTGGTTTTCAAGAAGCTGATTTACGAAATGCGGTTTGACGAGGTGAGCGCGGTGTATGCGGAATTTGGGGTGTTTTATTTTGGGATGCGGCATTCGGCGGCGGAACTAGAAAAATTGTTCTAACGAAGTATTTTCTGAAAGAGTCATCTCGTGGAAATAATCTTCTTTGTCTTCGTCGCCGGGTTGATTTTCTTGTGGAGTCAACTGCGTTTGAATGACTTGGGCGATAGGCTGAGCATTGCGGAGCGGCGTATCGCGGAGTTGGCGGAGCAGTTGAGAAAGACGCCGGATTTGGACTTGGCGATTGAGCCCATGGTGCGGAATATCGTCGAAGTTGTTAGGGAACCGGCAACAGTAGAGGAGCACCTTCCGCCACCCTTGCCGCCGCCATTACCTGTTGTTGAGCCTGTTCCCCAACCAGTGATGGCCGCAAGCGAACGGCGGTCGCTTGAAGTCACCATTGGGCAAAGCTGGCTGAGCAAGATCGGCGTTGTCAGTTTGCTGATTGCGCTATCCCTTTTATTGATCAATACACTTTCTAGCCACGGGCCCTATGGCAAAGTGGCTACGGCTTACGGGGTCAGTCTGGCGCTGCTGGGTGTTGGGACTTGGTTTGAGCGCGGAACGCGGCCGAAAGCGTTGGCCTGGTCGCTAATCGGTGGCGGATGGGCGGGCATCTACTTCACGACTTACGCGATTCATGGCTTGGAACCGGTGAGGCTTATCCAATCGCCTACGCTGGCGATGGTGACGCTGTTGGGCGTGGCGCTGGTGATGGTGCTGCACTCGTTGCGGTACGAATCGCAGACAGTGACGGCAGTGGCTTTTTGTGCGGCGTTTGCAGCGTTTGAAGTGGCGCCGCTCGATCTTTTCACTTCGATCGCGGGTATTCCGTTGCTGTTATTCCTGTTGTGCATTTGCTTTAAGAAGACTTGGGATTGGTTGCCGGTTAGCGGCATTGTGTTCGCCTATGTTGCTGCTTCACTGAATTTCCATGGAGCGGACTCTGTGCGTTACGCCTATGAGTGGGGGCAGCCTGTTATCTGGACTTATTGGCTGCTGATTGAAGCGTACGATTTTCTACGTTACGACGCGGAACGGCCCGTGTTTCCCATCAACGCTAGTGGTCTAATGGCGTCGACGCTGCTTACGAGTTCATGGACGGATTCGATGAAGCCGGACCATTTCATTGAACTGGCTTCGCTCGCTTTTCTGATATCGGCTATCTCGCGGTATCGAAAGCAGAGGGCTCTGGGCCCGGAGAAAGTCGAGGCGCTTAGTCCGGGGGGCTTTACCGCCTGCATGATTGTTTCGGCCTTGCTGGCATCGATGGGGATTGGGAGGCACTTCCACGGCGTTTGGCGGGTGTTTGCCTGGACGATTCACGCTGAGATGCTGGTGTTGGCTGGTTGGCAATTGCGGAATCGGTTTCTTCACGGGTTGGGAGGCATTCTATTCTTGCCGGCGACATTGCAGGTGCTAGGGAACGTGTCGGCGGAGAAGGTTAGGGTTGCGGGCGGTTCGTGGCGGGAGGA
Source organism: Acidobacteriota bacterium (assembly GCA_025350695.1). Lineage (GTDB taxonomy): Bacteria > Acidobacteriota > Terriglobia > Bryobacterales > Bryobacteraceae > JANXSF01. The sequence continues at coordinate 5,332 of JANXXI010000321.1, forward strand.
CATTTGGGTTGGTTCACTGCTAACCGGGGTGCTGTATGCCAATCGTTTTGCGTTGGGGCTGTGGGAACCGTTTAGTTATGCGGCTTCGGTGGTGGTGGGGTACTTCCTGTTTCAGGAAACGTCTGCCGACTTTCGGCCACTAGCTTTCACCTTGGCTACGGTGGTGTTGGCTGCTGCCGGAAGGAATTGGCGGCACCAGGAATTGTCCTTTCAAGCGGCGGGTTTCACGGCTGTGGGATTGGCAGTGCTAGTGGCGGCAACACCGGCCACTAATTATTGGCTGACAATCGGGGCTCCTGCAGTGATTTATGCTGGGGCCGCCTGGATTGTGCGGGAAGACGCGGTTGCGCGGCAAGCTTGCATCTCCGCGGCGAATTTGTTTTGCGCTTACTTGATTCACAGAGTCTTGCGGGCTCCCTGGATCGCGGCGGGCTGGGCGCTGCAGATGATGGCGTGTTGGACAGTGGGAATTCGCGGAAACCTAGTTATGCAGCGATTGCAAGTCATTCCCTTGGCGCTAGCGGTGATTGTCTACATGCTGGAACACGAGAGCGCGGTGATTCACGCTACGGCTCTGCGGATATTTGTACTGGCTTGCTTCATGGCGGTTGGTTTGCTTCGGCCCTATTTGAAAGACAAGTACACGTTCTTCATTAGGCCGGGGGCTCTGGTGATCGGCATTGCGATGCTGACATTTTTGATCCTTGATGAAGTACAGCCGGGGAGTTTGACCGTATCGTGGGCGGCGGAGGCGGCGGGGTTGATACTGCTGGGCATTCCGGTGCGAGACAGAATCGTGCGAGTGGCGGGGCTGTTTGTGTTCGCGTTGGCAATCGGCCGGGTACTGGTTTATGATCTGCCTGCCCGCGATTCCACGGGACGCATTCTGACATTTGTTGGCCTGGGAGTGTTGCTGTTGGGCGTCTCTTGGGCATACACTCAATTTGGTAACGCCATCAAGGCGTACTTGAAGGAGCCTGAATCAGAATGATGGATGTGAGTCGTAGAGCGTTTCTGGGTGCGGCGGCGGCAGTGCCATTGTCCGCGGCGAAGTTTACTAAGGTTATCGGCGTGCAGCTATATACAGTACGCAATGTTTATCCCAAAGAGGCGCGCAAGACTATTGAAACCATTGCTCAGATTGGGTTCAAAGAAGTGGAGACGCTGCGGCCAACACTGGATACGGCTCTGCCACTACTGAAGGAATTTGGATTGAACCCGGTGAGTGGCCACTACGAGACGCCGTTCGTCACCGGAAATTGGGAGGCGTGGAAGGGCGCGTTTCCAAAGGGCAAGCCTGAGAATTTGGATTGGGCGCGGCTGTGCGAAACGGCGGCGGAGGCTGGACAGAAGTACATGGTGATTCCCTATGTGCAGCCGGGCGAACGGGGGAAGACGCTGGATTCTTACAAGACTTTTGCGGACCAGCTGAACGTGGCTGGCAAGGCGACCAAGGCGGCGGGCATGCAGATGGCCTATCATCACCATGCTTTTGAGTTCGGCGAGTTGGAAGGGAAACGCATCATTGATGTGCTGCTGGAGCGCACTGACCCGAAGTTGATGCAACTTGAGATGGATGTATTTTGGGTGGCGATTGCTGGTGAGGATCCGGTGAAGATGCTGAACAAGTGGAAGGGGCGCGTGGCTCTGATGCATCTTAAAGACAAGGACGCGGCGGCGCCGAAGATGTTCGGTGAGGGCGTGCCTGCTTCTGCGTTCAAGGAAGTCGGGTATGGGACATTGGACTTTCCAGCGATTTTGAAAACGGCGCAGAAGACTGGTGTGAAGCACTATTTTGTGGAGCAGGATCAGACGGCGGGAAATCCGCTGGATAGCATTCGCAAGAGCTTTGAGAAGTTGAAGGGGATGGACGTTTAGTTTAGCAGCCCGTGGGCGAAAGTCCACTCCCTTACGGTCGTGGCTCGGTAAGGCGTTGATTCTACTGAGCCGCGCGCGTCAGCAAGCGGCATTCCAGGACTTTCACCACGGGCTATTAAGCTCTGCGGAGACCTTATTCCTCTACCTCAATCATGGGTTCGTGTAGGACGGGAAAATTTACTGACCTCGCAATGAAGCATAACTTGGGGGCTTCGCCGTGGAGCTTCAGTGCTACATCGCGATTCGATGCGGCGGTTATGCGCACGCGGGGATGTAACGTTACTTCGGTCATTTGTCCACCGCCGTCATCGGTCTCGTTCATGGACCCAGTGGCGTGGTCTGAGTAAGCAGTGACCACAATGTTATTGATCGCGCACAAGTGAAGGTACGTCAGAAGGTGACAGGATGAAAGTGCGGCGACAAGGAGTTCTTCGGGATTGTAACGGGCGGCGTCTCCGCGAAAGGTGGGATCGGACGAACCTTCTAAAACGGGTTTGCCTGGACCGGTGAACTGGTGGTTGCGGCTGTAACTACGATACGTTGATGTGCCTTCACCGCTGTTCCCTGTCCAATTCAAGTCGATCTGGTAGGTGTGTTCGCGGTGTCGCATGTTAGTCTTCTTCTTTCATTACTCTTCTTCGAGAGACTCCGGCTTCAGTTCGATCTGTTGTTCTCCGGCGGCTTTTTTCTCTTGATACTTGCGCACCCAGGCTTCCCAACTTTTCCCGGCGGCGGTGTCGCGGCCACTGAAGGCCAGGCCCGCTATATCGGAATAGGAAACGGAGATGCGCTTATTGCTGCCGGCGGGAATAATCCGCACTACGGAATTTTCGAGTTTATCGGAGGTGCGGCGATCGAACACGTAACCGGCTATCGTCGAGCCGTCGCGGCGGGTAATGGTGACATCGCCGCGATAATCGAAGGCTTTTTCGAGACCGAGGCGAATTTCCTCTTCGGTGGCCAAGTCCCAAATCGCGCCTTGCAGATTCTCCCGATGGGCTGCGGTAGCTGTTGAGTCCGAACTCATCAGGCTCCGACTCCGGCGCCTTCTTCCTGCTTTGCTTTTTCGATTTGCACCAACGGAAGAGCCGGTTTCACGGGATTCTTCAATCGCTCCATGGCTGCTTTACTTGGATACTTACTGAACAGCGTGCCCTTTACGGTGGCGAAGAAGCCTGACCAGGAATTGAAGGTATCGTGTACCGCCGACGCTTCAAATCCGCTATGCACCATGCAATTGGCGCACTTTGAATTGCCCGACTCCGGTCCATATTGAGCCCACGCCGTTTCTTCCATCAATTCAGCGAACGTATCCGCGTAGCCATCCTGCATTAAGTAGCAAGGCTTCTGCCAGCCGAACAAATTGTACGTCGGCATGCCCCAAGGCGTGCAGGAATACTCTCGCAGACCCATGAGGAACTCGAGAAACAGCGGCGACAAATTGATATACCAGCCAGGCTTCCGGTTAGACAAAATGGTATGAAACAATTCCTTAGTCTTTTCCTTGCCTAAGAAATTCTGCTGGTCGGGAGCCTTGTCGTAGGAGTATCCAGGCGAGAACATCATGCCCTCCACACCTAGTCCGGTCATGTCATCAAAGAAGTCGCGGACGCTCTGCGGATCGGCCCCATCGAACAGCGTGGTATTGGTTGTCACCCGGAAGCCACGCTTCACGGCTTCCTTAATGCCTTCGGCCGCAATCTCGTAGCCCCCCTCTTTGCAGACGGAAAAATCGTGATGCTTCTTCTGGCCGTCCATGTGGACGGAGAAGGTCAAGTACTTGCTAGGTTCGAACAGGTGGATTTTTTCTTTCAGCAGTAGGGCGTTGGTGCATAAGTAGATGTACTTTTTGCGGGCTACCAAGCCCCGCACAATCTCGTCGATCCTGGGATGCATCAGCGGTTCGCCGCCGGGAATGCTGACCATCGGCGCGCCACATTCGTCCACTGCTTTGAAGCATTCTTCGGGCGACAATTCGCTTTTCAAAATATGGGCCGGGTACTGGATTTTTCCGCATCCGGCACATGCCAGGTTGCAGCGGAAAAGGGGTTCCAGCATCAGCACTAATGGGTAGCGCCGACGCCCTTCAAGCTTCTGCTTCAGGACGTAGGTCGCAACTGTCCACATTTGCGAGATCGGGATGGGCATTCCCTTTTATTATCGCGCGAAACTACCAGATTGTCTTCAGTTCCATTCTCGTTAGATCGCTGACTTGGAACAAATCCTTGGAGGTGAACCCTTCGGCCAGAGCGACGCCTGCCCGAGCGCCGAGGTACGCGAGCGTTACCCGGCGGCGGGCGAGTAGCGATTCGAGAGCGGTAAAGCGGGTGGCATAGCATGCTAGGGCTGCGCCCACGGCTTCAAAATTCGCCGAGGCATCCACGACGAACTGCGGATTATCATCCGTGGTGAATATCACACGATCAGGGCGGTGAGGCGCCGAGTAATCGTCCACTGCTGGGATGCCCGAAAGCACGCAGGCTTCCCAACCGAGTTCGGCCGTGTAGTGCTGCTCCGGATTGCGTCCATAGAGCGGTGGAAGAATTAACGTCTTGGGACGGAGGCGGCGGATCGTGCCGGCAATCGTCATGCGGGCGCCGACAGTGTTTTCCAGGCGTGCGTCGGGCATGGCGAGGGTGCCGCGCCACAAGAGGCCGAGGCAATCGCCAGCTTTTTTCGATTCTTCGAGGCGGCCTTCTGGTAAGCCGGAACCGGTCATCTCGCCGCGGGTCAGATCGAGCACGCCGACCTTGTTTCCGTCGGCGGCCATCCTATGGAGCGTGGCTCCGCAACTTAGCTCGACATCACCCGGTTGAGCTCCGATGGCCAGGATGTCCAATTCGGGTACGTTTGCGAAATCGATGTCGGTGTTCCAGAACATTTTGTATTCCTTATGATACGATGCGAGTGTCAATTTGCACCGAGTCGCCTAGGTTATATCGATTCAAATGGCCTGTTTGTTTGGCAGGGACCATGCTTTGAAAGTCCACTGGGATTCGGCAACTAGACCCAATCAATAGCAATTCAGAATCGGGCCAGAACGATACCCTTACGACTCGAAGATTGTGGAAACTTTCGCCAGCACTTCGTCCATGATGGTCTCGGGAACCGTTTCCAGTCTCTTTCCGCCACGAGCGCCGAGATCGAGCGCTCTTGGCTGATCGCATCGGACGACGCCCGTCGACCGAGTTCCGGCTCCCGTTAGTGGCACGGCGAAACCCGCAGCCCGCGCGAAATTGCCACCACTCGTAATAGGCACGACTACGGGAACCTTGGTTACGCGGTTGAACGCTTCAGGCGAAACAATCAGGACCGGACGGCGCCCACGCTGTTCATGTCCTTCCGTAGGATCGAGAGCAACCAGCCAGATTTCACCGCGCTTCATCAGATGAGTTCACTGCCAACGCGTTTATTTCTAAGCCATTCACGATCCGGCTTTGAACGCGCGGCCTTGGGATCGCATTGGGCTAAAAGTTCGTTTAGAGTGTACCGGCGCTTTGGCCGTGGCTGCACTACTAGCCGGCCGCCTTCAATCGCTATGCCCACCTGCTCGCCGGGCTGCAGGCTAAGGATGTCGAGTAAAGCTGGAGGAACCGCAAGCATGACAGAGCCGCCGACCTTTCTTAAGTTTGTTGTGTACATTCCACGCGCTCCAATAGTTATACCTTAGTATAACACTTGGCGGCAACTGCTATCTATTTACCAGTGGTATTCCCGGCGATTGCGGTAGCGATCTTCGGTCCCCATCAGCTTGATCAAAACCATGCCGGCCAAAAATCCGCCGATATGAGCGAACCATGCCACGCCGCCGTGGCTAATGCTCGATGTTCCAATGCTGCCGACGCCGCTAAATAGTTGGATCACGAACCAGTAGAGCAGCATGAAAACCGCGGGAATTTCCATGGTGGTGAAAAAGATAAAGATTGGCACGAGGGTCACTATGCGCGAGTGTGGAAATTTGATCAAGTAGGCGCCCATTACGCCGGCGATAGCGCCGCTAGCGCCAACGGTGGGAATCCGTGAACCGGGGCTGGCCAGCACCTGCACCAAACCGGCCGCAATTCCGCAAAGCAGATAAAACAGCAAGAAGCGCGGATGCCCTAATACATCTTCCACATTGTCCCCGTAAATCCACAAGAACCACATATTGCCGATCAGGTGCAGCCAACCGCCATGCAGAAACATGGAGGTCAGTAGATCCAGATATTCAAATTTGGCAGGGACAATGCCGTAAGTAGTAATGAAATGGTTCAGAGAAAAAGGTTCCAGCGAAAATTGGTAGAGGAAGATTAGAATATTAAGCGCGATGATCGCGGCCGTCATTAACGGTTTGCCGTAGCTGGGCTGTGTGTCGCGTAGAGGGATCATAGAGCTCGCAGTTGGAAATCGGAATGTGACCGCCGCTCTGCCTTGGCCATTAATGCCTGCGCTTCGGCCACACCCTTAATACCGCCACGAGCCCCAATCGCGGTGCAGTTCAATGCCGCCATGGCGTTCGAAAAATCAAGGGTGTCGCGCATCTCCATGCCTTGCAACACAGCATAGCAAAAGGCCCCGTGGAAAACGTCTCCCGCGCCGGTTGTGTCCATGCAATTGACGACGAAGGCCGGTGAATAAACAAATTTTCCGTCGATGCGGGCAAGCGAGCCATGGGCGCCTAGCGTCATCGCCGCACAGCGCATTCCATATTCTTCCTGAATCATTTCCAAAGCTTTGAAGGGGTCGCGTTCATTGGTCCAGCCTACTGGAAACTCGCTGGACGCAACCAGGTAATCCACATTGGGAAGAACCTTGTCGAAGCCATGGTAGATCGTGTCCACGTCGACGGTTACGGGAATTCCATGTTGATGGGCGATCTTCGCAGCTTTAGCGACGGCGGGCGTATCGTGCGCGTCAATATGAAGCATTGCCGAACAGGTGATCATTTCCGGCTTGATCTCCGACGGATCCATCCGCAGGCTCTCTTCACGGCGCCAGAACACCGTACGCTCCCCCGTGCTGTGATCGATGATGATGTAGGCCGATTGATTGGCGCACCCTTTTCGCACCTGCACATCGTCTAGGTTAATTCCGGTGCGGCTCAAGCTATCCATCTGGATGCGGCCGCGTTCATCGTCCCCGCAGGTGCCGATGTATTTAACGCGAAGGCCGAGTTTGGCGCAGGCAACCATGGCGCTGGCAACCTGTCCCCCGGGGCTCAGAATCTCATCGGTAAACGGCTCCTTGCCAGCATAGGCCGGAAACTTTGGAACAATCAAAAGCGTGTCGGTAGCATTTAAACCAATACCCGTTATATCGAACTGAGCCATAAACTTCTTGAATGTAGCATGGCGCGGCTCCGTTTTCTCTAAAAACTCCTGGGTCAAATGCTATCCTAATCAGGGTAGTTCGGAAGTTGATCCCCGTTGCCGATCCTCAAATGAAAGCAAGCTGCTAGGAGAGTTTTTTTCTTGAATCCAAATCCCGTCGCAAAGACAACGAAAATCGTGGTTGCCTCCACGGTCATGTTGTCTTTCATTTCCTTTTGGAGAGCGGCCGCCATCGTTTTGTGCGATCTGGCATCGTCTTCGTTTTACGCCGGCGGCATCGCCGAAGCCGCGGTTGGGCGCTCGGCTCCTTGGTTCATCCTGGGCATCATGTTATTCGGGTACGCGATTCGAGCTTTCTATCTTGAGAGCTGCAGCATGTTTGTCCGGGGCGGCGTTTATCGCGTGGTGCATGAGGCGATGGGCGGTACGCTGGCAAAATTCGCAGTCTCCGCGCTGATGTTCGACTATGTGCTGACAGGCCCAATTAGCGGAGTAAGCGCGGGCCTCTACCTTGCGGGACTAATCAACGAAATTGCCGAGCTTAGCGGGCACCATGAATTCAAAGTTCCGGCGCAAGGTTTCGCTGCGATGCTTGCTATTGTCATTACGATATATTTCTGGTGGCAGAATACGATTGGCATGCACGAATCCAGCACCAAGGCGCTGCGGATCATGCAGCTTACTACCATCATGGTGGGAATGCTCATCGTTTGGGCGATTGTTACGCTTTTCATTAAGGGCGCGCAGCCGATCACGTACCCGACCTCTGAAAACATAAAATTCGGCGCGAATGCATTAGGTTGGTTGAAGCATTCTTCGCTTCCCAATATCTGGCCAATTGCGGTGATGATTGGGTTGGGCCATTCGCTGCTGGCCATGAGCGGCTTTGAAACCTTGGCCCAAGTGAATCGTGAAATTGCCGATCCCAAACATGAAAACTTGAAGAAGGCCGGCAATGTAATTTTCGTTTATAGCTTGGTGTTCACCACGCTTGTTAGCTTCCTGGCGGTGATGTTCATTCCCGATAAGGAACGAACGGGGATTTATATCGACAACCTGATCAGCGGTATCGCGATGTACCTCGCCGGTCCGCTCTGGGCCAGGCTAGGCTTTCACGGATTTGTGGTTGTGGTGGGAACCATCATACTGGCGGGCGCGGTGAATACTTCGATGGTTGGTTCAAATGGTGTTTTGAATCGCGTGGCCGAAGACGGAGTGCTTCCGGATTGGTTTCGCAAACCGCACCCCAAGTTTGGCACGAGTTACCGCATGATCAACATGGTTGTGGTCCTGCAAATTCTTACTATCATTCTTAGCCGTGGCGACATGGTTCAGCTTAGCGAAGCCTATGCTTTCGGTGTGGTGTGGAGCTTCTCCATGCTGGCGCTCAGTTTGTTACTGCTGCGATTCAAACGTCCTGGCGGGCGCGAATATAAAGTGGGTTGGAACGTTATCGTCAGCGGAAGGGAAATCCCTATCGGTCTTGGGTTGATCACCGCTTTCCTGTTTCTGCTCGCGCTGACTAATCTATTCACAAAGGAAATCGCCACAGTGTCCGGCTTGTTGTTCACGATGATCTTCTATATCATGTTTCATTTTTCGGAAAAGTACAATCTGAGGAAAAATGCGGGTGTTGTCAGCGGCCATGAGAAGTTTCAGGTGGAAACGCAGGAAGAGGTTTCACACATTCGTCCCGGCTGTGTACTTGTACCCGCCAGCAACCCCAACTTGCTGGAACACGTTCGCAAGGCAATTGATAAAACCGACGTCCGGCGCATGGACGTGGTTGTACTCGCGGTGAAATTTTCCAAGGATGAACTTGAGGCCGACCAGATGTTCTCCACCGATACGCAAGGTTTGTTCACGCAGGTTGTGTCTCTGGCTGAAGCGGCCGGTAAGCACGTGGAATTGGTCGTCATCCAGGCGCCGCACGTGACGCAATCCATCGTTGAGACGGCGGCTCGGCTGAAGGCGTCCACGGTTGTCATGGGTAGTTCCGGCAGAATGTCGATCGACGAGCAGGCCAAACACTTCGGCGATCAATGGGAAAAGCTTCCTGAAAAACTACCCATGGCGCTGCAAATTGTCGACCGGGAAAATGGAGAATCCAAGTTCTTCAACCTGGGGCCCCATCCGCCGCGCTTGTGGCCCGAAGATGTCGATCTGCTGCACCGTCTCTGGCTCACGATGAGCAGCGAGCAGGAAGGACACAAGGTGCATCATCGCGACGTGGTCAGTTTGGCATTGCGCCGCTTGGAAAGGGATGCAGCTAAGGGCGAGAACTTCAATTCGGAGTTACAAAACCTGGTCGATCAGCCTCGCGAATCCAACTAGTACCATCCGATTCTCATTGAATCTTTACTTCATTTGAAGTATTCTAAACAGTAGCCGAGCTCCACCCAGGAGACGGGGGACCCAACTTTTGGGGCGCAGTGGGGATTTGATCCTCACAGGGTACTTTCAAGCCCTAGCCCGTCAGCTAACCTCGTAGGCAAATTTGAGAGCTGTCCCTTGGGCATTCGGGACAGACGAGGAGCGTTGTCCCTTGAAATCCGAAACTTCGGCAAGCGCCACTAAGATTGTGGTAGCTTCCACCGTTATGCTGTCCTTCATCTCTTTTTGGAGGGCGGCGGCAATCGTATTGTGCGATCTGGCGTCCTCTTCCTTTTACGCCGGCGGCATCGCTGAAAACGCCATCGGCCGATCCGCCCCATGGTTCATCCTCGGCATCATGCTGTTTGGCTGGGCCATTCGGTCCTTCTACCTGGAAAGCTGCAGCATGTTCGTGCGTGGCGGCGTTTATCGCGTGGTTCATGAAGCCATGGGCGGGACGTTGGCCAAGTTCTCCGTCTCGGCACTGATGTTCGATTATGTCCTTACCGGCCCAATCAGCGGCGTCAGCGCGGGGTTGTATCTTGCGGGGCTGATTAACGAAGTCACCGACCTACTGCACCATCCGCTATGGCACGTAAACGCCAACTATTTTGCAGCCGCTTTAGCTATTGCAATCACTCTCTATTTCTGGTGGCAGAATACAATTGGCATGCATGAATCAAGCAGCAAGGCCCTTCACATCATGCAACTCACCACGGTGATGGTGGGGATGCTGGTTGTCTGGGCGGTAATCACCTATTTCGTCAAAGGGTCTTATCCCATCACCATGCCGACATCGGAGAACTTCAGGTTCGGAGATTCGGCGCTGGGCTGGCTGAAGCATACACCGCTTCCAAGCTTCTGGGGAATCGCGGTCATGATCGGGTTGGGACACTCGTTGCTGGCCATGAGCGGGTTTGAAACGCTGGCGCAGGTGAACCGGGAAATCGCTCACCCGAAGCACGAAAACTTGAAGAAAGCCGGCACGGTTATTTTCGTGTACAGCATGATCTTCACATCGTTAGTCAGCTTCCTGGCGGTGATGTTTATTCCCGACAAGGAGCGTACAGGACTATACATCGACAATCTCATCAGCGGCATCGCCATGTATTTGGCCGGGCCCCTTTGGGCTCGCGTCGGATTTCATGGCTTCGTCGTGGTGGTCGGAACAATTCTTCTGGCCGGGGCGGTGAATACGTCCATCGTGGGATCCAATGGCGTGTTGAATCGAGTGGCGGAAGACGGCGTGCTGCCGGACTGGTTCCGCAAGCCCCATGTGCGATTCGGAACAACCTACCGGATGATCAATCTGGTGGTGGGAATGCAGATCTTCACCATTCTGCTAACCCGCGGCGACATGGCGTTGCTTAGCGAAGCATACGCATTTGGTGTTGTCTGGAGCTTCGCGATGAAAGCTTTCAGTGTACTGGTCCTGCGATTCAAACAACCCAATCACCCGCGCGAGTACAAGGTTGGATGGAACGTCAGGATTGGCGGCAGGGAAATTCCAATTGGGCTGGGATTGATCTCTCTTTTCCTCTTTGGATTGGCGATCACTAACTTGTTCACGAAAGAAATTGCGACTATCTCCGGCATCGTTTTCACGTTGGTTTTCTATACGCTGTTCTATTTCTCAGAGAAGTACAACCATAAGAAGAATGCGGGTGTTATCACGGAGCATGAGAAGTTCCAAGTGCAAGAAACTCAGGTCGACAGTCACAACATTCGCCCAGGTTGCGTACTGATCCCCGCCAGTAACCCGAATCTATTGGCTCACGTGAGAAAGGCGATTGAAAAAACGGACATCCGCCGGATGGAGATCGTTGTGCTTGCCGTGAAATTCTCGAAGGACGAGTTGGACACCGATCAAATGTTCAGCACGGATGTGCAGGGTTTGTTTACCTCGGTGGTTACGCTGGCGGAAAAAGCGGGTAAGCATGTGGAGTTGATGGTGGTGCAGAGCCCGAACGTCACTTCGGCCATTGTTCAAACCGCGGCAAAGCTAAAGGCTTCCACCGTGGTGCTTGGAAGTTCCGGAAAAATGTCGATCGATGAGCAGGCCAAGCTGTTCGGCGATCAGTGGGAAACGCTGCCTGAGAAACGGCAAATGGCGCTGGAGGTTGTTGACCGGGATAGTATGGAATCGAAATTTTTCAACCTCGGGCCACACCCGCCCCGTCTGTGGCCCGAAGATGTTGAGTTGCTGCACCGTCTTTGGTTGCGGATGTCCGATCAGAGCGACGGACATAAGGTGCATCATCGGGACGTGGTTAGCGCAGCTTTAAGACGGCTGGAAGAGGATCTCGATAAGGGCGTGAATGTCACCCCCTCTTCCACTCTTCTGAAAACCTAGGGTAGATTCGCCGCGAGGTCCCAACTTGTGGACTTGTTTGTTACGGGATCGAAAATAGTAATCCGTCCAAAGTTCAGAGTAACCTTCTCGACCGGAGCGGCGGATCCGATTTCGGTATCCCCTATTGACGCGATGAATACGTCAGTGAGAGTCATGCGTAACGTTTCCTTGTAGAGTGTACCTACAAGAGTTTGGTAAGAGACTACGACAGAATTAATGCGCCGGCCGGGAAGAAACAGGCCATACAAAGAAACCGTGCAGTCGTCCACGTTGCGGGTGATGGCAACATCGTCAAACTTTAGTCTTCCGGAGGCCCCTCCACCACTACCAAACTTACTCACTAATTGTGTGGCGTTAATCGTCGCCGACAGCGCCACAAACGATGGAGGTCCAGCCGGCGAACCGGCACACGCCGCGCCATCGGAGAAGGTTACGAGTGCCCGAGACGGCGGTTGAGTTGGTTGAGCCAGACCTGAAGGAACCAGCGCAATGGCTGCGCCGGCTAAAACGAACATGCGTGAATAGATGGTTTGAAACATATTGATCTCCTTTTTGCTTTTCCGGGTTGGCTGCGTTACCAACCCCTTCACTTAGGAATGCGCGGGAAAGCAAAAAGAGAGATCAAAAAATGTTTGAGAACGTTTAGGCCCAGAAGCCGGTAACGGGTGTACCTTCCACCAGTTTGCGAGGTTGCTTCAAATCGTTGAGAATTTCCATTCCCGGATCAATTCCCAATGCCGAATAAATCGTCGCCACAAGGTCCGTGGGATGGACAGGCTTATCGGCGGGCGATGAACCTTGCGCATCGCTCTTGCCGTACGCAACGCCACGCTTCACGCCCGCGCCTGCAATTACTCCGGTGTAGCAATAGGGCCAGTGATCGCGCCCGTCGGGTGAGTTGGTGTTACCCGAAGTGCTGACGCCCAACCGTGGGCTGCGTCCAAATTCGCCGAGGCAGACCAACAGGGTATCCTTGAACATTCCACGCTGATCCAGGTCTTCAATCAAGGCTGAAAGCGCCTTGTCGAGAACTGGGCAATGCAGATTCTTGAGCGGCCCAAAGTTCGACGCATGAGTATCCCACGCCGTCGTTTCCGGATCGCCGTTAGCGACAGATGGCCAGTTCACTTGGACGAAGCGCGTTCCCGACTCGATCAACCGGCGCGCAAGCAGAGCGCTCTGGCCGAAGGTTGTGCGTCCGTAGCGATCCCGAACCGTGTCCGCTTCTTTGTTCAAATCAAATGCATCGCGAGCCTTACCGCTGAGCACTAGATCGTAGGCCTTCTCATAATATTCATTTAATGCGTAGGAGCTGACAGCCTTCTCCAGCTCTTTCATCGAACCGTTAATGCCTTTGAGCAAAGCAAAGCGATCCTTCAATCGGTCGGCCGTAACTTCCGGACGCAGCGTCAAATCGTCCAGCTTCACTTCCTTGTTCGGATCCTGGTACAGGCGATAGGGGTCAAAGGCTTTGCCGAGGAAGCCTGCGGCGCCCCCCTTGCCAATCACATTCGATTCCTGCAACGGCCGCGGCATTTCCACGAACGGTAACATGGGGCCGTCCGGAGGCAGCATCTTCGCGATCTGGCATCCCATGTGGGGAAAATCGCGTGGCGAAGGCGGCTCTAATTGTCCTGAAGGAGAAACTTTATCCGGAGCCCAGCCGGTCATCATCTGATAGATCGCCGCTGTGTGGTTGAATAGTCCCGCCGGAGTGTAGCTCATGGAGCGGATCAGCGTGATTTTATCCATCTGTTCGGCAAGCAGGGGCATCGTCTCGCTGACCTGAATGCCATCTACCTTGGTCTTAATCGGCTTGAACTCGCCGCGAATGTTTGACGGAGCGTCTGGCTTGGGATCCCAAATATCGATGTGGCTGGGCCCACCTTGCAGGAACAGCAAAATGACATTCTTCGCCTTCGGTTTGTTGGCTTCGCTCTTAGCCGCCGCACCAGCGTAGGCCTGCATTTGCAGGAACTCCGGAAGGTTCAGGCCAAGTAGGCCAAGCCCACCGGCACGCAACAATTCACGGCGCGAAACGCCATCACAACTTCTTATGGGACGACCGGGTAAGTACAGCAAGGTTGAATTGCTCCTGCGGTTATTATATGTCTTTTTTCTGGGTCAAGAGCGACACCTCCGCCGGCGTTAAGTTCCGGTACTGTCCGATCTTCAAATCTCCGATCGAAATGGGGCCAATTGCCACTCGAACCAATTTCAACACTTTCGCTTCCAGCGCCTCAATCATACGACGCACTTGCCGGTTTCTTCCTTCCGTGATGGTGATTTCAAGATGAGTGTATTTACCCGAGTCGCGCAGCCTTTTGACGATGGCCGGCTTAGTGGGTCCATCGGAAAGAACCAGGCCCTGGCGCAACTGATCGAGATGTTCGTCGCTTAGCAGTGTCGATGCCTTCACTAAATAAGTCTTCGGCACTTTGAAATCTGGGTTGGTGACCAATTCGGCAAACTGCGTATCGTTAGTCATGATTAACAGCCCACTGGTGTCAAGGTCCAGCCGACCCACATTCACCAAAAACTGTCCCACATCTTTGATCAAGTCGTAGACCGTGGGCCGCCCTTCGGGATCATCGTAGGTGGTGAGATAGCCAGTGGGCTTGTACAACAGCAGGTACAATTTTTCGCCCGCTTTTACTGGCTTGCCATCCAGCGTGACTTTGTCCCGCTTCAAATCAACCCAATGGTCCGGGGTTTGAATCAGCTGTCCATTCACACGTACACGACCGGCGCCGATCCAACTTCGAGCTTCGGTCCTGGAACCAAGGCCTGCTTTCGACAGCACCCGATCCAACGTTTTCAGAGGTCTTTTGTTGTCTGTCAAATTCGGACTTACTCCGGCTTATGAGCGCCAAGCGCGCGAAACTTCTTCCGTTCTTCTTCCGACAGCGTCGAGTTGAACGATGCTCCGTAACCGTTAGTTTGCCGGTAGGGATACTGCTGCCACGGATCTTTCCCTTCAATCCGCGGATCGCCGGTCTCTTTCAAGTAGGCCGTCATTCGCGCTCGCAACCGCGCCAGTTGCTTACCGTAGGCTGGATCCTTAGCAACGTTGTTCATCTGCCACTTGTCTTTCTTCAGATCGAACAACTCCTCGGCGGGCCTCTTGCCAAAGCTCAGTTGGTGTTGCTTGGGATATTCGCGCTTGTTCTTTTCGTCTAACAGAAAATCTTTGGATGGCGAATCATCGACATCACCCTCGACTGTCAAATTAGACGAGATGAAATCGCCGCCCATCGGCCAGCGATCGGGAGCAAAATTTCGCACATATAGGAAATCCTTTGTTCGCATCGCGCGCATAGGGTAGGTGGCGCCATCGGGCCGCGCCATCACGTGCCGCTCGAAGCCTGTGAATACATGGTCGCGCTTTGGGTCGGGCTTGCCGCCGGCTAGCAACGGCAACAGACTTCGCCCCGCCACCAAGCTGGGAACAGCAACACCAGCCGCCTCAAGTATCGTCGGGGAGAAATCCTTATGGCTGACAAAGTCCTGAATCTGCTGACCGCCATTGAAGCGCTTTGGCCAACGAATGGCCAGCGGCATATGGGTGCCTTGATCGTAAAGCGTCGCCTTGCCGCGAGGGAAAGGCATGCCATTGTCACTGGTGATGATGATCAGAGTGCTGTCCATCTCTCCGGTCTTCTCCAACAGATCAAGGGCTTTCGAAACCTGCTGATCGTACCATTCCACTTCGCTTGCATAATCCAGAATGTCGCCTCGAATCTCCTCCGTATCGGGCCAGTATGGCGGAACTTCTACGTTGTCGGTGGTCTTGCCGATCAGCTTACCCGCGCCCTTCTGATAGACGCGATGTGGTTCCGTTGAACCAAACCAAAAAAAGAAGGGCTTTTCTTTCGGGCGGGCCTCAAGAAAATCATTGAAGTTGGCGGAGTAGTCATTCGGGTCTAGCCCAGCGCGAATCTCTTCCTGGCGCCTTCGTTGCATGAAGCTCTGGCCAACAGGATGCCTGGTGAGACCGCCAGCTTTCGCATCGCCCGGGGCCCAAGTCTTTCCCGTGAATCCCACAAAATAACCGGCATCTTCCAGCAGCAATGGAAACATTGGAAATTTCTTCGGCAAGGTTCCGTATAGCAACCCAGCCTCTTCCACTTGCCACATATTGCGGCCAGTTAGAATTCCACTACGGGAAGGCGTGCAGGAAGGAGCGACGCAAAAGGAGTTGTGGAAGAGAGCGCCTTCTTTGGCAATCCGATCAAACGCAGGGGTGTTCACAAGCTTGCTGCCGTAGGCGCCAGCGTGAGGCCACGATTGGTCATCAGCAATTATGAAAAGCACATTCGGGCGATCTGGAGCCGCGGTCAGAGCAAGCACCGACGGCGCGCCCAGAAACTGTCTACGAGTCAACACAGTCGTCATTATGACAAGGTTCAACCGTATAATGAACTGTTCCGATGGAATTTGCTCTAGAGTTCGAAAACATCAGTCACCGCTTTGGCGACTATCACGCTGTTGAGGGCGTCTCGTTGCAGATTCCCGAAGGGGCGTTTTATTCGCTGGTCGGTCCCAGTGGCTGTGGTAAATCCACCCTCCTCAACATTGCCGCAGGCTTGTTTGCGCCAACGTCGGGCGTATCCCGCGCGCTTTCTACACCGCTCGACGGCATCAACAAGCGGGCCGGGTACATGTTTCAACAAGATGCATTGATGCCCTGGAAGACTGTGTTTGAAAATATCACGCTGGGCCCCCAACTACGCGGTCGCGAGGCTACGGGTGAAGCAATGGATTGGATCAAACGGGTAGGCCTGGACGGCTTCGCCCATCATTATCCATCGCAATTGAGCGGTGGCATGCGCAAGCGCGTGGCGATGGCCCAAACCTGGATTAACTCGCCGGAGATCATATTGATGGATGAACCGTTCGGGGCGCTTGATGTTCACACACGCCTGCGAATGGAGAGCGAAATCCTTAGCCTTTGGACGGGTTCGGGTAAGACCGTATTATTCATCACTCATGACCTGGAGGAGGCTATTGCCCTATCGGACCGCGTCGCTATTCTGTCGGCCGGACCAGGCAGCAGAATCGCCGGAATCTTCGATGTGAATTTGCCGCGGCCACGAAACCTGATCGATATCCGTACCGACCCGGGCTTTCATGAACTGTACTCGAAGATCTGGATCAGTTTGCGGGAAGAGGTGCTGAAAAGCTATGAGCGCTAGATATTGGATGCGACTATGGCAATTGTTGTTGGCGGCATTTGTGTTGGGCCTGTGGCAGTTGGGAGTAGATCGCGACTGGGTAGACAAATTCTTCTTCTCGCGGCCTAGCGAGATAGGCGCGCGATTGTGGTTGATGGTTTCAAGTGGTTCCATTTTGCCGCATCTAGGCGTAACGCTGATAGAGGCATTGCTATCATTTCTGATCGGCGGTGGACTTGGCATTGGCTGCGGTCTGTTGCTTGCCCGGGTAAAGTGGCTTGCCGATTTGCTCGACCCGTTTATCCGAATGGGCAACGCATTGCCGCGCGTGGTGCTGGCTCCAATCTTCCTGCTTTGGTTTGGACTCGGAATCTGGTCAAAGGTGGCGCTTGGAGTCACGGTTGTGTTTTTCATCGTCTTCTTCAACACCCTTGAGGGAGTGCGGCAAGTAGAACCAGTGCTAATCTCAAACGCCCGAATGCTGGGCGCCAACGAGCGGCAATTGCTCCGCCACGTTTTGATTCCTTCCGCCATGGCCTGGATCTTTTCCAGCCTGCACGTCAGCATCGGGTTTGCCATCATTTCCGTGGTAGTGGGTGAGTACATGGGCTCATCAAAGGGCATTGGGTACTTGATCGCCCAGAGTGAGGGCGTGTTCGACACTACAGGCGTCTTCGCGGGAATGGCGATTCTTTCAAGCGTTGTATTGTTGATCGGTTGGGGAATTGGCCGTTTGGAGCGAAGGCTGTTGCGATGGCAATCCAATACTGGGCGAGCGACTTAGAAATAGTTGGGTCGAGGCTCCCTCGGCGGGCGGCCCAAAGGACGCCCTGCTCAGGCGTCAAAACCACTAACGGAATTTCATAATCTTCTTCGTCTAAGACCTATTTAATTTAAACCTATTGAAAGGCCTTGATTAAAGGCCTTCGGAGGGCCGGAAAGATCTGCACAAAGAGAATCTCAACTGGATCGGCTGATTGCCGATGAGTTCGGCCAAGTGGATGACTGAGGATACGCCGAAGGCGGCTCAAAGCTGCAGCCGATCCCTGGGCGTGCCTCGAAAATCTATCTTCCCGCGATCATTTTGGGCGAGCACGCATTAAGGCAGCTGAGTACGGGACAAGTACGAATGGTGGTTTCAAACCAGTCTGAATCGATTTCGGCTATTGGGCTTCGGACGAAAGACGGCACTTGCTTACGGAGATATACACCAAGGCGCTAAAACCAATTCCTGAAAATGACATTTGGATTGCCGCCACCGCGCAGGAACAAAGGATGGCCCACATCAAAACGATCAATGCCCTGAAGTGGTAGTCCTCTCTAGACGAGCACCTTTTGAATCAACTCGCCGTGGACGTCCGTCAGCCGGAAATAACGCCCTTGAAACTTGTACGTTAACTTCTTGTGGTCAACGCCTAACAGATGCAGCAGCGTCGCCTGCAGGTCAAACACGTGCGCCGGATCGGCCGTAATGTTGTAGCTGTAGTCGTCGGTTTCGCCCAAAGAAAATCCTTTTTTCACGCCCGCGCCAGCCATCCAAATCGTGAAGTTACGAGGATGATGATCGCGGCCATAATTCGTCTCCGTCAATTTTCCTTGGCTGTAAACGGTACGTCCGAATTCTCCGCCCCAAATTACTAAAGTATCGTCGAGCAATCCGCGCTGCTTCAGATCGGTAATCAACGCCGCCGAAGCCTGGTCGGTTCCTTTGCATTGCAGCGCGATATCCCGAGGTAAATTTCCATGCTGATCCCACCCGCGGTGATAAATCTGAATGAACCGCACATTACGCTCGGCCAGCTTGCGCGCAAGCAAGCAGTTCGCCGCATAAGTACCGGGCTTGCGGGCATCTTCTCCATAAAGCTGGAACGTGGACTCCGGCTCCTTTGAAACGTCCATCAACTCAGGAACCGAGGTCTGCATCCGATACGCCATCTCGTATTGCGAAATACGCGTTTCAATTTCCGGATCGCCATAGGCCTCAAGACGCATCTGGTTCAGCTTCTGAACGCTGTCGATGATGTGGCGCCGCGTAGTCTTCGCCATTCCGGGAGGGTCGCTCAAGAACAGGACCGGATCGCCGCTTGACCGGAACTTAACGCCCTGGTAGTTGGACGGCAGAAATCCGCTAGACCACAGCCGCGAGAATAAGGGCTGATCGTTGGCAGGCGTATTGGATTGCGAGACCAGAACAACAAATCCCGGCAAGTTCTGATTCTCGCTGCCCAACCCATAGCTGACCCACGCGCCGATGCTGGGGCGGCCTGGCTGTTGGCTGCCCGTCTGGATAAAAGTAATCGCCGGATCATGATTGATCGCGTCAGTGTGCATCGATTTGATGATGGTAATGTCGTCGACAATTTTGGCGGTGTGTGGCAGCAGCTCGCTCATCCAGGCGCCGCTCTTCCCATGTTGCGCGAATTTGAAAATAGTGGACGCAACAGGGAAAGAGGTCTGCCCGGACGTCATGCCGGTAATACGCTGGCCGTTGCGAATGGAGTCCGGCAATTCCAATCCGTTGAACTTCTTCATCTGAGGCTTGTAGTCGAAGAGATCGATTTGCGACGGGGCCCCGGATTGATGCAGGAAAATTACGCGCTTCGCCTTGGCTGGAAAATGCGGCAGACCGGTCATGCCGCCGGTCTTCGGATTCCGATCCGAGGAAGCTGCCAGACCATCGCGCTCAAACAGAGAAGCCAACGCGGCGGTTCCAATGCCGGTGGAGCCAAGGCCAAAAAGACGACGACGAGTCACCGCGATCCGCCTCCCGTATTCGATTAGATCATCTAAAGCCATGCGTTATTCCTTTGTGATCACTTCGTCAAGATTGAGAATCGTCGTGGCTAGAGTGGTCCAACCCGCCAGTTCGCTTTTGTTCAGACTGGGATCAACGGGCGACTCGCCGACCTTCAGCAAGGCGCCTGCCGAAGCCTCGTCCTTCTTGTAAATAGCAACTTGCTCGCTCACTAAATCAGCAAGCACGGAAAGTTCCTTAGCCTGCGGCTTGCGTCCGGTAGCCAGTTCAAAGCCGTAGCGAACGCGTGAAGCCGTATCCACTCCACCCTCCTTCAACATCCGTACCGCAAATACGCGGGCGGCTTCAAGGTAAGTTGGGTCGTTCCACAACACTAACGCCTGCAGGGGTGTATTTGTCACCGCACGGCGAGCCACACATTTTTCCCGATCGGGCGCGTCGAAAGTCGACATGGAAGCTGGCGGCGCAGTTCTTTTCCAAAACGTATACATGGCCCGCCGGTAAAGATCGGCCCCGTGACTCTGCTTATATTTCTGCGCGGAGTATTCCCCACCGAACGCAAGCTCCTCCCAAATGCCGGAAGGCTGGTAAGGATATACACTCTTTCCACCTACTTCGAGATTGATCAAACCGCTAATAAAAAGAGCGTTGTCATGCACAAGTTCCGCGGGAAGCCGGTAACGAGGTCCCCGAGCGAGCAGGCGGTTTTCAGGGTCGCGTTCATGCATTTCCGCAGTTACTTTGGAGGATTGCCGATATGTGGAACTGGTAACAATAAACCGCTGCATCGCCTTCACGTCCCAGCCAGTGCGAACAAATTCGGTGGCTAGGAAATCGAGCAAATCTTGATTGGAAGGAGCGTCGCCTTGCGATCCGAAATCCTCCACCGTCTTCACCAATCCGACGCCAAAGTAATTTTGCCAGTAACGGTTCACTGCGACCCGCGCAGTTAGCGGATGATCGGGTTGAACTAACCACTTCGCTAGCCCATAGCGATTTTTCGGCAGCGACGATTCAATCGGCTGCAACATTGCCGGAGTATTAGCGAACACCTTTTCGCCCTTGTTTTGATAATCACCGCGTCCAAGGATAAAAGTATCCCGAGGCTTGGTCATCTCTTCCATCACCATCACGCTTGGCGCTTCCAGTTCCAGGCGGTCGCGCTGTTCCTTCAATTGCTTTAACTCGGCATAAAGTTTGCGCTGCTCTTCAGGGGCTTCCCGGGTCAGAAAATAGTCACGAAGCTTGAACACCTGATCTCGATTGCGCTTGGTTGCAGCATTGAAGAGCATGGCGCGTACAGGCTCTTGTTGCGAAAGCTGTTGAGCCAACTCAGGACCGGATGCCCGGGCATAAAGACGCAAATCATCCAGTTGACCGAATAATCCGCCGATCCCGCCTTGAATACGGATAGGAGCCGAGGAACCAGTAGCTGAAGCTTCGCCGGAGACATCGAATGCTTCGGCGGCGCCGTTAAAGTAGACATGTACTCCTTGCGGACCGCGCGCTGAGTTTGAAACCAGGATATGCGTCCATTGGCCTTGAGCAATGCGTGTGCGGGAAACCAGTTCCAGTTGCTTCCCGTTCCCTCCCGCGAAAACCAGGCGAACGTTCGCCACTCGCTTCAATCCGGGAATCGCTTCGGACTCTCCCCATTGGATGCTCCACCCGCGGCCAGCCTCATCCATCTGTTTGAGGAACGTCATGGGTTTGTCGCCACTGGGTTTCACCCAAAAGGCCATGCTGAAAGGTTTCGCCAAATCGATGTCAGAAGTTGAGGCCAGTTCCACTGAAATCTGTTGCCCACCAAAAGTCGCCGAACGGCCAACGATCCCGTCGGCGTAAGTCACCTCACCGGAGGTGGCGCGCCCATGGCGATACCCGCCTGCAACATCCGCCAAGCTGTCATCAAATTCATAGTGAGCGATTAGGCCATCGCGCGAAGGTCCCGCAAATTTTGCCAAACCAGTCGTCTCCCACTGAGTTTGCATCGCGGTCATCTCTTTTTCGGGGAGCAACTTTTCCTTTGCGGGAATCGCCTTCCCCAACTCATCCAGCAATTGCTTTTCGTGGCCAGGCAGAAGCATCATCGGCTCGGCATTCCCCTTGCGCCCGTCCAGCCCCTTCTCCGGAATGGTGTTGAAGAAGGCCGCCATTTGGTAATAATCTTTTTGGCGAATGGGATCGTACTTATGATCGTGGCATTTTGCGCAACCGGTGGTCATTCCCATCCAAACAACGGAAGTGGTTTCCACGCGATCGGCGACATATTCGGTTTGATACTCATCCGGAATCGCGCCGCCTTCAAAGTTGATCATGTGATTGCGGTTGAAGGCGGTCGCTATACGCGTCTCAGTGTTGGCGCCCGGCATTAGGTCCCCCGCCAGTTGTTCCACCGTAAATTGATCGAAGGGCTTGTTATCGTTGAGGGCGCGGATCACCCAATCGCGCCACGGCCACATGTCGCGATGACTGTCGATGTGGTAGCCGTGCGTGTCAGCGTAGCGGGCCAAGTCCAGCCACTGCATGGCCATCTTTTCACCATAGTGCTGCGATTGCAGCAAGCGGTCCACCTGTCGTTCATAAGCGCCGGGATGCTTGTCGGCAATGAAGGCAGCGATTTCTTTCGGCGTGGGTGGCAGTCCCGTCAGGTCGAAGGTGAGACGGCGCAAAAGAGTGGCGCGATCGGCTTCAGGAGAAAACGTCAGATTTTCTTTTTCAAGGCGGGCGAGCACCAACGAGTCGATGGGATTTCGAACCTGTGCTTTTGCTCTTGCCTCAGGGATGGTTGGACGCTTCGGTGGTTCATAAGCCCAATGCATTGCCCACGGCGCACCAGCTTCAATCCACTGTTTAATTAAGCTGATCTGTCTTTCCGAAAGCGGCTCCCCGGCCGAGGCTGGCGGCATGCGCAGATTCTTGTTCTCATGAGAGATGCGGGTTAATAATTTGCTCTTCGCGACGGAGCCCGGAACGACAGCGGCCCCATTCTTGCGATCCTCAAATGCGCCATCCTTCGTATCCAACCGCAACCCCGCCATCCGTGTTTTTTCATCCGGCCCGTGACAAGTGAAGCACTTGTCGGAAAGTATCGGCCGGATGTCGCGAGTGAAATCGAGCTTCGCGGGCGCCGCTGCGCAAAGCGAGGCGAATGTTAACCAACAGAAGATTTTGACCATCGGAACGACCCGTTACGATTCTACCGAATTCCCATGGGGTTCAATCAGGCTACGGGGCTTTCGGGAGCCGGAATCAGTCTCGCCCTATTCGTGGCGGATGCGTGCCAGGCTGACTGGCCTGCTTCGGCTGCATCGACGCCCTTGATGGTTATTGAGTACTTGCCGGCGTCTGTGCGAACGATTTGCCCTTGCTCTTTCAGATACCAGACGCTGAATTCAAGGTGCTCCCGCGCCACGCCCAACAAATCTTCCAGGTCCTGAATACTCATCGTGGGATGCTCAGGATCGTTAAGACGCTTTGTATAGAGCAAGCCTAGGATGCCATCCCGTTTCCGTTTTTCGTCACCCACTCCATTTGCGGCCGCGCCTTGATCGAAAATTTTCCATCTGCGTCGCCTTTGTGCTTCCGTCTTAACATCGTACGAGGCGCGCAATTCCGGATTCGCTAGGGTTTGGTAGGCCTCAGTGAGGAGTCTGAATCTTGCCGTATGCCCTGTCTCTTTATTATCGGGGTGATACCGTAGCGCCATCAACCTGTACACTCGATGGATCGTATCCGGATCGGCCTTATGGTGGAGCTGCAGTAGCTCGTAGAAATCGTCCACAGACTCCCAATCCGGTTCTGGAGGATTTGGCTCGCTTTGACTCGACTCCTGTTTTGCCTCCGGCTGCGGTCTGGCCTTTTTCCCGGGCAGAGAATCCTTCTGCCCTTCCAAGATCGCGAGCCCTGCCCGGAATCGACCGCTCTGCGTCGGCCTACACCATCTGACTGAAGCTTTCTGGTTTAGGTCCCCGCCGCTCCACTCCCCCGTTAGCAGGACTTCCATTCCGACGGAGAGATCAATAGGAGAAATTACCCCCAAGCCCCCACCGCCAGCGTCGAACATCTGTATCTCAAAATTATGAAGCGCGCTCGTCGCGTCTGTGAACTGAAGCCGCAACGGTCTTGCCGGCTCTCTGGACCTTTTTTCGTCGCGGCGTTCGCCGGGTGCTGGTTTAGCGGCCATCTAGTATTCCGATTCGACCGGAAACGATCAGCCGACTAGTAGCAATGACCCCGGGGTTGAGCGGAAATGCTGCGCTGCACCAATAGGGGAAAGTGCTTAATCCATTTTGGCCCTACGGCATCTTCATGTGCGGATCGCAGACGGGCCACGGCGCGAAGCCAATCAACTTATCTTTGCGATTGACAAGCACGTTGACCTCCTCCTTGGCGCCGATGTTCCAAACTTGAATCACCGTGTCGGTGCAGGAGTTGGTCCGCAAAACTGATACCTGAGCAGACTTGCCAACTGGACTATCAGGGCCCCAATCGCGCATAAATCGCTCAAAGCTGTATTGAGGGCATGGAGCCGCGTCCGTGCATCCCCACATTGCGTAGGCGGCCTTGTAGTCCTTCTTTGAGACCAGCTCGCGGAACGAATTGAGTTTCTGCTTCTCTTGAAAGTCGCGCATGAAAAAGTAAAGGGATCCTGAAGCAATTATGATGATTGCCGCAGCGATCCCTGTCCCCTTGATAATTTTCTCGCGCTTAACCTCGGATTCGCCGTAGGTGTCAAGGTATCCAGCCACTTGGTTTACCTCCTGCTTAAGATAAAATGGACTCCGCAAAGCCCGCGATTGTTCCTGATTTACTTGCCGACCGGGTAAGCCTTATCGTAGGCCGTGGTGGCGTCTTTACTAATTTCAAGAGCCGGCTTGAAAAACACCGTGTTCGATACGTCAACGACGACGTCCAACCCGCTGGCTTCAGCCAACTTCTTGACTACTTCCTGCATCCGTGTGGCTGCTCGTTGCAACACTTCGTTACGTTCGCGATCAACGTCGGCCTGTACATCTTCGGAAAGGCGTGTCATCTCGCGCTGTTTCCGTGCACCCGTGGCTTGCATTTCCTGCTCAGCTTGCTGCGTCAGCTTGCCGGCCATCGTCTGGAGTTTGTTCTGGATATCAGCCAACTCTTTGTTCAGCGCATCAATCTTATCCGTCTTGGGCTTGAACTTGGCTTCTAACTCATTTTGAGCCTTCTTGATCTCAGCAGTATCAAGAACAGCCTTTTGCAGGTTAATGATACCTACCTTCGATTGGGCAATGGACAGGGAGGCGGTGGCAACTAGGCCAAGGGCGAGGGTGAGCAGCGACCGGCTCAGAAAATTCAGCATTGCGAAAACAGACTCCTTACGCATGATTTTGGTACCTTCCAGAGTAACACAAAGGGGATCTTCATCGACTCAACCATTTGCTAAACAAAAGCTTTAGTTTACAAGCGCTTCCACCAACGTCCGGCCAACCGAACCGCTAGGGATTTCGACGCCAATCGCAGTTGCCAGCGTCGGCGCAATGTCATTGACGGCTACGGGCACTCGATAGTTTCCTGCTTTAAATTGCGGACCCATCAAAATCAAGGGCACGTGGGTATCGTAGCTGAAGGCTGAGAAATGGGTGGTGCCAGTCACCTCGGTTCTATAAAAATAATAAGGTAACGGCACAACGACCAAATCGGGGCTGCGTCCATCAAAGTAACCATTCACGATTCTGGTACCGATGCGATCACCCGGCAGCCTTCCTTCAATGATCTGTTCGCGGGTGTAGACGCGCATGATCCCAGGCAGCCGTCGAACGGCTTCCGCAGCTTGCGCACGAGCTTCGGCCAAATTCACTTTGCGGGCGTTGGCCAGACCTTCATTCAGAGCCGGAGCCTCGGGCGCTTTGTTCAGTACCCACTTCCCTTCCCCGTAGAGTTCGCTAAGCCTGCCGTCAATAGCTTTGCGAACATCGTCGGAAACTAATCGCTGTCCAGGCATCTTTCGCTCCATTTGCTTGGCGGGCAGAGGAGCAACACCATGATCGGCGGTGAATCCAACGATATAATTATCGCGCCCAACTTTCGAGTCGAGCAGTGCGAAAAGCTTGCCCAGTAGCCGATCTGTGCGAATCGCCATGTCCCGCACTTGAGGATCGTCCGGTCCCACGTTGTGGCCCACGTAATCGTTGGCTGAATAGCTGATGGCCAACAGATCCAGTGCGGCGCGCTGTCCAAGCAACTCCCTCGTAATAAGCTGTTCGGCCATCTCCTCGATCAACTCATTGCCGTAGGGGCTACTTTCAATTTCCTTGTAGAGCGTCTTGTCCTTCTTGTCGGACATTTTCTTGAACGGCGCCCCTTTTTCAAGCAAAGGGAACCATTCGCGGCCCGCGTACTTGTCGGCTGGGCGTTCACTATTCACTTTTTCGATCCAACCGGGAAGAGCCGGCATATACCAAGAACTGGAAACGAAATTGCCAGAGTCAATATCGAACCAGTAGGCGGCATCGGCCATCCGTCCAACGGGAAGGATAGCGCTGCGATCCTTAATGGAGAGCCCAACGACCTTCGATCCATTCCAGCGCCCTGACATTTTGATTTCGTCGCCAAGCGTGCTAACAAGAAGACGATTCGGGGAGGAAACGAGTTTGGAGTCGGAACCAATAATCTTAATCTCTTTGTTAAGTTCTTGAACGCTAGTAACGTCCTTGTCAGCTTGCCGGTCGTACCAATCGTTCGCCACGATTCCAGAAATGCTCGGGATTGCCCCGCTAAGCATGGTGGCGTGACCCACCGCCGTCACCGTTGGAAAGTGCATGTAGTTGGCATCTGTGAAAACAGCGCCATGTTCCAGCAGGCGCGCAAGTCCCGCGTTGTAGTCCTTCCGGAAGCGCAGCAGATAATCGTAACGAAATTGGTCGACGGCAATGAAGACGATCAGCTTGGGTTGTTTCGGCGCCGCCTTTTCCTGCGCAAGCCCTGAAACGGCCAAGATCAAAGCGAGGGCTATGATTTTCATGCTCTAGTCCAGCACCACGGCCCCAACGCCCTGGATCTGGTAAATCGTCTTTCCCGCCCTCACGGATTTCGGGTCGAACTTGCGGCCCTGCTCGTCGGCTTCATGCTTGGCGCGGGCAATCATCTGGTCGCGAGTCAACTCAATCTTTTCAAGCTTGCCCTCGGCGATGGCCATCTTCCCAACAGACTCTTTGGGAAACACTATATCCCCATCGTTAACCTTGATGCGAAGGATATTTTCTCCATCGACCAGGCTCATCCAGCAGCCCGCCATCTGACAGACTTCGGAAATCTTCCCCTTCACCTGAACCATTTTGCCGGCAAGCGACGAAGGATTAGCCATCACATCGGCAACCGTCATGGGCTTGTCGAGAGTTAGCGGTTTGCCCAGCTTTTGGACCGCGAATATCGAGAACGGAAGCGCTAAAAGGGTAAAAACACAAACAATCGTTCGCATCCTTCCAGCGTATCGCAAGCGAAGGTAACTGTGTTTGAAGTTTTAGTTACGATTCTTAGCTAAACGGCTCTTGGCGCGTTCCAGCTTCTTCTGAATGCCGGTAATGTCAACACCTTCGCGTTCGCTGGGACCGGCAGCTTCCCAGGCCCTCACCGATTTTTCCCAGGAGTTGACAGCATCCTTCATCTTTTCCTGTTTGAAGTAAACCTCGGCCAGATGATCGTAAATCGTCGCGTCTTTAGGTTGCCGTTCCACAGCCTTCTTAAGGTTGTCCTCAGCTTCTTCGTACTTACCCTGGCGGAAGGCAAGCCAGCCCATCGAATCAAGGTAGGCGCCATTGCCTGGATCCAGTTCAAGGGCCTTCGTAATGAGTTGACGGGCCTCGGGAAGGTGCAGGTTGCGGTCCGCGAACATGTAGCCCAGATAGTTCATGGCATTATGGTTCTGCGGGTTCATCTCAAGCACTTTGCGGAATTCAGACTCTGCTTGATCGTACTTCTTCTGCTTCTCGAACATGGCGGCGCGCGTAAAAACCACGCCCTCCTTTTCTTCTTTCGATGTGCTGAGCTTTTCGGCCTGATCAATCGACTTAGCCATCTCCGGATAGTTCTTCGCGCGATCGTAAACCTGAGCAATGCTCAGATATGTGTCGCGATCCGTTGGTTTTCCGTCAAGTAATGTCTTCAACGAATTGACAGCATCTGCGGTTTTTCCAAGTTCACCAAGGGCGGATGCGCGGACAATCAGAATCATGCGGTCTTTCGGAAATTTCTTCAAAGCACTGTCCGCTTCGTCAACAGCCTTTTGATATTCCTTCGCTTGGCGGTAGGTGTCGACGATCTGCGCTGAAGAACGAGAGCCAAGCGTCGTATCCAAATCCCCCAACAAACGGAAAGTATCCACGGCCTTGGCAGTCTGCTCGCTTTGACGATACAACAGCCCAAGCCTTTCAAGCAGATTGGCGCGAGTAGCCCGCTCGGGCGCAGTGTAGGTCTTCTTCTGGGTCGCGATGAGGATATCTTTCAAGGAACTGATCGCTTCGGCCGTCTTGCCCTGGGCGTCGTATAAGTTCACTTCGTTGTAGCGAATTTCCAGATTACCCGGTTCGATGGACTTGGCATTGTTTTGCATCTCCCAGGCTTTGTCGAAATTGTTTTGCTGCCTATAGATTTGCGAGAGCCGCAAGCGAGAGCCGATGTCTTTAGGGTCTTCTTGAATGAGTTGCTCAAACACCTTGCGAGCGTCATCGATTTGATCGCCCATCAACAACGCGCCAGCCATCTGGCGCTTGATTTCGTCGTTATCAGGCTGCAGCTCAAGCGCTTTTTTATAGGTTTCGGCGGCCAGCTTGTAATCGTGCATCTGCTCGTAGGAGCTAGCCAGCGCCGTCAGGGTCCGCATGGACGGATTTTTGTCCGTGACGCGCCTAAGTATTTCCGAAGCGCGAGCTGTATCGCCCAAATCGCCATAGACAAGAGCAAGGCCGGTTAACGCGTCCTCGTTGTCGGCATCGATTTCCAACGCCTTCTTAAATGCCTTTTCCGATTCCACCGAGTTGGTGCTCATCTTCTGGAGCCGGCCGAGCATGATCCAGCTTTCAGTGTCCTTCGGCTCCTGTTCGGTGATCTTTGTATATTGCTCAATAGAATTCTTGAGCATCGTTTCGTTCACCTGACGGCTTTGGGGATCCCCAATCAAGCGAGTATAGATGCGCCCAAGAATGCGGCGCGGCAACAAGTCCTGCGGATTAGCCTTAAGCGCATCTTCGGCTTCGCGAATAGCATCCCTGGTGCGGCCCCCTTGGACGTAAAGGTCGGAGATGTCCTCAGTGATGAAGGTGGCGTTCGGATCAGCCTTCAGCACAGACTTGAAATGGTCTATAGCTTTGTTGACGTATTCGCCCTTGTTGCCGTAGGCGCCTGCCAATTCCGTATAGACACGTCCCATCGCGTAGTTGTAAAAGGCAGCAGCGCGATCTTGTTCTTTTTTGTCCGGCTGCGCCATTAAGCACGAGCACGTCAAAGTTACAGCCAGAGCAGTTTTGCCAAAACGGATCATCAGACCCTTACCTTCCTCAACCAGTTCCTGGGTTTGCCACAGGTCCGGACGATTTCAATTCTATTTCAGTATACTTCGTCGGCGAACATCCGTTTGCTAGCCTAGTGGTTTGACGGACCGCCTACATCCTTTGGTTACCATCGTTGGCCCCACCGGCTCTGGAAAAAGCGACCTAGCCTTGAGCGTCGCCCAACAGTTTGATGGAGAAATTATTAACTGCGACTCCATTCAATTATTCCGGCATTTCAATATCGGCACCGCTAAACTCAGCCTGGCGGAACGCCAAGGCATTCCTCATCATTTGATTGATACCTTCAATCCAGACGTATTGATGACCGCCGGTGAGTACGCCCGATTCGCGCGTCCCTTGTTAAAAAACATCTCTGATCGACAAAAGTTGCCCGTTTTGTGCGGCGGAACCGGGTTCTACATTAAAGCTTTGTTTGAAGGACTGTCCCCGAGTCCGGAGCGCGACGAAGCACTCCGGTCAAAGCTCACAGTTCGAGAGGCGCGACGCCCCGGGTCCCTGCACCGCCTGCTGTGGCGATTGGATCTTTCGGCTGCGCGGAGAATTCAACCCGCGGACGTCAACAAAACTATTCGAGCTTTGGAGATTCGGATCTTGGGCGGAAGAGCCGGCGCTGAACAGATGGCCGGCAAGCAGGACCGGCTGGAAGGTTACCGAATCCTAAAGATTGGCTTGCATCCGCCCCGGAAGTTGCTGTGCGACAAAATCAATGCCCGGTCCATACGGATGTTCCACAGCGGATTGATTGAGGAGGTGAAGGGAATTTTGGCTCTCGGCTACCCCGCAACCTTGAAACCATTTGAATCGATCGGTTACCGCGAGGCGATGAGGCACTTAAGCGGCGAGACTGGTTTAGAAGCTGCGATTGAAGAAACCCAGATCCACAGCCGCCAATATGCTAAGCGTCAGGTAACCTGGTTCCGGCGCGATCCGGAAATTGTGTGGATCCATGAATTTGGTTCCAGCCCCGAGGCCCTAGGCCAAGCCAAGGATTTGGTCAGAACTTTTCTTAAATAAACAAAATCTTTTTTCGCGGAACGAATCCTGGGTTGGTTCGTATTCTTCTACAACAGGGCAAGCTGAAACAGGCAATCCGAGGGGATTGCTAGTTTAGCGGCCCAACCCAAAATCGAAAGCTTATTTGCACTGGCCCGAGGCCTCTCTCGGGTCCGTAAGGAGAACTCTGTTTATGAAGAAGATTCTGTTACTCTGCGCCACCCTGACAATGGCATTTGCCGGCGCATCCACTCATCGCATTGTGTTTTACGAAGACGCAACTATTAACGGCAAGGAAGTCAAGGCCGGTGAATACAAGATGGAAATTGATGGCGATAAGGTTTCCATTAAGAAGGGCAAAACCTCCGTCGACGCCACCGCGAAAGTCGAGAACGTCGGCAGCAAATTCTCCACCACAACTGTGCGTTACGGGACCGAAGCCGGGAAGTACAAGATTCAGGAAATCCGCGTCGGCGGAACCGATATCAAATTGGTGGTCAACGAATTCCCTGTAACCGCCGTACGCTAAGAGGATGCCGTAAAGAGAATGCCCGGCTCACAGTGTGCGCCGGGTTTTTGTTGGGCCGAAGATTCTTCGACGGGCGGCCTCAAATCCCAATACACTAACCTGCTTCCTGATCGTTCGCTGGGGGTATTCCCATCGCAACGAAAACAACGACGCCCCATCCGGGTTGGAATCCGCTTGAAAACGCAAAGCCCACACAATGTTAATATACAAGTGGGAGATTATATGAATACTCGAACCCATGTTGTAATACCCAAAGCACTCGTGAATGAAATCGACGTACTTGTGGGCAAGCGTGGCCGAAGCATGTTCATAACGAATGCCGCCGAGAAAGAACTGCTCAGGCTGCGGCAGTCTGCTGCATTGAAAGCGGCGGCTGGCGCTTGGTCTAAAGCGGATCATCCTGAATTGAAGAATGGTGTGGAGGCGTACGTCAGAGGATTGCGCCGCGAAAGTGAAGTTCGTTTCAAAAAACAGCAAGTGGGTTGAATTGGCGCTTTATTTATTGGATACGAACGTCCTAATCAACGTCCTGCGCGGAAAGTCCGAAGCGATTCACTTTCTGGAGCGCGCCTTAGACTCAGAAAATATCCTGGCATGTTGCGCCATTACAGTAGCCGAAGTCAGGGCTGGCCTAAGAATAGGAGAAGAAGCGGCGACTTCCGATTTTCTAAGGAGCCTGAAGTTCGTGGAATGTTCAAGATCGGCGTCTGAATTGGCGGGAGACATGAAAAACCATTGGCGTTCCAAGGGCCGGACCATCGAAATGGCGGATGCTTTGATCGCCGCCATTGCGGTTTCGAATCACTGTGTCCTGATCACAGGCAATCTCAAGGACTTCCCGATGTCCGGGCTCGAAGTGCGTTCTATCTAGTCCCACTCAACGAATCCGCCCCGGCCGTCGTCTAAGTCATAGTGTGGCGTTGCTTTCCAAGCTTACTGTGTCTCCTCCAATTGCTCCCCGGGCAGGAGCTTCGTCCTGCCCTGACGGGGATCGAAAAACGGTATAACTCTATAACATCATTGGAGTTAGACTTCGATCAGACCTACATTGGGGGAATCGGCGTACAATCACGACGCTCCGAATCCGGTCACCTGTTCCTCCGCAAGCCAGGCCGTATGCGCTGGAACTACGCCAAACCACCAGGCAAATTCTTTTTAAGCGACGGCAAATTCTTCTACTTTTATTCACCTTCGACCAAGCAAGTTGAGAAGACCAAACTGAAAGAAGCTGATGATATGCGCGTCCCACTTGCATTTCTCATCGGTAAGCTCGACTTCGACCGCGATTTTGATCGCTTTGAATACTCGAAAACCGCCGACGGGCTCAACGTTAAAGCGCACCCCAAGAATTTCGAGAAATCGGCGTATCGGGAAGTGGTTTTCCTGGTGGATGAACAGTTTACCATCCGCAAGTTAACCGTAACCGGGCAAGATTCTTCGGTAATGTCCTTCCAATTCAGGAACGAACTCCGAAATAAGACGCAACCTGCCGATCTATTTGAGATGAAGCTTCCCGCTGGAGCAGAGCTAGTGGAGGCTACGCGCTAAAATGCCCGAGTTCATTCTAAAGTACGCCGACGCCCGCGGCCAGATCCACCAACAGGTGGCCGAAGCCGCCAGCGAAAACGATCTGCGGGAAAAGTACAATGAAAAAGGCTTCCTTATCTATTCGGTGAAGCCCAAGAACCGCGCCAAAGCTATTAGCAACATCAATATCGGCTCGTCTGACAAGAAAAAGAAGATCAATCTGGAAAAGTTCCTGATCTTCAATCAGCAGTTCGTTACTTTGATCCGAGCCGGTCTGCCTATCTTGAAGTCTCTCGACCTGTTGTCGGAAAGGTTGACGGACGAAAAACTCAGCCCATACGTCAAAACGGTCCGCGACGAAGTGAAAAACGGCGCATTGCTTTCCGACGCCTTCGCCCGTCCCGGCGCCTTTCCGGCCATCTACGTCACCTCGATCATGGCCGGCGAAAAAAGCGGCGCCTTGGTTGAGGTTCTGGATCGCTACATCACTTATCAGAAGCTGAACTTGGCCGTGAAGAAAAAGATCATGGTGTCGTTGATCTACCCAGTTTTGCTGATCATCCTCGTGATTCTATTGATCCTTTTTCTGGTCACCTACGTGGTGCCCAACTTCGCCGAACTCTACAACAGCATGAACGCGCAGTTGCCGGCCATTACGCAAATCCTGATCGCAGTTGGCACCACGGCTAAAGATTACATTCTGGTCGCCTTTGCGGGGTTGATAGTCGCCTCAGTCGCTTTCTACTTTT
Source organism: Acidobacteriota bacterium (assembly GCA_025350695.1). GTDB lineage: Bacteria > Acidobacteriota > Terriglobia > Bryobacterales > Bryobacteraceae > JANXSF01. Next base: position 38,517 of record JANXXI010000321.1, read on the forward strand.
GGGCCAAGACTGAAGCCGCCCAGCCGACGCTCGACAAGATCCGTCTACACACCCCACTTTTCGGGGAAATCTGGATTAAGTATCAGGTGGCGCAATTTGCGCGCGTACTTTCCACATTGCTGATAGGCGGCATCCCTCTCGTACAGGCCCTTGAAACGGCCGGCGAATCGGTTGGGGCATCGTTGATCAAACGGTCGCTTGAAAAGGTCCGCAAATCGGTAAGAGAAGGGCAAACGTTATACGCCTCGATCAAAGACACAGGCATTTTCCCGGGCCTCGCCGTGGACATGATCGAAGTCGGCGAATCAACCGGCGCGTTACCGGCCATGCTCGGCTCGGTCGCCGAGTTCTACGAAGACGACGTACAGGTTCGCATGCAGGCCCTGCTCTCGTTGATCGAACCGGCAATCATGATTTTTATGGGTATTTTTGTGGCTTTCGTGTTGGTGGCGCTCTATCTGCCCATCTTCTCGCTGGCCGATCATATGGGAGGCTGATCGAAACACCATGGCGACAATTGATCGAATACGGCTGGTGGATCCGGCCTCCGAACAAGCAAACGCGGAGAGTCTGGCGCGGCGCTACCGCTGTGAATTTATCGACCTCAAGGAGGGCAAGCTCGATCACGAACTGTTACGCCTTGTGCCGGTCGATATGATGTTCCGCTACAACTTCGTGCCGGTGGCCGAAGTGGATGGCGTGCTTGAAGTAGCGGTTGCCGACCCGCGCAACTTAAACCTGATCGACGAACTCACCATGCTGCTGCGGCGGCGGGTGAAGATCAAGGTCGCCACACTTTCGCAGATTTCGGAATTGCTCAAAAAGACCGAGCAATCCAATCGCGTGCTGGAAGAGGTCACCGAAGGTTTCGCGCTCGACGTGGTCGGCGAAGAAGACAACCCCGATGAAACGCTTTCCATCGAACGCGTCTCCGCCGGCGACAACGACATCGCTCCGGTTATCAAGCTGGTCGACACCACATTGTTCAATGCCCTCGAACGGCGCGCCAGTGATATTCACATTGAAACGCGCGACCAGGAAGTGGCCATCAAGTACCGTATCGACGGCGTGCTGCATTACGCCATGCCGCCCATCGCCAAAGATTGGCACTCCACCATCATCAGTCGTATCAAAGTTATGAGCGAGCTCGATATCGCCGAGCGGCGCGTGCCTCAGGACGGCCGTTTCCGCGTGCGTTATAAAGGGCGCCTCATTGATTTCCGCGTCTCCATCATGCCGACGATCCATGGCGAAGACGCCGTGCTTCGCGTGTTGGATAAAGAGTCGATGAGCGAGAAGTTCTCCAAGCTCACCCTGGAAGTGGTTGGCTTCGCCGATAGCGACATCACGAAATTCCGCCGCTACATCAAAGAGCCCTATGGCATGGTGCTCGTGACCGGACCCACCGGTTCCGGCAAAACTACCACGCTCTATGCGGCGCTGTCGGAAATCAAGAATGACGAAGACAAGATCATCACCATTGAAGACCCGGTGGAATATCAGTTGAAAGGGATCACGCAGATTCCGGTGAACGAGAAAAAGGGCCTCACCTTCGCCCGCGGCCTGCGCTCCATTTTGCGTCACGATCCCGATAAGATCATGGTCGGCGAAATTCGCGATCAGGAAACGGCGCAAATCGCCATCAACGCCGCGCTTACCGGCCACTTGGTGTTCACCACCGTCCACGCCAACAACGTGCTCGACGTGCTCGGACGCTTTCTCAACATGGGCGTTGAACCATACAATTTCGTCGCCGCCATGAACTGCATCCTGGCCCAAAGATTGGTTCGCGTCATTTGCGAACATTGCAAACGCCCCACCACTTACCCCGATCAGGAAATTCTCGACAGTGGCTTGAACCCTGCTGATTGGAAAGACGTCATTTTCTATGAAGGCGCGGGCTGCTTTGAATGCGGCGGCACAGGATTCCATGGCCGTACCGCGATTCACGAACTGCTCGATTTAAGCGAGCGCATCCGCGATCTGATTTTGGAAAAGCGTCCCAGCACCGAAATCAAGCGCGCCGCCAGGGAAGAAGGTATGACGTTCCTGCGCGAATCGGCCGTTGACAAAGTACGGCTGGGCATCACCACCTTGCGCGAAATTAACAAAGTGACTTTCATCGAGACCTAAAGAAGACGGAAATGAGCGTGCTTACAACAATTCAACGGCTGTTCGACGATCCGCCACCCGAATATGTATTCGAGGTTGGCTCGGGCCGTCTTGCCTGGGCCCGGCGCAAATCCGGGAAATCGGCGTTCGATTCCGGCGTGCAGGAGATGGATCAGGATGTGCTCGCCATTTCGCCGGCCCACGATAATGTACTTCGTCCCGAAGCCTTCGCGCAAGTGGTTGCTACATTTGCTCCGCCTCCTTCCCGCAAGCGACCCGGCGCGGTTCTAATTTTGCCCGATTATTGCGGCCGCATCACCGTTCTGGATTTCGACGATCTTCCAAAAGATACAAACGAGCAAGTAGCCTTAATCAAATTTCGTTTGAAGAAAAGCGTTCCTTTCGACGTCGATCAGGCTTCCATCAGTTTCTTCCCGCAACAACGTCAGGAAGGCGGCAAGATTGAAGTAGTAGTGGCCGTGATCGCGCAGGAAATTTTAGCGCGCTACGAAGCGCCTTTTCGCGCCAGCGGCTTTTGGCCCGGACTGATCACTACCTCAACACTGGCTGCCTGCGATCTGATGCCCGCCGAAGGCATTTCGTTGTTGTTGAAACAATCTGGTGGCGTCCTCACCGCCGCTGTTTTCAGGGGGCAGATTCTGAAGATGGTGCGAACCGTCGAACTAATGGAAGTTTCTCCTGAGGAAGTAGTGCAAGTACTGCTGCCAACCATGGCGTTTTTGGAAGACGAATGGAAGATGAAGGCGGAACGCTTGGTCACCTGCGGCTTTGATCGCAACTTAGGGTTAGACGAGTATCTCCAAGCGGAGACGGGATTGCCGGTTGAGCCACTGCGCAGTCCACTAGGACTCGCCGGAGAGGCAAACGCGGGAATTCAGGGGTTCTTAACCTCGAAGGGAGCGGCATAGAACGATGCGCATAGGAATCAATCTTGCCACGGAGCCATTCCGCCGGGAACGCGCGGTGCTGATTGCGTCGGCCATCGTTAGCGGTTTGATGCTCGCTTCGTTTGCCATGCTCAGCTTGCTGGTTTGGCACGAACACCAGGCAAAGGACGAAGCACGGGGCGCGGTCACCGGGCTTGAAAAGCAGATCGCGCTTGTGGATCAGGATCAATCGAAAGTGAACGGTGTGCTGCGTACTTCGGGCAACACCGAAACCCTGGTGCGCAATCTGTTCTTGAACAACCTGATCGGCCGCAAGTCCATCAGTTGGACCCGTACTTTCGGCGATCTGGAACAGGTCATGCCCTATTCGGTGCGTCTGGTTTCAATCCGGCCCCAAGTCAACAATAGGAACGAAATTCAGTTGGATATGGTGGTGGGTTGCACGTCGGTTGAGCCCATCATCGACCTCATCAAGCGTCTCGAAGCATCCCCCTTGTTTGGCGGCACCCAGGTGCATACTGCCCTGCCACCCAGCCAGAGCGAGCCGTTACTTCGCTATAGGATCAGTGTGAATTATGCTCAAAAACTTTAACTGGGCGGAATGGAAATCGGCGGTTTCGAGCCGCGGTGCAAGCTTTTGGGTTCGCGTCAGCATGGCCGTTCTCTTGGTGGCGAATTTGGTAATGGCCTACTTCGTCTTCTATCCCGTGGGTGGGACCTCTGAGGAGATGGAAGAAAAACGTCAGGCGTTGGTGACGCAGTTGCGCTCCAAACGCGTGGCCTTTGATCGATCGAAACTGATCAGCACCAAAGTGGAAAAAGGGCAAACCGACGGCGACCAGTTTCTGGGCAACTATTTTCTGGACCGGCGCACGACGTATTCGACCGTTGTAAGCGAGTTGGCGTTGATGGCCAAAAACTCAGGCGTTCGCGCCAAGGAACAGGCCATGAATGAGGAGCCGATTGAAGGGTCGGAAAGCCTGAGCATGCTGACCATCACCGGCAATTACGAGGGTACCTATCCTGACCTTCTGAAATTCGTGAACCAAATTGACCGTTACCCACGTCTTTTGATTATTGAGCAGTTAACCGCCTCACCTCAGGCACAGACCGGTTTGCTGAGTGTTTCGATCAAAGTGAATACGTTCATCCAAGACTCGGGGACTATGTTGTCGCAAGTGGCGACAGGGGAAAAATAATGAAACTCGGAGCAGAACCAAAGCAAGTAGCGGCGCTGGCCGGCGTTCTCTGCCTCGGCGCTTACTTCTATTTCACCAGCGGCCCGGATGTTCCAGCCGAGGCGAAGGGCCAACAGGCCAAGCGCGCTTCCGTTGTAGCCCCTTCCTCTTCGGCGCGTCAGGCGACCCCGAAAGCAGCCATGGTGAAGCGAGCCAGCACAAGCCTGCAGGATTTCAAGCCATCGCTCAAACCTCCCAAGGATGGACTGGATGCGACCACTACGGATCCTTCCCTAAGGTCGGACTTATTGGCAATGGTTCAAAAAGTAAATTTCACAGGCGGGAGCCGTAGCTTGTTTGACTTTGGCCAGACCTCGGTTATTAAGACGAAGGAGAAAGATCCGCCCATCATTGAAGTGGGGGATCGCAGGGGAGAAATCGTGGAGCGGCTGCCTCCTCCGCCTGATGGGAACCTTACGCCAATCCCCGCGTCCAAAACGCCCGCGTCCAAAACGCCCATACCTCTGAAGTACTACGGCTTCCGTGGCAACCCTCAGCAAACCTCCAAGCGCGCATTCTTCCTCGAAGGCGACGACATCCGCATTGCCTCCGAAGGGGAACTCATCGGCAAGCGCTACAAGGTCGTAAGGATCGGCTTAACTTCGGCCGTTCTCGAAGACACGCAGCAGAGCTACGAACAAACGTTACCATTAGAAGAAGGCCAATTAGGGTCATGACCAACGGTGCCCACAACATCGAGCAGTTAATCGGAGGCCGGCAATGAAACTCGGCGCGGAACCGAAGCAAGTAGCGGCCTTGGCCGGTATTCTTTGCCTTGGCGCCTATTTCTATTTCACCAGCGGTCCCAATGTTCCACCGGATGCCAAGGGGCAACAGGCGAAGCGCACAGCCACCGTGCCACCTCCCTCGTCCGTCCGGCAACAGCCACCGAAAGCGGCTGCGGCGAAACGAGCCAGCACCAGCCTGCAGGATTTCAAGCCATCCCTAAAGCCGCCAAAGGAAGGGCTCGACCCCGCCACTGTCGATCCATCACTGCGTTCAGACCTACTGGCCAAGGTCCAAAAAGTAAATTTAGCGGGAGGAAACCGCAGCCTGTTTGATTTCGGGCAAGCTCCAATTCCGAAAGAACCGACCCCACCCAAAATCATTCCCAGCAAGAACCCGCTGGTAGACGCCGTCAAAGCTTCCCTCGGGGGACCACCCGCGCCCCCGGTTTCAGTTACGCCGCCGGCTCCCCCAAAGACGCCAATTCCGTTGAAGTATTACGGCTTCCAGGGCGGCCCGCGGCAGGCATCGAAGCGCGCATTCTTCCTCGAAGGAGACGAAATCCGCATTGCCTCCGAAGGGGAACTCATCGGCAAGCGCTACAAGGTCGTGCGCATCGGCTTAACCTCGGCCGTGGTGGAAGACACGCAACAGAGCTATGAACAGACGCTTCCCTTAGAGGAAGTCCAGCAGGGCTCATGACAACCAGAACCGGCGGTTTACTTAAGAATCAACGACGCAAAAAGCAAGGCGGTTTCGCCCTTATCCTAGTGACGGTCATGGCCGCGGTCATCGCCATGACGCTTTACATGGAGATGCCCCGTCTGATGTTCGAAAGCCAGCGCGCCAAAGAAGAAACCCTCGTGCAGCGCGCCAATCAGTATGTTCGCGCCGTGCAGTTGTTCCAACGAAAGCTAAAACGCTCCCCGCAAACTATTGACGATTTAGAGAATACCAATCAATTGCGCTTCTTACGTCGTCGCTATGTGGACCCGTTCACCGGAAAAGACGATTGGCGCATCATCAAATCCGATGAGCTAGCAAAAAGAAAACAAAAGCAGGGTCAAAACGGGCAGCCCGGCGCTCCCGGAACCGATCCCAATGGAACCGGACTGGCCACCACAACCCCCGTCCCCATACCAACGCCAGAGCAGTTGTCCACTCTAACCGGGGTCGCTATCGCAGGGGGAGCTAGACGCGCAAGCGACCAACCGGGATTTCCTCGTCCAGGCGGCGATCCCAATCAAAACCCAAATCCCACGGATCCCAACGCTCCGCAGCCAAATCCCTATGGCCAGCCTCCTCAGCCCCCACAATACGGCCAGCCTGGACCAGTCGTCCAGGGCCAACCCGGATTTCCGGGCTCGAATATCCCCGCCGGATTCCTGCCCCCTGGCGTAGTGCAACCCGGTCAGCGACCCGCTCAGTTCCCCGGCTATCCCACCGGTGCGGCTAATTCGCAGTTTACTCCTCAGCCTTTTCAGCCCACACCTAACCAACCTCAAACAGGATCACCGCCCCTTAGTACGCCGGATAACCCAGCCCTGGCGATGATCGGTCGAATCCTCACCACCCCTAATCCAAACGGCGCCCAAATTGCCCAGGCCGCCGCCGCTTCAGGGACTACGCAGATGGGTGTTGGTATCGTGGGAATCGCCAGCAAATACGACGCCGAAGGCATCAAGCGGATCAACGAAAAGTCCAACATCAAGGAATGGGAGTTCATCTACGACCAGACCCAGGATAAGAGCCTCCAAAAGCCAGGCGGTCCCAATCAAATTGGTACACCCATCGGCCAGAGCGGTAACAACTCCAATGGCCCTTCCAATAACAACGCAGGCAGCAACTCGACGGGATTTGGAGGCAATACAAATAACAATGGAGGGTTCGGGTCAAATTCCAGCGGGTTTGGCGGCACACCCACACCCACCAGGCCGCCAACGCGCTAGCCTCAGGTCGCCTCGATATTAATGTTTTTAGAAAAGTACTCTAAATCCTAAAGTAAATGGGGCAAGGGACGATATAATAGAAGCGAGGAAGATCGTTCTGTCTATTTCGACTGCCACTGGGGAGATTGCCCACTTCGTCCCTGAACTATCTGAAGCGCTTGTGGCATTAGTCTGCCACCAATTCCTGGCGTCTTGGCATAAGCAGTCAAAATCCGATAATTGGCTGACCCGCAACAAGCAGCTCGTTCAGTTCTTGATCCTCCTAAGCGCTGGATTAGCCTTCTTGGGACCCATCTTGCAACTGCATTTGATCTGGCGTTTCCTCCCGTCCAGCGCAATCACACATTGGATCCGCGGAGTTTTGATGTTGTGGGCAATGGTCACCGTAGGGACAACCGTTGCCTTGGCTATCGCACGGCAAATGGAAAGGCGAACAAACACACCCCGCGATTTCCATCCCGCCCGCCGCGTGTTCCTTCGTACGGTTCAAACCGCCTTGGTAGCCGCGCCTTCCATGGCCACCGGATTCGGTGTCTTTATCGAACGGCGCGACCTTCGTCTTGTGACCCAGGATATGAAGATTCCCGGTTTGCCGCAAGATCTAAATGGCATGTTGATCACGCAGGTTTCCGACATCCATTTAAGCCCTTTCCTCAGTGAAAAGGAACTTGCCTACGCCATCGACATGGCTAACGAAACAAAGCCGAATCTTATAGTGGTCACCGGAGATTTGATTACTCGCGGCGGCGATCCGCTCGACGCCTGCATCCGTCAACTTGGCAGGCTCAAAGCCGACCTGGGAGTACACGGCTGCAATGGAAATCATGAGGTCTACGCCAAGTGCGAGGAGTATGTTGAGGCCGAATGCGCCAAGCGCGGCATTAATATGTTGCGGCAACGGAACCTGACTCTCACCCGCGGAAAGGCGAAGATCAATTTGGCCGGAGTAGATTACCAGCCATCCTCCGTAACGAAGCTGGTTGGCGCCGGCCAGCTCCTGGACCCTTCGGCGAATTTCAATCTCCTGCTCTCGCACAACCCCGCTGTATTTGACGAAGCCACAAAGCAAGGATGGGATCTGACGCTGGCCGGGCACACCCACGGCGGACAAGTCTCGGTGGAGATTTTGCACCAGCACATGAACATCGCCCGCTTCTATACACCGTATACCTACGGTCCATACGAGCAAGGGAATTCCAGAATTTTCGTAACCCGCGGCATCGGAACGGTGGGGCTTCCCGCCCGTATCGGCGCACCGCCGGAAATCGCAGCCATCCGCCTGTGGTCTACTTAATCCTTTCCGACATTCACGCCAATTGGGAAGCGCTCCAAGCCGTGTTGGACGCCGCACAGGGTCAATACCAGACCGTGCTTTGCTGCGGCGATGTAGTCGGCTACGCAGCCGATCCGAATCCCGTCGCCGGGTGGGTGCGTGACAACGTACTTCAAACCGTTCGCGGCAACCACGACAAGTTCTGTTCGGGAATCGAACCCATATTCGAGGTTTCATTTCTAGCCGAGCAAGCCGCCATTTGGACCCGATGCGAGCTGACCGAGGGCAACCGCGCCTGGCTTGCCTCCCTGCCCCAAGGTCCTTTGGAAGTAGATGGTATGCGCATTCTTCATGGGTCAGTCCGCGACGAAGACGAATACATCGGAACGGTGGACGAAGCCCGGAACGTGCGGCATCTCCTCAAAGCTGACCTGCTGTTCTTCGGCCATACCCACCAGCAGGAAATCTACTATTGCCATCGCAATGGCATCCGGCTCATTCCAGGCCCCCAGGCCTTCGAGTCGGAATTGGCTTGGAGCGTGGACGAAAAGTCATCTTGGCTGATCAACCCTGGCTCGGTAGGTCAACCACGAGATGGGGATCCGCGCGCCGCTTACGCCTTGTACGATACCTCGAATCGCCTATTAAGC
>JANXXI010000046.1 GCA_025350695.1 Acidobacteriota bacterium
GCTTTGTGTTGGAAGCTTTGTCGTTGACGACTACCACTGCTCCAGCGGTAGGTTTGTCGCCGGTACAGTTCACGCTTCCTTCAATTTGGCCGGCCTCGACCCGCGCCAGCAGACAAGCTATCACGAAAACCGTCGGTCGTAAGTGGTTCATCCTTGAACCTCCTAACTTAAACTATACAAGCTCCTCAATCACCCGCCCTGCACTTCCGTCAACCGCTCCTTGAAGCCCAGGTTATAATTGTCGCGTCTCTTGCTGCATTGCGTCTCGGGCGAACCGGCCAAACTCGCAGCCCCACACCACTAACTCTATCCAGCGATCCGCGCTGCTTAAAATCTGAATCAGGGCAGCAATCGGTGGATCGGTATCCTCGCCAGTCTTTGGACTTCCTTAGGCAGGGCGGCGTAGAGCTGCCAAAATGGAGTAACAGTCGTAGACCTCTTTTCACTCACGAGGGCGAGTCACACGGAACGAAGTCAAATCGCCGCGTCGATTTTCGCGTCAATCTCCTTAAGCCGTTTTCATACCTGCCCCGCCGGGAGAGAAATCGCGCTCGATCTGGTCGTCCCATTCGCTTGAGTTCCGTTGCGCTGCCAGCACGTCTTGTTCTTCTTGGGGAAGATGCTCGATCAATTCTTTGATGGCTTCGGCGGCCATACTATAAGCAATAGCACTTTCGAGAATAGCAAACAAGCTGGAAAGAAATGTACATTCCACAAGAGCGCTTTCTTCTTCCCGCAGTGCTCCCAGCCGCGAAATTAAAGAGGGCCCTGTCGCATACCTACTTAACTTAATCCTTTCGAGAAGTACTCGCGGCCACACGCCGGAATAGTCAAATATCGTTAATGGGATACCTTGAGCGACAAAAATTAAATTTTAATGAAAAGTGATACGATTTCACCATCTCCGAGCACAATACCAATGACAAGGCTGGCTAGGAGTCCACTAGAGGACAGGGTGGCCGAGTCAAATGAACGTGAAGGATCAAATGTAGTCAATATCAAGGAGAGATCATCATGCCCGAAAAAGAAAAGACACTGGAGATGCGGATTGCCGAGATTGAAGACAAGCTCGCGCAGATGCACATTTCAGACGAGGAAATGAAGACGTATCATAAAGTTGCCAGCGCAATGGGAATGTCCGGAATGGACGCAGCAGCGGCCCCACACGCGGGCACTCAAATGGGCACCCAAGCGGGCGCAGCCTCAACGCTGCGGCCCATCTCTATCAACCGGGGCATCTTATGCCGGCGGTTTTGCGTGTGCGTCTGCCCATGCAACTGTGTTTGCAATTGCTTCTGCAATGAATGTATTTGTGGGCCCTGCATTCAAAGCGGAGGAGGCGGCGGTTTCGGAGGCGGTTTCGGCGGCTTCGGATCGTAAAGACCCTTGGATTAGCATAGCGGAGAAACAGCAATGGACATCGTATTTGCAGTGGTACCCTTCGGGGACGTGGCTCGTCCTGCGATCGGAGTTAGCCTTCTCAAAGCTGCGTTGCTTCAACGCGGTTTTTCCGCTTGTATCGAGTACCTGAATATTGACTTCGCCGCCGATATCGGCGAGGCAGTTTATAACCACATTTGCCATGACACCGCGTCGGATTCCATGGCCGGGGAATGGTTCTTTTCCGACATGTTGTTTCCCGCGGAACTACCTCCGGCCAACGACTATGTGTTGAAGATTCTTGGCCCGGTGACTCCGCCAGACATACTGAAGGAGATTAGCCGGGCACGAGGCCACCGGGAAGCTTTTGTGGAGCGCGCCGCCATGCGCATCATGGCCCTTCAGCCGAAGATCGTCGGATTTACTTCCACCTTCCACCAAACCTGCGGATGCCTGGCCATCGCCAAGCGTTTGAAGCAAATGCCGAATGCGCCGCTGGTCGCCTTCGGCGGCGCGAATTGTGAAGGCGTCATGGGGCTGCAGATGCTGCAATCCTTCCCCTGGATCGACTATGTCTGTACGCGGGAAGGGGACGAAGTATTCCCGCGCTTTGTGGAGCACTTCTTGCGGCAAGGGGAGGATGGTCCACTGCCGGGGTTGTTAAAGCAGGGAGTGAGCCACGAGGTGAGCTATCCGGAAGTGGTGGAGCAGCTCGATCGTTTACCGATCCCGGATTACGAAGACTACTTTGAGCAATTGAACGCCTCGCCGATCGGCGGCAATGTACAGCCGAGCCTTCAGATTGAAACATCGCGCGGTTGCTGGTGGGGAGCTAAGCATCACTGTACCTTTTGCGGTTTGAATGGCGACACGATGGGCTATCGGGGAAAATCGCCGGAGCGCGTTTTCGACGAGTTAGTTTTTCTGCGTCAAAAATATGGAATCAAACGCATTGAGAGCGTGGATAACATTTTGGATTTGCGCTATACCAAGCAAGTGTTCCCACGCCTCAAGGACATCGGGTCGGATATTGAATTGTTCTATGAAGTGAAGGCAAATCTGAAGTTCGATCAATTGCTAGCCATGAGTGAAGGTGGGGTGCGAACCATCCAGCCAGGCATTGAAAGCTTCAGTGATGAAGTTCTCAGCCTAATGCGCAAAGGCATAACAGGCTTGCAGAACGTGCAACTGCTGAAGTGGAGCGAGGAAGTGAACATAACCCCTTCCTGGAACATATTAGCCGGCTTTCCCGGAGAATCTCCAAGAGAATATGAACTGACGGCATCCTTACTACCGCTTTTGACGCACTTGGAGGCGCCCAATGGCTGCGCGCCCATCCGGCTGGACCGGTTTAGCCCGTTATTCAACAATGCGGCGGAGATGGGATTCACCCGGGTTCGGCCCACGCACGCCTATTACTACGTCTTTCCGCTGGGTAAGCGGGAATTGTCGAAGCTAGCTTACTTCTTCGATTTCGACTACGAAGATGGCCGCAAACCGGAAACGTATTTGGTTGACACCACTAGAGAGGTAGAGAAATGGCGAGCCGCACGCTATGGAAAGGCTCGCCCGCGCCTGGACGCCAACATGGTTGGACCTGACCGCGTAGTGATCCACGATACGCGCGAGTGCGCCACTTCCCCGGAGCACCGTTTGAGCGGCCTTGACGCTGAGTTATATTTGGCGTGCGATGCAGTGCAAAGCTTGCCCACTTTGCGCCGCCGCTTTGCCGACCGCTATGAGCCGGACCAGATTAACACGGCATTGGCGCGGCTTACGACCGGCGGGCTTGTAGCAGAAAGAAATGATCACCTAATCAACCTGGGGGTTCTTCGGAACCGTCCGGCGAAACCGATTCAGAGCGAGGTTATGGCATATGCAAGCCACTCAAAGGCTACGAATTCCCAGTCACTACTACGTGTACTCTGATCCGCCCAATAAGCAGGGCGAGGAGACGTTACATTTTATCTCCGGCAATAGGCGCATTCGTTTGCGCGGCCGCTCCTTTCGCGAATTCGTGCAATATGTGGTTCCCTTGCTCGACGGGGGGCGCACCATTGAGCAGATCTCCGGCGAAGTGGGCGACGTGTTTGCCCATGAAGATCTGCGGACTTGCCTGGAATTGTTGGGGTCTCAGGGCCTGCTTGAAGACGCAGCCGAATCCCCTGTGCCGGTAGATTTGGAAAACTTCCTGAGACCGCAGATGAACTTGCTTCACGATGTGTCCGCGGAACCCGAGGAGATACAGCGCAGTTTGATGGCGTCGACCGTCACGGTGTTTGGCCTGAACGGGCTTGGCGCCAGTTGCGCCTTGGCGCTGGCGACGATGGGTGTGGGGAAAGTATGCGGCGTGGACGCCGGAATGGTAAGCACGGCTGATCCCTATTACTCGCCAATCTACACCCGCGCCGACAAAGGAGCCTTACGGGCCGATGTGCTGAACGAGAGGCTGAGAGCAGCGGCTCCTGAACTTAAGTTCACTCCGTCAAAACAGTCGCTTGCTAATGAAGAAGACATCCAGCGAGTTGTGGAAGGATCGGATTTCATCATTAACTGCCTGGACGATGGGGAGTTGGGGTTTGCTTATAAGTTGAACCGTGTCTGCTTAGCACAAGAATTGCGATTCACAACGGTGCAGGCGGCAGGGGTTGAGATCATTCTTGGCCCAACCGTAGTGCCGAAAAGTACAGCCTGCTTTCTCTGCTACAAAATGCGTTCGGTAGCTTGTTCGGATAACCCGGAAGCTGAATTTGCGTTTCAAAGTTTTCTCGATCGCCGTCGGCAGGACGACAGTATGCGGCGGGCGAATCTGTCCATTGGCTGTAACATAGCGGCGCAGCTTGCCGGGATGGAGACGATGAAAGCGTTGACATCGATCGGCGGCGAGTCCGCCAAGGGCCGGATTCAAGTTTTGAACCTATTGGATATGAAGCTGGAAACCCATTTGGTGTTGCGAAAACCTTGGTGCCCGGCGTGCATGCCCAAGTGGGAACCAGGAGAGCAGGCATGACCGATACCATCCAGTTGGAAGCCTTGAAGGGCCTGGTCAGTTCTAAGACGGGCATTTTGCGGCGGGTGGAGAGGCGTCCCACCAGCGCCGATGAGCCGCCAATCCCAATCCTTTATGATGGGCAGCTTTCCAATTTTGATTTCAAGAATGTGGATGCCATTGAACGGGCTTCGTGCGGCAAAAATGTCACCGATGCAGCCGCGCAGATTGGCGCCATAGGGGAAGCCATTGAGCACTATTGCGCTTATCACCCTAATGTTCAAAATCTGAAGCGGGCAGCGATTGAGGACGTAGAGGGAGCGGTTTCACCCGAAGAGTTTGTGCTGTTCAGCGAGGCGCAGTATTCGTCGCCTGGATTCAAGTTTGCCCGATGGTCGAAGGAAAGCCAGATTGGTTGGTTGCCTGCCCGGGAATTGCCCAACCGCACTAGAGTTTGGGTTCCGGCCTCCATGGTTTATCTCAACTACACGGGAGATCAACGGCAGGATTTCCTGTGTCCTCCCACTTCAAGCGGTTCGGCGGCGGGGCGTGACCTCGATAGTGCGATTTTTCGGGGACTCATGGAGTGTGTGGAGCGAGATGCCTTCATGAATACATGGCTGGCGCGCTTGCCCGCGGCTGAAATCGACTACTCAAAGTTGGGCGGACCTTGCAGTGTGATCCGAAATCATTATGCCCGCTACGGAGTGGATGTGAAAGCGTATCTGATGCCGACCGACTTGCCGGTAAATGCAATCATGGCGATTGGATTTCAACGGGAAGGCGATGGGCCGGCTGCTGTCGTGGGGCTAGGGTGCGGCCTCGAACCGGAATCGGCGTTGCGCGGGGCATTGTTTGAGGTGTGCCAGGTGCGGCCCGCCGAACGAATGAAGCAAGCACAGGATGAAGCATCCAAGCTGAATTCATTTCGTGACGTGAACACACTTGAAGATCATGCTGCCTACTTCATACGGGCGGACCACCTGCATGAAATGAACTTCTTGACTAGGAACGGCAAGAAAATTCTTATGGAAGATCTTCCCGACCATTCAAGAGCCGCAGTCGACGGCGACTTGGCGTTTATTGTCGCGGGGCTCACCGCAATCGGCAGCCGCGCGTTTTTCGCGGATATCACCACGCCGGATCTTATTGATTACCCGATTAAGGTGGTTCGCTGCTTAGCAACCGGGTTGCAGCCGATCGGCTTTGGTCATAGTTCCCAACGATTGGGTGGCAAGCGTCTTTATGAATTGCCGGTGAAACTCGGTTATGCAAGCAAACCTCTTACTGAGGCTGATTTGAACCCTTGCCCTCACCCTTTGGCTTAAAGCGGATCATGAGCACAATCCCTATCACCGAATCCCGGAACCTCGCTCTTCTGTACCACCTCAACTCGGAGCCGTGGTTAAATCAACAGGCTTATAGTCAGCCTTCCCAAATGAGCGCATTCAAGACGCTCGGAAAGGCAGAGGTAACCTTACCCGTTTGCGGATCCACGCCCCTGACCGAACTGATCGGCGCTCGAACGTCTTGCCGGAACTTTGCGAACGCGCCGATTTCGATTGGCGGACTGGCAAGTCTGCTGCATCATACTTATGGGACGCTTGGGCTGCGGGAAGATGGAACGGCACGCATGCATCATCGGCCTGTACCTTCGGCCGGCGCGCTCTATCCGTTGGAGCTTTATGTTCTGGTCCGCGCGGTAGATGGGTTGCCGCCGGGTTTGTATCACTACGCGGCGTGGCGGCACAGTCTTGAGTTGGTGGACACTGGTGCGAGTATGGAGGACTTCCTGGCCGAGTTGCTGCGGCAATTCTACGTGGCCGAGGCGAGTGCGATCGTTTTCTTTACAGCGGTTTTCCCACGCACTATGAAGAAATACGGGCCAAGGGGGTATCGGTATATATTGCTCGAAGCCGGGCACGCCGCTCAGAACCTTTGCCTGTTGGCGGCTGAGCAGAAGCTGGCAACGCTTTGCCTGGGCGGATTCCGGGATTCGGCGATAAATGCAAAACTAGGGTTAAACGTGGCCATCGAAGGAGCCGTCTACTCGGTGGCCGTCGGACATTCCGCTTAAGGGCGCCAATGGCCCACTTTCGAGATATGGCATCGTGTAAGGGATAGAAGCGGCAATGACGGGAAAGCAAGCTCCTACCCGAATTGAAAGCGCTTGGAAATCCGGCCACAATCCAGTGATTTTCACCTTGAGTTCGGCTCCAGCGTGACCCTGCCACCGGATGCCGAAGGGGACATTCTCATCCTTGCGGGCGACATCGTCACATTCAAGGATTACAGCCCCATTGACCGATTGTTGCGCGGCTGGAAGAAGCCCGTTCTCTATGTCACGGGAAACCATGAATACTATACGCGCAAACCGATGGACCAAGAAAATAAGAAGTTCAGAGGATGGCTTGCAACCAATCATCCCCAGGTGAATCTGCTCCTTGATGAAGAGCTCAGCATCGATGGCGTCAATTTCTTCGGCGGCGCAATGTGGACGAATTTCGACGGCGCAAATCCCCCGGCCATGGAGACCGCGCGCCGGGAGATGAACGACTTCCAGCTAATACGCAATCCCGGCGGGACGACGTTTACGCCCGCCGACGCAATCAAGCTTCATAAGATTTTCGTCGACAAGCTGTGTGCGTGGTTCGGCAAGGATCTTAGCGGACCGCGGGTCGTCATCAGCCACCACGCGCCCCTCCTCAATCCCAAGACGAAATACAACAACAGCCCCTTGCGCCCCGCATTTAATTCGTTGGATATGGCAGAGATCCTTGAGACCTATCAGCCCGCCTTATGGGTTTACGGCCACACGCATGAATGCGACGATCAAAGCATTGGCCGGACGCGTGTCATCTCTAACCAGTTGGGCTATCCAAGAAGCCTCGGCGGTTTCGAGTGTCCGGATTTTGACCGTGCTGGACGGCCGATTGATATCCCTGATTGAATAATAACTATGGATAATCCAGGAATTATTTGAATTTTCATGTTAACTGCCTACCGCTGTGGCCAGAGTTAGATGCTGCGATTAGATGGAGCGAAACCGCCGTTGACAAGGGGCATTGGACCAAACTGGTTGGTTGGCAAACTCATTAGAGCAAGAGCCAATGCTGTATCCAATGGAGGTTGAGCGGCGCAAGCTTTTATGACAATGTCTTATCGACACTCGTTGGAGCAGTAACACCTCGAAATGTCGGACCGAGAATGAGGTCGGTCAACTTAAACATGATAATGCATTTTATCGTGCTTAAAGGCAAGGTCGAAAATCTGTCACTTGCAAATTAGCTAGCGCAGGTCTATTACTATTAGAAGCATGACTATTACAAGCATGACTTTTATAGAAAAAGGATTTTCAAAAA
>JANXXI010000050.1 GCA_025350695.1 Acidobacteriota bacterium
AGGAGTATCTGATCGAGATATTGCCCGGGTTGGCGGACCGGAAGTTGAGGGAGGTCGGCGATCTCACTCCTGCCAAGTGGGCTGCGGCTCGGGCTTGAGTTCTTGGGTGGCGGTTGGGACAGGGGTTGGTCGTACGCTTACCCTTGATCACGCAAATGTCGTCAATCGTCGAAGCCAGGTTTGGAAGAAGGCTGCTGACATGCACACCGCCCCGGCCATGCTGCTTGAACTCGAACGGAGATGGCAATAAGCCACCAGTGGTGCGTTCCGTCCGCAGGTCAACTGCTGATGGCCGCTGTCCTTGATACTTCAACAATGCTGGCTTGTAATCGAACATATCTAACTGCGATGGTCCGCCCACCATGAAGAGCACAATGTTGTGTTTTGCCTTCGCCGGGAAATTAGGAAATTTCGGTGTGTTGCCAACCGCCGGGGCCGCCCGCAGTTGCTCTTCTGCGAGAATGCCCGCCAGGCCCAAAGTGCCCAGCCCACCCGACAGGGTTCCAATCCAATCACGCCGTGAAAGCTTGTCCTGTCTGTTATTCAATGTCATGGCCAAAAAATCACCTCATTGGAAGCCAGCAATGCTTGCGCGAATTGAGCCAGTGTTCCATTGTTTAAGTAAGTCAACACCGCATCGAGTTCCTTGGGTGTTGGATCGCGGTTTACTGCGGCGCGATAGATGTCCCTGATTTTTCCTGATGGGTCTTCTGCGGCGGTTGCGCGTTTCACCAGATTGGCCGCGCGCTCCTGAATAAAAGGACTGTTCATCACAAACAACTGCTGCAGAGGCGACGTGGTGAGTTCGCGACGGGGGGCGGTCATCATCGGATCAGGGAAATCATACAGCGCCAAAATCGTATTCAAACGGCCACGGCTCACGCGGGCATACACTGTCCGTAAATGGTTGTCGGACGCATCCAGATCGAAGGAAAGTGAGGGCATCTTGTTTTCCAGATCACCCGATACCTGAAGCAGATTATCGCGGTAAGCCTCAATGTCCAGACGACGCGGATTCATAGGCCAATGCAGCGTATTCATGGGGTCATCCGCAATGCCTGCCGGTTGCGGGTTGCTGGCTTGACGATAGGTGGCCGAGAGCATAATTTCGCGATGCAGCCATTTTAGCGACAGGCCATTTGCGATGAAGCCCGCCGATAAATCGTCAAGCAATTCCGGATGAGTGGGCTTGTCTCCCTGAACTCCGAAATCGCTTTCGGTCGCCACCAGCGGCTTGCCAAAATGCCAACCCCAGACACGGTTCACAATGACTCGCGCCGACAGTGCACTGCTCTTTGTAAAAACGTCGTTCGCAAACTCAAGGCGGCCGGAGCCTTGCTTAAAAGTAGCATCGCCTTTGGAAAGCACAGTGAGAAATTGCCGGGGCGCAAGTGCCCCAGGATTGGCCACGTTCCCATGCGGAAGAATGTTCATATCGTGCGCCACACCGGGCCGCATCACCACTTTTGTCAAGTCCGGATCGGCACCGTCAATCCATATGCCGGCATCGAATACCGATTGCGTGAAAGGAAAATCGGAAGCTCCAGGACGACGCCCTCGTACTGCGGCAGGCAGCGCGGGTTTTGCGTCGACCGTCAATAAGGGAGCGGCCACCGCATCCGCAGTCGCTTTGATCCGGGGAATTCTTGCAAGACTGTTCAGATAGGCCCACATCTCCGGCTGAGTTTCCTTCAGGAATTCCATTGAATCCCGTGTCTTTAACATCTCCGCAGTAAACTCCGCGGATTTCCTGGCCGCTTCTTCCGGCTTACTGCCCGGCTCACCATTCATCAAATTGGCCATGTAGCTCAGGTAAAACAGCCGCTGAGCGGTAAGCATAAATTTTTCGTCGGTCTCTTTTCCTAAATCAACCAGCGGACGTGGTGCAGCGGTGGTGGAGGCAAACACGCCTGCCAGCGCATAGTAATCCTTGGTCAAAATGGGGTCGAACTTATGATCATGACAACGGGCGCAAGCCACAGTCATCGCCAGCAGCCCGCGCGAAACAGAATCTACCCGCTCATCCCAAGCGTCAGTAAAAATGGTTTCCGTGACCTCTTTGGAAAGCCGCAGATCGGTATGGTAAATTGGGGCCGCGCCCAAATAACCCAACGCACGGAAGTCGTCCCGCGGTGTGTTGGGCATTAGATCAGCAGCCAGTTGCAGTTTTACGAACTTGTCGTAAGGAACATCTTTATTGATGGCTTCAATAACCCAATTCCGATATCGCCATGCAAACGGATAGGGCGGATTGGTGGCTTCTGAAGTTGGATTATCTTCGCCGTATCGAGCCACATCCAGCCAGTAACGGCCCCAGCGCTCCCCATAGCTTGACGACGCCAGCAGACGGTCGATCAACTTGGCATAGGATGTTGGATCCTTATCGGCAATGAACGCCTGAACCTCATTGTACGAAGGACGCAGGCCTGTCAGATCAAGCGAGGCGCGGTTGATGAGAGTGGCACGGTCGGCCTCCGGTGAAGGCCGCAGCTTCTTTTGTTCCAACTTTGCGAGGATGAACCAATCGAGCTTGGCTTTGGTCCAGCGTTTGGCGAACGTGGGGTCGCTGACTTTGGGTTGCGATTGCGGGGCTACGGGTTGGAAAGCCCACCATTTGCGACCGCTTTCAATGTCCATGCCTTTCTTCGCAGCAGATGGGGCGGCAGCTTCTAATGTTTCATCGCGAGGGTCAGGCGCACCTGCCGCAATCCATTTTTCGAATGCCGTGATCTTGTCATCGGGCAACTTGCCAGTGGGCGGCATGCGAAGTTCCGTCTGCTTATAAGTAAGCGCTTTGAAGAGCCGACTGGCCCCCGGGTCCCCCGCAACAAGAACTGGACCGCCGTTGCCACCTTTTTTCAAACCGTTCTTCGTATCAAGCACCAAGCCGCCCATCGGCGATTTCGATTTGGAGGAATGGCAACCGTAACACTTGGCTGCTAACACGGGCCTAATTTCTTTCTCAAAGAATTCAATGCCCGGCGTTTGCGCAGACAGAGGAACCACGCAACAGGCCATAAGGTAGAGGCTGAACCACACCTGATGGCGAGAGATGTTCCGAAGTTTTGAAAATACAAGTTGCGACACTACACTATTTTGGTCACATTCAATGGCATTTCGCATAGTTCACTTGAACCTAGCTGAACCCGTCAACCTCCTTCAATTTGGCATAGTTCAAATGAACTATGTGCCCGTAGTTGTTGTGAATTATTGTAAGTAAGTCTGCGGAAAGATAGACTCATGACAATCAGGCGGTCCTCGTGGATGTTAATTGACCGCCGATACGTGTGAGGAGTTACATTGTGCAGCTTTTTAAACCAAGTGATTATTTGAGGCGAGCGAAAGATATCCTCGAACGACTAGTTTTGTCGACAATTTTTGCGACACTGGGATGGGCGCAAAGCAGTACCAGTACTGTTCTTGGAACCGTTGTGGACGCGCAGGGCGGCATTGTTCCGGGCGCGTCGGTGACTCTTATCAACGAGGGCACTGCAGATGAACGAACCGTGAAGACAGACAGTACGGGCGGCTTCCTTCTTCCCAATTTAAAGCCAGGTACTTACACTGCCAAGGTGGAGAGTACGGGTTTTCAGACCTATCGTAAGCAAGGCAATATCCTTTCAGCCAGCGAAAGACTTTCACTCGGCACGATTCAGTTGAGCATTGGCGCGCTAACCGAGACTATCAGCGTCGTTGCTGACGCCGCCGTAGTGCAGTCAGCGAGCTCTGAGAGTTCGGCAGTTCTTACGACGCAGCAGTTGGAAAGTGTCACCCAGAGGGGAAGAAACGTCGTCGGCTTCCTGCGATTGCTTCCAGGAGTAAATACTTCTGGGGAATCGGAGGCGCTTCACGGTGCAGGCTCCATTGGGACAGGACTCCCGAACATTGGCGGAGTGCGCTCGGGCGCCCTCACGATTGGTGTTGACGGTCAACAAGGGCAGGATAACGGCAGTTCGAATACATACACAACGTCCGTGAGCTTGGACGCCATTGCGGAAGTCAAAGTTCTGCTGAACAACTATCAGGCCGAGTACGGACGCAATGGTGGTGCAGTGGTAAACGTTGTCAGCAAGAGCGGCACCAGAGAATTCCATGGATCGGCCTATTGGTACAAGCGCCATGAAATGTTTAACGCGCAGAACTTCTTCAATAACGCCGCACTTCCCACCATCGCCAAGCCGAGGTATCGCTACATAACGGAAGGGGCTACGTTGGGCGGTCCTATCACGATCCCGAAACTTTTCAATACCTCCCGTCAGAAGTTGTTCTTCTTTCTCAGCCTTGAAACCAACCCGAGCCTGGAGCCAGCATCCATCACTCGGTTGACCATGCCCACACTGCTGGAACGTCAGGGAGATTTCTCGCAGTCTGTCCTCAAACCGAAAGATCCCACTACCGGCGCGCCGTACCCGAATAACATCATCCCGGCGAGTCTCATCAACAAAAGCGGGCAAGCACTCACTAATCTTTTGGCGCTGCCGAACAGTTTCGACCCCAATGGATCCTACAACTACTTGTTTCAGGACACGAAAAAGGGCTCCAGAGACCAGGAATTATTCAGAATCGACTACAAGGCGACAGACAAGGACTCCATTTTCTTTCGCGGTACCTTCTTCAATACCATTAGTGAGGGTTATAATCTGACCAACTGGGACTTCATCAAAGTCCAGCAAACCTTCATCAACAAGCATGCCTCGCTAGGCTACACGCGCATCATCACACCGTCTATCGTGAACGAACTGAACCTCGGCGTTCGCCGCCCTCAGGAAAGGCTCCCTTTCCCCGATTCCGCTTCTGATCTGGCGAAAACCAGACGTCCAACCTCCGGGTTTGTCGTTGGCCAGCTTTACCCTCAGGCCAATCCTGATCAGATCGTCCCGCAGGCCTCTTTTGGAGGAGTGCAGAACGCCCCCAACTTCGGAAGCTTTTTTGCGACGCGTTTCCCCCAGTTTGAAGACGATATTAACTGGAACATCGGCAACAATCTTAGCTGGATCAAGGGACGTCACAACTTTAAGTTCGGCATTTATGCTGAACGGGACCGCGTGACTACGGGCTTTGGATTTAACGTGCCGTGGATGGGCAATTTCAATTTTGGCACTGGCGGCAACAACCCTGGCGATACTGGCAATCCCTACAGCAACGCGCTCACGGGGGCCTTTCAGAATTACTCCGAAGCCCAACACCCCACCAAACCTTCCGCCCTTGCGGCCAACATCGATTGGTTTCTTCAGGATTCCTGGAAGGTTACCAAAAACCTGACTCTTGAGCTCGGTTTACGGATCGCATACTTCACACCCTGGGAGCAGACGGACGGGCTCCAATCGTCCTTCGCGCTGGGTCGCTATAAGCGCTCCGACGCCCCTTTACAATATAGACCTGCGCTTGTGAACGGCGTCCGCGTTGCCGTGAATCCACTGACAGGTGCAACTTTAAATCAGGTCTTCGTAGAGAAGTTTGTACCCAACACCGGCAACCCCGGCAACGGCTTTGTGACCACACGTGACGGAAACTACCCGGTCGGGTTCTACGAGAAGTCGCCTGAGCTTTTGCAGCCACGGTTTGGATTCGCCTTGGATGTGTTCGGAAACGGGAAGACCGCCTTTCGTGGAGGCTTTGCAAAAACTAATCAGCTTGTTCGCTATGAACCACAGTCCGCAGGTGCGCCTATCTCATTCACCCCCACCATCTATAACGGCACCCTGGGCACCTTTCTGGGAGCCGGAGGCGTCTTATCTCCGGGCGGCGCCACTGGTCACGACCGTTTCCTGAAAGCGCCCGATTATTACAACATTTCGATCGGCATACAGCAGAGTATTGGTTTTGGCACCGTCTTGGATGTTAAGTATGTATCGGCCTTGGGAAGAAACCTGGCTACTTCGCGTGACATTAATAGAGTGCCTTACGGAGCCCGATTCCTTCCCCAGAATCAGGATCCTACAAAGATTTTTAATGCGGCCACCCCCGCAGCCGGCGCGCTGCCCGATAGCTTTTTCCGCCCCTACCCCGGCTATGGTGGAATCACATACCGCGAATCGAGCGGCAGTTCGAATTATCATTCCCTGCAGGCTACCGCCAACCGCCGCTATTCGCATGGGCTGCAGGTAGGCGTCACCTATACATTCTCCAAAGTCATGGACTTTGCAAATCTGCCCACCTACCGCTCCTTCCGTGAGTGGAGCTATGGCAAGGCAGATTTCGACCAGACCCATGTCTTTGTCGCCAACTATAGTTACGACCTGCCTAAGTTCAGCAAGCTGATATCCAACCGCGTTACTAGAGTGGCTCTCGACAGTTGGCAGATCTCCGGTATCACCACACTGGCAAGTGGCACTCCCCAGACAGTTAGTCAGTCCACCACCACTGGTGTGGATTTGACAGGTGGCGGCGACGGCCAGCGCATTAATGTTACAGGAGACCCCAGATTGGCGCATGGTGATAGAACGGTTGACCACCTGTTTAATACAGCGGTTTTCGTTATGGCGGGCCTCAACGATGCAGGCAACGCGGCGCGTGATATATATCGCGGGCCAGGCCTGATTGTTTCTGACATGACTCTGTTCAAAAAGTTTCCAATCGCAGGCGAGAAACGCGCGCTCCAGCTTCGTTGGGAGGTTTACAACATCTTCAATCACACCAACTTCTCATCGGTAGACAATACGGCCCGGTTCAACCCTGCGACTTTGGCTCAAACCAATGCCACTTTCGGAAGGGCAACCGCAGCTCGCAACCCGCGGTTGATGCAAGTGTCATTGCGCTTCAGCTTCTGAGTCGCCACAAAGGACCGGTCCTTTTTCGACCGGTCCTTTCCTTTGGTGTGCCGAGCATGTTCGACAGCTCGAAGGTGAAAGTCCTTTTCACAACCTGATGGAGGTGAAGTGATAGCGAAGCGCAAGGGCTGAGTCGCGAGGCGAAGTCTGAAAGAAGCGTGGAGCAAACGCACGAGTCGATGTACAAGAACCGGATCTGAGGCATACGGTGCCGGACGAGCGGGCCAATGATCGCGAAGTCCATATCCATCAAGGGCACTGGTTGTAAATTCGGCGATTGCGTGCGGAAGGCGGTCGAACTTACCTCGGGAGATCTGCTGTTTGTCTTGGAATCAAGACTAAGGATTGAGTAATCGATCCTGACCGGGCGGCAGAAGTCAGCAGAGGGCGTAGTAGGCGCGGAAGCGCTGAAGGCCTGAACCGTGGTCGTGAGTAGTAGTGCGCGGCTCTCATGGATGGCCATGCGCCAGCCAATCCGCTTCGGCGGAGCTTGCCGGTGTCGGATAGGGTGAAGCCCGAAAGGACTCTGGGAGCGGCGAAGCCTCCATCGGCGAAAGGCGAAACGAACCTCCAGCCCTCATCGGCTCAAGTCACGGAACCGCCGTATGCGGACCCGCATGTACGGTAGTGTGGGAGGGGAGGAGCTGTGAGGCTCCCCTCTATCCCGATTGTGCCGAGCATGTTCGACAGCTGGAAGGTGGAAGTCCTTTTCACAACCTGATGGAGGTGAAGTGATAGCGAAGCGCAAGGGCGTCATCGTGAGGCGGGGTCTGAAAGAAGCGTGGAGCAAACGCACGAGTCGATGTACAAGAACCGGATCTGAGGCATACGGTGCCGGACGAGCGGCAAATGATCGCGAAGTCCATATCCATCAAAGGCACTGGTTGTAAATTCGGCGATTGCGTGCGGAAGGCGGTCGAACTTACCTCGGGAGATCTGCCGTTGGTTGTGGAATCACAACTGAGGATCGAGTAATCGGTCCTGACCGGACGGCAGAAGTCAGCAGCGGGCGTAGTA
>JANXXI010000381.1 GCA_025350695.1 Acidobacteriota bacterium
CGATTCCGGTGCCCGATCAGTTCGGGCAAAGCAATCTACGTCTCCTTGGCATCATGCGGGGCACCTTCGAGCAAAATCGCCCAATCTTAGCCATCCAGAACGCAGCAATTGCGGTCGCCCAACAGAATCTCGGCATAGCTGCCGTCGTGCCTGCCTATCTCCTCTGGGACATTCTCTTTGGTAAGGCCTTAACCGAGCTCCGTAAGGGCAACGAGTCGAAGCTGATGATGCCACCGAAGAATTGAAAGAATCGCGGATCAAGGTTGCTCAAAGCGGCCCTTTCCCCCGATCTGCCTGTTGCACAAAGGACCCTTTATGGGACACAGGCTTTTTATCAATTCAATCCGGGCGCAAGTTCCTGCGGGATGTAGCGCGGGTAAATCTTGATCTTGCTTTCGGTCTTCCGGGCCTGCGCGAGATCGTAGGCCGCTTGCATACGAAGCCAATGGTCTGCATTGGACCACCCAGCTTTTTCCAAGCGTATTGCCATCTCGGCGCTGAT
Organism: Acidobacteriota bacterium; assembly: GCA_025350695.1. Classification (GTDB taxonomy): domain Bacteria; phylum Acidobacteriota; class Terriglobia; order Bryobacterales; family Bryobacteraceae; genus JANXSF01. The sequence continues at coordinate 503 of JANXXI010000381.1, forward strand.
GCCCGAATGGCCGTTCACGATCTTAGTGAGGGTCTGGCGTGTAACGCCGAGACCTTTTGCCCCGTCGGTCACGCTCAAACCAAGCGGCTCCAGACAGGCGCTCTTGAGGATACGTCCGGGGTGGGCTGGGTTCTTCATCGGCATGGTGTTCCTCCGTTAGTTTTCATTAGTGGTAGTCCGTCAGTTCAACATCAAAAGTATCTGTGCCTTCAAAGCGAAACATAATCCGCCAGTTGGCCCGGACCGTCACCGACCAATAGCCTTTCAACTCGCCCTTGAGCGGGTGAAGACGATAATCCCGGCAAGTTCAATTGCTGCGGATCAGTCGCTTCGTCCAGAACGGTCAAGATCTCCTGAATGACATTCACCATATCGAGGCGAAGACCGCTGCGATCCTCGCGGTCAAAAAACCGTTTAAGGCCCCGGTGTCTGAAGCTCCTGATCATTAGGATACCGTAAACTGTATATTGTCAGTTGTCAACGTTTCATGGCATTCGTTGTCATGAGCCATCTCGTCCCGGAACTTACGCTTTGTGGAACACTGAGGTCAGGAAGACATGTCCACTTCAACATAGCTGCCGGGGATCGCCGCGTTCACTGCGGCAACGACTAGAGAAACATGCGCCTTTAACTCCGGCCATTGCTGCTTGTCGAGAAGAATAACTGCAATCTTCCGACCTGTAAGTTTTTGCTGATAGCGCATGTTTTGTCGGTTGTCAGTAAAATGTCAAACCCGGCGTCTTCGGCTGCGGCAAGTAGATCACCATTCCGCAGCCGGGCCCATCCTTCCTGCGCAGCCGTCCGAACAGTATGACCTTCGAGATACGGGCGTAAGGGTACAGGGGTTGCCTGATCGAAGAGAACCAGCATTATAGAGCGTAAGCTGGCGCTTTTTCCAGACTGCGAGCGGCGAAGTGGATTACGGCTTTAACCTGTTCGCGGTCCAGTCCGTCGAACCATTCCATGATGTCGTCAATATTGGCGCCCGCTTCAATATTTTCAAAAATAGCCGATACAGGCATTCGCGTTCCCTTAAGAACCCAAGCGCCGCTCACCTTGCCGGGGACACTTTCCACGTCGGGGCATTGTGACCAATCAAGCGTTGCCATTGTTTGCTCCTTTCTCTTCATCGTAACTGTTTTCAATTTAGCGAAGCAGATCAGGCCTGTCACGACTGTTCCAGCTTACCGCCCTTGTCCCAAAGCTTACCGTTTATGAGACACGCGAGGACTATCCCTTGACAGGGTCGTAATCGATCGATTACTCTTGGTTCGTGTTCGCGATCAAGCCATTGCCTCAATTCACGACTTGGCTGGATGGCTTGACGGACGAAGTGGTGCGCGGTGTAGTCGTGGCGCGCATCAAACGCCTGGAACTTGGTTTGATGGGGGATGTGAAGCCGGTTGGCGAGGGTGTTTCCGAGTTGCGCATCCATGCCGGGGCTGGGTGGCGTATCTACCTGACCCAGCGCGGCAATAATGTAATTGTCTTGCTGGCAGGCGGCTCCAAGCGCACCCAGAAAAACGACATCAAGCGAGCAAAGGCGCTGACCGCCTTACTGGACTGAGGGAATCTAAGCATGAGCAAGCGAATCAAAGTGGACGATCTACCCGGCTTCGACGCCGCTCCGTATCTCGACAGCGAGCAGGCAATTGCCGCGTATCTGACGGATATCCTTTCGGCCAACAATGCCGGGCTTCTTGCCGCTGCTTTGGGTGATATCGCCCGCGCCCGGGGCATGACGGAAATCGCCAAGTCTGCCGGAATAACAAGGGAGGCTCTCTACAAAGCGCTGCGTCCCGGGAGTGAGCCGCGCCTCGACACGGTGAACCGTGTCTGTGCCGCACTCGGTGTTCGTTTGGTGGCGCAGCCGATTCATCCAGTTTGAAGAATCGCCGTAGTAACAGCCCATCCTTCCGGCGTCTGTCCCGAAACTTACCCTTTGTGGAACTTCTTCAAGCTGGCCTTGTATAACGGGATCAACAACCAGCCCGCTCCTTGATTCCCCAGGGTTGGCGCTCACACGGTATCGGGGTGAACGGCTGTGATTCCCGTGAACGGGGTGAAGTCTTGCACATTGAAAGTTACAATCTCGGCAATACCATGGGACTGCATCACCGACACAAGGCGCGTATCGTGCACCTGAACACCAATTACGTTGTGAGCCGCGAGAAGCGTTTTTAGCATTGCGTAGGACACGGGGGTTTCATAAAGAACCGTGAAAACCCGTTCGATCTTTGCAAGCTCCGCTTGCGCTTCGGCAATGCTCATGCCAAGTCCGTTGTACTTGACTGGCCGGGTAGCTACATTCCAAAGCTCGGCA
>JANXXI010000383.1 GCA_025350695.1 Acidobacteriota bacterium
GCAGCCGGGGCGAGCCACTTCCGCCGGATATTGCAAGGCGGCTCTTTCCAAAGTGCGGCCAATGCGGCGCCGCGAGCCATCTTCCAGCACCAGATCGAGATTTGGGGTTTTTAGCGAACTCCGCTGACAATAACACTTGCAATGCGGATTCATCAAGTCCGCGGGTGAGTCCGGCGAGGCGTACACGATGCAGGACGAATCTTGGACGTTTCGTCATCGCCACACTCGTGAACCGTATTCTGGCGGAACAACTTGGGAGCACCTCAACCATGACGGCGCGCGGCTTGCCACGAGGGACCCACCATCATACGCGCGGCGGTGGTGATGGTGGAGGAGCCACTGACTTCTGCGCTCGCTTTGACGCAGAGGATCGGCCGTTAAGAGGGATCACCGTGAGCTTGACGGAAGTTAATAAATAGTTTCCGAAGCGGTGACCTTGATACAGTAGCCTAGAGGTTTTGATGATTCCACATCGCGCTCACGCTCTTCTTGTCCTTTTAGCAACGGCTAGTTCCGGCTTCGCGCAACGGGCTCCAATTGCGCAGCAACTGACATTTGCGCCCCATCATGCAAGCGGCATGTACGACGCTGGAGAGAAGGCCGGCTGGACGGTGACTCCAGGTCCCGTGCCGGTTACTTACTCCTATAAATGGTCAATTCGCCGCAATAACGCCGTCGTTCTCAAGGAAGGCAAGCTCGACCTTTCTTCGGGCGCGGACAAGATCGAAATAACGGTGGATCAGCCGGGAATGCTCTATGTTGCCATTGAACCCTTCGCGATCTTGGATCAGCCGCCAACCGATGCAGCCGCACCGGCGAAGCCCGTCGAGTTCACCGGCGGCAACACTGGGCGTAACAACGGGCTCTACGCGGTGGGCGCGGCAGTGTCGGCCACGAAAATTGGACTTTCCATCCCGCGTCCCGATGATTTTGACTCCTTCTGGGACGCCAAACTGGCCGCGCAAACCGAAATCCCGATCAATCCGGTTTCGACTCCTCTTCCAACCGATGTGGCCGGAGTTGAAATAAATCTTTTTGCTCTGGACGCACTCGGCTCAAAGGCTAACGGCTTCGTGGCCAAACCAGCGAAGGAAGGCAAGTTTCCCGCAGTCATCCAATTGCAGTATGCCGGTGTTTACGCATTGAACGCCCGGGGCATCGCCCAACGAGCGTCAGAAGGATGGTTAGTGCTGAACGTCGACTCCCATGACAAGCTGCCAACCGATGCCTCTGGAGGCATACCGCGGGCTTATGCGGGCGTGGGAAACTCAGATCGTGAAAAATCTTATTTCTTGAATATGTACCTGCGGGACTCGCGAGTGCTCGATTATTTGCTTACGCGGCCCGATTGGGATGGAAAAACGATTGTACTAACGGGAGGCAGCATGGGTGGCCAACAAAGCTTAGTCCTTGCCGGTCTAAGGCCGGAGAAGATCACGGCCGTTTTGGTTTGCGTACCCGCGGGAGCCGACACAAACGGCAACCTCCACGGCCGGAAAGCGGGCTACCCGAATTGGGCATCAGACAGCGCGGAAGTGATGAAGACCGCACTCTATTTCGATACCGTCAACTTCGCTTCGCGCATTAAAGCCCCAGTGATGGCGGGGATGGGTTTCATCGATACGATCTCTCCTCCGGCTGGTATTTGGACTGTATTGAGCCAGATTACGGCTCCGAAGGAAGTGCTCCCGATGATAGAGTCCGAACACGACAACTTGACTCCCCAAAAAGGCAGGGCCTGCCCAGCCAGAACCCGAGAGATTCTGGATCTCATCGTCAAGGGCGGCGAATTTAGACCAGCGGGCGTTTCAAAATAAATTTTTCATCAAAGGATTTATTTACCATGCGATTGATACCCACAGCGGCCATGTGCTGCATTGCCGTCGGTTCCGCTCTTTGCCAAAGGGCTCCGGGACCCGCCTACGAGGATGTAGCGAATATTCCCGTTTCCCCCGAAATCCGCGCAGACCGTATGGTCACGTTTCGTCTGTTCGCCCCAAAAGCCAGTGAGGTAGTTCTCATGGGATCTCCGGGAATTCTGGAGTTCACCAAGAAACCCTTGCCGTTGGAACGGAATGAAAAGGGCGTTTGGAGCCTGACAATCGGGCCGCTTCCCCCAGGATTCTATACATACGGGTATGCGATTGATGGAGGTCTGCGAATGCCTGATCCCTCGAATCCCTACCAGGAACAAAGGAGATGGGGGAATACCAGCGCGTTCATTGTCCCTGGATCGGAAAAGGCAACCATTGAAGTGCGGCGTGTGCCGCATGGCACGGTAAGCGTGAATTTTTATGATTCCACCAACCTCAATGCTGAACGAATGGTGTATGTTTATACTCCTCCAGGATATGAAACCAACAAGAAAAAGTATCCGGTTCTTTATCTTCTCCATGGGAATGGGCAGATTGAGGCGTCATGGACTTGGACCGGACGCGCCAACGTGATCATGGACAACTTGCTGGCTGAGGGAAAGATTCAACCCATGGTGGTGGTGATGCCTTTCGGGCATACGGTGCGAGAAATTAAGCAGGCCACGGTCGTTGCCCCGGCGGCCCCAGGGGCGGATGCGGGAGTGATCGAGAAGGAATTCCTCACGGCTGTGAAACCGCTGGTAGAAAGCAAATATCGTGTATTTACGGACCGCAAGCATCGTGCTATCGCAGGATTGTCCATGGGTGCGGCCCAATCGCTGTCCATCGGGCTGCACAATTTAGACCAGTTTTCCTATATCGCCGCTTTTAGTGGCGGGGGCAACCGTGCAGAATGGGAAAAAACGGATTCCGCGTTGCTTAACCAAAAGTTAAAGGTATTGTGGTTGGGCTGCGGAAATGAAGATTTTGCGTATGCGGGCGTAAAAGGAATGGACGACCTTCTAACGAAGAAACATGTGAAGCACATTTGGAATGAATCCGGTGGTGGACATAGCTGGCCCAACTGGCAAACCTATTTGACGAAATATGCCCAGTTGCTGTTCCGAGATTGATCGTCTCATTTTTAGGGGGCAGCAATCATTCTGTTCTCGCGGCGTTTTGTCAGGAGCTAATATCGAATAGAATCAGGTGGTAATGACATCGGACCAGTTTGAAAGAGTTGGAACGGCAAAGACAGGGGATCTAAGC
>JANXXI010000024.1 GCA_025350695.1 Acidobacteriota bacterium
TTTTGCTTCCAGCCATCAGGGCAAGGACCGCTATGAGTTCAATATTTTCGTGGCGGATTGGAAAAAGTAGTAAGCTGATTTTCTTTTTCCCCGTTGCCTTGATGGGTAGGGATTTTTACCTGCTGCCGTCATCGTTTGAGGCGGCAGTGGGCGAACGATTAACCGTTCGAGTGCATTACGGGGCACACTTCCCTAACAGCGACAGTGCGCCTGTTCTGGCCGATTCTGGTATCTACACAACGAAGGCCGCCTACAGTCTGGTGAACGCTCACGCAGAGGGCAATTCGCTTGTGTTGGAAGGTAACCTGAAGGCTGCGGGCGTTGCGATTCTTGCGGCAGAATCAAAACCAAGAACCGAAAATGGTATCCGCTATCTGGACTTTGCCAAGGCAATCGTCGTTGTCGAGAAAGCCGACAGCAATGCCACAAAACGACTGGGCGCCATTCTTGAAATCGTCCCCATGGCTTTGCCGAAACTGGGTGACGTTCAATTCCGTGTCTTGTTTCTGAAAAAGCCGTTGGAAACTCCGCTGGAGATAAGTATCGCATCCGACCGAATAACCAACGCCAACGGCCTTTTTCATTTCGACGCGCACCAACGCTATTTGCTGCGCGCCAGACATACCGAAGGCGATACCGTCTACTCCGCCACGCTAACCTTTGAAGTCCGATAACGGCCCGGGGCTCCAACCCAAAGCGAACAATCGAACTGCCACATTCGTTTTCTTCGGGGCAATAGAGACCTTCTGGAACTCCTCCTTCCGCACGTCGTATTTGGTTTGCAGCGCGGCGATTTCCGCCTGAACCTCCGTCTCCATATCGGTTTTCTGTTTGGCCATTGCCGTGGCGTCTTCTTCGGCTCTGCCAACATCGCCTTGTTCCTTTACTGTTCTTCCGATTGATTTCGCCGCTGTGGCGACGCGGCCCATTTCAGTTGCGGTGATTGCTTTTTTGCCCAGGAACGCACCCAACAACGACGTGCCTACCGCAAGCACCGTGGAGAATGCCTGCGACTTCACTTGCGATTTTTCCACTTCCGTTTTTTCTTGAGCCCTCCGAATCTTCTCGTCCAATTTGGCTAGCTTGTCCGCGTAGTCGTTGCGCAGATCCGCTACTGCCTGATCGCGCTGCACGCGGGCCTCATTCGAAATTCGAATTCGGAAATCGCCTTCACTCTCACCGGGTTCCGACTTCTTGCCGGTACTAGAGCTGACGAACAGTTCAAGCCTCCGGTTGGCGCAAATGTAAGTGATCAGGTCCTTGGTCCAGCCAGCGTAACTCTTGGGTTTAGTAGCGACCGGGGCTAACTCTTCGTAGTTCGCGTCGGCGACGCCCGCCTTCTCCAAACTTTCCAGGTCGAACGACATTACCTCGGCATCTTCCCACTTCACGGGGATTACTTCCGTTGTCACCGGCGTGCCAATCGTCACGTCTTCGGTGAAGTCTATTCCTGATTTATCGTCCACGTAACGCGCTTGCAAATGGGCCAGCAGCACGGGTTGATAAACCGGCGGCGTCGAACTTTTGGTGGGCAGGAAGTATTGCGGGATCTCTCCGGGCAGAACAGGGCGGGCAACTGCGACTGCTGCCGACATCGCTTCAGCGGCCGAGGCCGCTTTGTCCTTCGCGCCATCTGCCGGTGCTGGCTTTCGTCCCGCCATCAAGACTCTGATTTGCGCTTTAGTAACAGGACCGGCTAGGTAACTTAACGCCCATCGAGTCTCGAACACTTCCATTTCACCGGTGTGGATGTTGTTTATCAGGAAGACGCGTTTGGCTAAAGAGGAGAGTAGTTTGTCCAACGCCGCCGGGTCAGCCTTGCCACCCGATGCCGTTGCCGCGCCCACCAACCCTTCAACTAAACGCGCCTTATCGCGTTCGGTTTGCAAGCGGCCAATCAGCCATGTACCGCAATTGGAAAGTCCCTTGTAATCGAGGTCAACGGGATTTTGAGTAGCCAGCACAACACCAACGCCGAAGGCGCGCGCCTGCTTCAACATCGTCAGTAATGGCTGCTTTGATGGCGGATTTGCGACCGGCGGGAAGTAGCCAAAAATTTCGTCCATGTAGACAATGGCGCGCAGGCTTGAGGTTCCCGGTTGGGTCCGCATCCAACTCAGCGTTTGGTTCAGCAGCAGCGAGACGAAGAACATGCGTTCGGGGTCGCTCAAATGCGCGATAGAAAAAATGGAGATGCGGGGCTTGCCCTTCGATGTATAAAGCAGTGACTTAATGTCGAGGGGATCGCCTTCGAGCCAAGCCTCAAATCCGGGCGAGGCGATCAGGTTGTTCAGTTGCACCGCCAACGCAAAACGCTCCTTCGAAGGAAAGAAGGCATCCAGCTCCATCACGCCGATGCGTGTGATAGGCGGGTTTTGAATTTGGCCGATGATTGCCGGTAAATCCAGGTTGTTCCCTTTCACCCAAGCCGTTTCAAGGATCTTCGAGATTAAAATATGCTCGCGGCTTTGCAGCGGGTCGGCGTCAATCTGCAATAGGCCGAGCAAGGCGGTGACGGTGGATGCAATCTGTTCGCGGAAGGCCTCGCGATCGTCGCGAGTTTCTGGTGGGGGCGTATCGAACGATCGCAATACGGAGACAGAAAGACCCGCGTTGCTACCTGGAGTGTAGATGGAAAAATCCGCTGAGTCTTTCAGGCGCTGGATGCGATCGCCGTCTTCACCCCACTTGGCCAACCCATCTTTCCAGTTTTGCGCCGTATTGGTCGCTAGCTGTTCTTTCGATATACCTTGTCGCTGCGCTTCTTCTTCACCGACCCACGGTTCAAAGTCCGAGCCCTTCAGGTCAGGGAATTGAAGCAGGAGGTTTGAGAGGTCGCCCTTGGGGTCGATCACTATTGCCGGCACGCCGTCGATGGCGGCTTCTTCCAGCAGGCTGATGCAGAGACCTGTTTTGCCACTGCCGGTCATACCGACGCAGATGGCGTGAGTAACCAGATCCTTTGAGTTATAGAGAAGTGCGCCATTGTCGGTGTGGCCCAAGTAGAAGGCGCCAAGTTTTTCAAAATCCTGCATAGAGTCTATTAGTGTATCGGAGTCGCGAATGGCGATAACATGGGGAACTATGCGAGCTCTGATTCCTGAACTCTTTTTGCTTTCCGCCGTTGGATTTGGCCAAGCGCGGCAAGTTGATGCACTTCTTGAAAAGAAGACAATGAGCGCTCTTCAGGAACTTGCAGGCAAGCTGGATGGAGTGATGGGCGTCGCGGCGATTGATCTTACTACAGGCCATACCATTGCGATGAATGCCACAACTGTTTTCCCGCAAGCCAGTTCCATTAAGATCCCTGTGATGATTCAGGTGTTTCGCGATATCCGGCGAGGGAAATTACGAATGGAGCAGGAAGTTGCCGCCGATGCGAAGAAACTTGTCGATAGTAGTCCGCGTTTTAAAGCCGCGGCTGAAGCCACCGGCAAGATGACGATTCGGCAACTGATTGAGGCCATGATTGAAGTGAGCGACAACGCCGCAACTAACGTTCTGATCCAGCTTGTAGGGATGGCCAACGTCAACGCCTGGCTGGATTCCGTGCAACTGAAGCAGACGCGGCTGCGGCGCAAGATGATCGACATCGCGGCGGCCACGCGGAATGAGGAAAATGTTTCAACCCCGCTTGAGATGGCGGCGTTAGTGGCCAAGTTGTATCGCGGTGAAGTGATCGACAAGGCTGCTTCGGCCGAGATGATTGAAATCCTGTCGCGCGTGAAGGGTGACTTCCGCGGTGCGATTCCCGAAGGCGTTGGTGTGGCGGCGAAACCTGGGGAACTGACTGGGGTCCGGTGTGAGACGGGCATTGTTTATCTAGACAAAAGGCCTTTCGTGCTCAGTGTCACCAGCGCCTTTCTAGGAGAGAAAATGAACCCCGTGCCGGAAGTTGCCAAAATCATATTTCGTCATTTTGAAATGCTGGCCAAGTCAAATCGCTACGGGCGCAGTCTACAATAGGTTCTTATGGAACTTAAGGGCAAGCGAGTTGCAGTGTTGGTGGACAACGTCTACCAGGAAATGGAAGTTTGGTACCCGCTCTATAGGCTGCAGGAAGCCGGTGCGGAAGTAGTGACGGTTGGAGCAGAGAAGGGAAAGACATACACAAGCAAGCTAGGCTACCCGTGCGTTGCCGGCATTTCTTATGACGAAGTGAACTCTGCCCATTTCGATGGCGTGGTTGTACCAGGCGGCTTTGCCCCGGATCATATTCGCCGTCACCCGAAGGCGACTCAGTTCGTACACGACATGGATGCGCAAAACAAACTCGTAGCCGCGATCTGTCACGGGCCTTGGGTTTTGTGTTCGTCGCGCATGTTGAAAGGCCGCAAGCTCACGTGCTTCTTTGCGATCAAGGATGATTGCATCAATGCCGGAGCGGAGTGGAGCGATGCGGAAGTGGTTGTAGACCGCAATCTGGTCACCAGCCGCAAGCCAGAGGATTTGCCGGCCTTCTGCCGCGCAACAATTCAAGTTCTTCAAAAACAGGGGTAAGATATTGAAACAGTTTTTGACCTTCCTTTGCGCTTCAACTGTGTTGCTGGCGCAGCATGCCACTAAGGATGATTGGCCGCACTATGGAGGTGAGCGTAGCTCGTGGCGCTACAGCGAACTGAACCAAATCAACGCCGCCAACGTGAAGAAATTGGTCCCAGTGTGGGTCTTTCAACCGGGTGAGATCGACGGCGGCTTGCAGGCCACGCCTCTCGTCATTGATGGAGTGATGTATCTAATCACGTCGAAAGCGAAGGTGTTCGCCATTGATGCCGTCACAGGCAAGGAATTGTGGCACTACAACTACCAACTTCCTGCCGGCTTCACTATTTTCTATGGACCTTGGAATAGAGGAGTGGCCGTTGCGGGCGGTCGCGTTTTCTTTGGGACGCTCGACAATTTTGTGGTGGCGCTTGATCAGAAGACGGGCAAGGAATTATGGAAAGTGAATGTTGAGGATGCCGGGCAGTGCGGTTGCAATATTACGTCAGCCCCGCTCATCGCTAAGGACAAAGTGTTGGTTGGCGTCACTGGCGGTGATTCGGCCCATCGCGGTTACATCAACGCGTTCGACCAAAAGACGGGCCGCCATGCGTGGCGATTCTGGACCATTCCAGGCCCTGGCGAAAAGGGCGCGGAAACATGGTCAGGCGATAGCTGGAAGTATGGCGGCGGGTCCACTTGGATGACCGGCAGCTTTGATGCTGATCTTGGCCTTGTGTATTGGGGCGTTGGCAATCCCGCGGCTGATTTTTACGGCGGGTCTCGTAAGGGCGACAACTTGTATACCGATAGCATTGTGGCGCTGGATGCTGATTCGGGCAAGTTGAAGTGGCATTTCCAACAGGTCCCGCATGATGTTTGGGATTGGGACGCTGCCTACGAATGCGTGTTGTTCGATGCCGACGTGAAGGGAGTGAAGCGCAAGCTTTTACTTAACGTCAACAAGGGCGGCTACACCTTTGTGCTCGATCGCGTTAGCGGTGAATTTATTTCTGCCTGGCCGGTGGCGCGCAATATTAATTGGATCAAAGGCGTCGATGCTAAGGGCCAACTGATTGGCCGCAACGAACCTGAGGTAGGCAAGGCAAAGACGATTTGTCCCTCAATCGGCGGCGGTCGTAGTTGGAATCAAGGCGCGTATTCACCTCGCACGGGACTGTTCTACACGACTGGGCAGGAGTGGTGCCAGGAAGTGATAGCGCGCGAAGAGAAACCACAGGAAGGGAAAGAATTTTTCGGCGGAACCTTCACATTGAAACGCACTCCGGTTGGCTCGGTAGGTAGCCACCTGGATGCTTACGACCCGATTACGGGCGAAAAGAAATGGGGCTTCGAGTATAAATATTTGCTGTTGGCCTCGGTGCTTGCCACTGCTGGGGATTTGCTTTTTACCGGAGACCCTGAAGGCAACTTTTTCGCGATGGACGCAAAGACGGGAAAGAAGCTGTGGAATTTCCAGACCGGTTCTGGTCATCGCGGCAGCTCCATTTCTTATGGCGTAAAAGGGCGGCAGTACGTTGCGACGCCCAGCGGATTTGGATCGGCGTTAGCCGGCTTGATGGCGCAGCTTTGGCCTGAGGCGGAGAATTTCAAACCTGGATCGGCCGTGTTTGTATTCGCACTGCCAGAGGAAGGGCAGTGATCGTATTGGCCCTGTTGATGGCGGCGCAGACTGCGCCGGTGGTTCAGGGCGAAAAGATCTTTAACCAGAGTTGCGCGGTTGGCTATTGCCACGGCACGGGCGGCGCGGCGTCACGCGGACCAAGGTTGCGCGGCAGAACGTTAGCGCGGGACTATCTGGTGAAGGTGACAAGTGACGGTGTTCCGAACACGGCTATGCCGGCGTGGAAAGGGCGGCTTGGCGAGGTTGAAATCCAGGCCGTAACGGATTACATAATGAGCTTGGCCAACGCTACTGGTGAGGCTAGCGGCTCGCAACCGGTACAAGAGCCCGTGGTGCTTCGCGGAGCCGATGGCCCAGCCGGCGTTGAACTGGGCCGGGAACTGTTTTTCGATCCAGTTCGCCAGAACCGATGCTCGACCTGTCATCGCATCGCAGGCGTGGGCGTGGCGGTCGGCCCCGATCTTACTAAGAGACGCCCTCAAAAACTTTCAACTGTTCTGCGCAACACAAAACTGAGGTCCGTTTCAGTGGTCAAGTTGAAAGATGGAGAAACTTTGACCGGTGTTATTGCCGAACGAACCACGCAGGCTGTTCGTATCTTTGACATGACGGGGGCGGCGCCTCCCGTGTTGCGAAGTTTCAGTCCGGGCGACGTGGTAACCATCACGCTTGCGCGCCAGTGGGCGCATGCCGGCGCTTTGAAGGATTACAAGGGAAATGAATTGGAAGCAATTAGCAAGTACCTCAATTGGATGGCGGTCGGCAAAAAATGACGACGCCATCTATAACTGTTGAAAACCTGCATAAGTCGTACGGCGCTTTTGAAGCAGTAGGCGGCATCAGTTTTGAAGTGCAACCAGGCGAAGTGTTTGGGCTGCTTGGCCCCAACGGCGCTGGTAAAACCACCACGGTTGAAATCCTGGAGGGGCTCCGTCCGCGCACGTCGGGTAACGTCAAGGTGTTGGGTTTTGATCCGGGCGTTGACGTCAAGGCGTTGAAGGATCGCATCGGTGTTTGCCTTCAATCGACCAACTTGCCGGAGAAGATCAAACTTCATGAGGCGATGACGCTCTTCGCCTCGTTTTACTCTCACACGGTGGATGCGAATAAGCTGCTTGACCGGCTGCAATTGACCGAAAAGCGTAACGCCTTTTACAGCGTGCTTTCCGGCGGCCAAAAGCAACGCTTGCACATTGCGCTGGCGATGATCAATGACCCACAACTGATATTCCTTGATGAACCAACAACGGGTCTTGACCCGCAAATCCGTCTGGAGATTCACGGGCTGATTCAAGAACTCCGCGACGACAAACGGTCAATTGTTTTGACCACTCACTACATTGAGGAAGCCGAACGTTTGTGTGATCGGGTCGCGATCATCGACGCCGGAAAAATCATCGCGCATGGCACACCGAAACAGTTGATGGCGGAAACGCTTGGCGCATCTGTCGTCGAAGTCAAAATTGAAAAGCCGCTGCCGCCGGGTGATTTGCCGTCGGGGATTGGCGCCGATCACATTGACATCAGCGAAGATCGGAAGGAAATCAAGATCACGGCGAAGAAGCCCGCCAGAGCCATGGTGGAACTGGTGAAGTACATCGATCAATTGGGGCTGGAACTGGTTGACATCCATCTAAAACGCGGAACCCTTGAGGATGTATTCCTGCAGTTGACCGGCAAGAAGCTACGCGAATGAACAAGTACATCGTAAATATTCTGACCAATCTGAAGCTGACCTCGCGCGACCGCATGGCCTTGTTTTTTGGGTATGCGTTTCCGTTGGTATTCTTCTTTATCTTTGCGCAAGCGAACGGCAGTGGGTTAGGCGGGGCCATCTCCGTTGTCGTTTCAAGCGTACTCATCATCGGCGTGTTGGGAAACGGATTGTTCGGCGCTGGGATCAGGGCCGTTTCTGATCGCGAGGCGGGCATCTTGCGCCGGTACAAGGTGGCCCCCACTACAGCTGCGCCGATTGTTGTGTCTTCGCTGGTAACCGGTTGCGTGAACTATGTTCCTTCCGCCACGCTCATTGTTGTACTCGCTCACTTCGTGTACGGCATGCCGTGGCCCGAGCGTTGGCTGTCTCTCATTCTCTTCATGATCTTCGCGGTAATGGCCTTCCGGGCGCTTGGCATGATTGTAGCCAGCGTCGTCAATTCCATGCAGGAAAGCCAGATTGTGATTCAGATGCTCTACTTGCCCATGCTGTTCTTGAGCGGCGCTACCTTTCCCGTGGAGGCCATGCCGGTCTGGTTGCAAAAGGTAGCCGGCTTTCTTCCCGCTTCGCATTTGAAGATTGGCTTGGATGGCATTCTGGTGAAGAACGAAACGTTACTTGAAAATCGGACGGCCCTCGTGGCCATGATCGCGACGATTGCGCTGGCTTCGTTTCTTGCGGTCAAGCTTTTCCGTTGGGAAAAAGAGGACAAGATCAAAACATCCGGAAAGCTGTGGCTGCTGGCTTCGTTAGTCCCCTTTATGGTGCTTGGCGCCTATCAGGTTAAGTCGGAAGGAAACATCGCAAAGAACAAACAGTTGAGCCGGTCGCTCCGCCGGAGTCACAATTGGCTGATTCGCGGCGCCCGCATATTCACGGGAGACGGAAAGGTTATCGCCAAAGGCGCGGTGCTGATCAAGAATGGCAAGATCGCTCAAATATGGGAGGGCGATGGGCCAGAGCCAAAGTCGGTTCAAGCGGATGCGATTGAAGCCTATGGCAAGACGATTATTCCGGGCTTGATCGATACCCACGTTCATCTGGGCGCCCCAGGCGGCATTCCTGACAAGTATGGAACCGACGCAAAGGCCTACAGGAAATCCGTGGCTCGTGAATTGGCAGCCTACCTATATTCAGGCGTCACTGCCGTGAAGAGCGTTGGCGATTCGCTCGATTTGATGCAGGACATGGCCAAGCTCACCGGCAGCGGTGAAAAGTTAGGCGCGGAATTGTTCTATGTTGGGCCGATGTTCACCACCGAAGGCGGCCACGGAACGGAATTTTTCAAGAATGTACCTGAGTTCATGAAGAAGCAGATAGAAGGGTCCATGCTTCGATTGCCCAAGACTCGCGAAGAAGCTACGCGAATGGTAGTGGAACTCAAACCGCAAGGTGTAACCGGAATCAAGGCGATCCTTGAAGCCGGCGGTGGCAGCTTTCACTTCAATCGAATGGACACGCTGGTGCTGGCTGGAATCGCCGATGGCGCCAAAGCCAGCGGCTTGCCCCTAGTTGTCCACACTGGCGACGACACCGACATCGACGATGCCCTAAAGGTTGGCGCCAGCGGTATTGAGCACGGATCGATTCGCGACAAAATAAGTGATGCGCATTTAGCGCTAATGGCTGGCCGTCACGTGTTTTTCGCGCCAACTATCACGGTTGTCGATTCGATCAATGCGCTTCGCGCCGGAAACATGGACATTCTTTCGCGTCCGCTATTTGAACAATCCGCGCCCAGGGGACTGCTGGATGCCACGCGCAAAGCGCTTGCTAAGAATGCCGGCAATGAAAAAAAGGGTCCGGCGTTTGACCAGGAAATGATCGTATCGAACCTGCGGCGGGCCGCGGCTGCCGGGGTGCCTATCGTCACCGGAACCGATTCCGGGAACGTTCCACTAATTCATGGACCGGCGGTTCACCGCGAAATGCAATTGCTGGTGGCGGCGGGGCTCACGCCAACCCAAGCGTTAATTGCCGCGACATCCAATGGCGCTCAGCTACTGGGTGTATCCAACCGCATTGGCTATATCAAGGCTGGCTATGAAGCCACGTTGCTTATTGTTGATGGGAATCCGCTTGAAGATATTAGCGCCACCGAACGCGGTTTGATCGTGTTTTTTAAGGGGGAGCGAGTTTCAAGAGGGGATCTGTTTGACGATGACAATGAAGCGCCGTCAAAATAAGTTTTGATTCGATCGGCGAATTTTAAGCAGGCCGCGCTTCGCCCAATAGTTGCAATTTGGGAAGAAATATGGGATAAAACTCAGAAATACATTTTTTCTGGCCTTTTCTATGCCGACCACGAAGAAACCCATCCATCGGAAGCCTGTCTCAAAGAAACATCCAGTGACTCCTTCGAATTCGACCAGTACCAAACCGACGGGCAAAGGAGCGAAAAAACAAATGCCCCCGCCGAAGAAACAGGGGGTGAACGTGAAGCAAAAAACTGTTTTGGCGAAAGCGGCTCCTCCAGTTAAAGGTACACCCAAGCAAGCAACCCCCATCGTGCGGCATACTATGGAGAAGGTTGCGAGGGTGATCAAGAAAGCAACGGTAACGCGCAAGGTTGTCACAAGCCGTTCTTCCGTTGGCGCCCCTCGAACCTCAGTTACTACTTCTGTTAACAACATGGCCGCAGCTAACGAAGTTCAAAAACAAAAAGATACGTTTGAGAAAGCAAATAAGCTTTTCCATGCCCGCGGTTTTTCGGAGGCGTTGAAATTATTTCAAATTGCCATCCAAGGGCCTTCCATCGATATTGGGCATGTGGCCCGGCTCCATGTGAAGATGTGCGAGCAGCGCTTACAAACAGAAGCAGTGCCTCTTGAAACTCCCGAGGACAAGTACAACTTTGCCGTTTCTCTACTGAATCAGAAGTTGAATCTTGAGGAAGCCGAAAAGCACCTCAGGGCCGCTGTTCAAGCCAAGGATTCAGCCGACCACTATCATTATGCGCTTGCCCTCTGTTTGGGCCTCAAAGGCGATTTTGCCGGTTCCAGCCAGCACTTGGCGCGCGCTATCGCCTTGGCCCCCAACAACCGCGCCATCGCCAGAAACGATCCCGACTTCAGAGAAATTTTGCAGTCTCAGCCAATGCGTGAGTTGCTTGCTCCTCGGTCCGCCTAAAGTGTACAGATCGTTCCATGCCTGACAAATCAGCTCTGCGTATCGTTGCTATCGGTGGAGGCACTGGATTATCTACACTGCTACAGGGGTTGAAGCGCTACGCTTTGCCTACCGGTGGCAATGAACCCAGGCCGCCCGTAGCCGAGATCACAGCCATTGTCACAGTGACCGACGATGGCGGCAGCTCCGGTCGCCTTCGCCGCGCCTTCGATATACTGCCTCCCGGCGATATCCGCAACTGCCTGGTAGCTCTTTCCGAAGATGAAGCCATGCTCGCCAAATTGTTCCAATACCGTTTCCAGGAAGGGACCGGACTGAAGGGACACAGCTTTGGCAATCTGTTCCTTGCCGCATTGACAAACATTACCGGCGATTTTGCGCATGCCGTTCGCTTTGCTTCGGAAATCCTCGCGATCGCCGGCCGTATCTATCCGTCCACCGCCGACAATGTAGTGCTGGAGGCGACTCTCGAAAACGGAGATAAACTGGTGGGGGAGACTCGTATTAGCCGCAGTAGCGTTCGCATTAAGCGTCTCAACTTAGTTCCAGCGCATCCCAAGCCGATTAAAGATACCTTACGGGCCATTGAACAGGCTGACTTGATCACGCTCGGGCCGGGCTCTTTATTCACCAGTGTCATTCCCAATTTGCTGGTAGATGGGATTCCCGAAGCCATGGCAAAATCACGGGCGCTAACAGCCTACTTCACGAATCTAATGTGGCAGCCCGGAGAGACGGAACATTTTTCCGCCGCCGACCATTTACAGGCCATTCGCGATCATTCAAGGCCGGATCTGGTGGATTACATCGTTGTGAATACAAAAACCATGACGAGCACTGATGTGCTGGGCCGGTATGCCGCGCAGCGAGCCTTGCCAGTGGAAACCGATCATGCCCGTCTGAAGAAGATGAACGTGTCGGTTGTAAGTGAAATGCTATTGGCTGAAACCGAAAAGATTCGCCACGATTCCGCGCGCTCTGCTGAGGTCGCTATCAAATTAGCCCGGCTCGGCAGACGCCGATGGTCGATTGACGAAACGAAGACCAAGTAACTCTGGAAATCCCTGTCTGCAGTAGGGCGGACCCCTGGCCCGACTCTTCAGCAACGGAACTCCCTGTCGACCCGAGGGACACTTCCTAAAGTTACCTCTTCCTACAGGCGATAAACTGGTAGAAGAGTGATGGATCCTCGTGTATCTGTAGTTATCCTCGCGGCCGGCCTCGGCACGCGCATGAAATCGAAGACTGTAAAGGTACTGCATCGGGCCGGT
The DNA here is from genome assembly GCA_025350695.1 of Acidobacteriota bacterium. GTDB lineage: Bacteria > Acidobacteriota > Terriglobia > Bryobacterales > Bryobacteraceae > JANXSF01. Next base: position 12,245 of record JANXXI010000024.1, read on the forward strand.
GGTTTGACCGTGGTTGAGCACGTAGTGCGAACCGGCCAAGCCGTAGCCGCCTCGTCCGACATCGTTGTGATTACCGGTCACCAAGCGGAAAAAGTTCAACAGACACTTGCGCCTTACAAGGTTAGGTTTGCCTTGCAGCCCGAGCCAAAGGGCACGGGACACGCGGTCAAATGCGCTCAATCCGAATTGCCTAAGGAGGGGCTCCTGCTGGTTCTCTACGGCGATGCCCCTCTTATTTCCGTGGATACCGTCCACCGCCTGATCGCCGCCCAAACTGCGTCGGACGCCGCTGGGACCGTGCTCACCACTCGTGTGCCTGATCCCACTGGATACGGGCGCATTGTGCGGGATAACGAAGGAAACGTCGCCGCTATCGTCGAACAAAAAGCCGCCAATCCCGAACAGCTCAAAATCGACGAAATCAACTCGGGAATTTATTGCTTCCGTGCCGATCTGCTCTGGAAGCACATCGATTCAATTACGACTAACAATCCAGCGGGCGAATACTATTTAACCGACATCGTAGCCATTCTGCGCGACCATGGGTATCCAACTAAGCCGCTCGAGCTACCCGTCGCCGATGAACTGCTGGGAATCAACACACGGGTTGAACTTGCCGAAGTGGATCGCATTTTCCGCGCCGCCAAGGTGAAGAGTCTGATGCTTGATGGAGTAACCATTGAACGTCCCGATACCGTCACCGTGGACGTTGATGTCACCATCGGCCGCGACACAATCGTGGAATCGCACGTCCGCCTTCTCGGCGCAACCGAGATCGGAGAGGATTGCGTCATTGGCGCCGGCAGCGTGCTTCGTAACGCCAAACTTGGCGACGCCGTGCTGCTAGACCCATACACGCTGGTTGCTGATTCAAGCATTGGCTCCGCCGCAAGTGTCGGCCCGTTTGCCCGTCTGCGGATGAACAACCAGGTAGGCGAAAAGGTCCACATCGGAAATTTCGTGGAGTTGAAGAATACGCACATGGGCGTCGGCGCCAAGGCCGGACACTTGGCCTACTTGGGCGACGCCTCAATCGGCGCGAAGGTGAATGTAGGCGCGGGAACCATTACTTGCAATTACGACGGAGTGAACAAGCATCGCACAGTGGTTGGCGAGGGCGCGTTCCTCGGCAGCAATTCCACGCTGGTGGCTCCTATCGAGATCGGCGCCGGCAGTTATGTCGCCGCAGCTTCAGTCGTCACGGACACTGTGCCACAGGACGCCCTCGCCATTGGCCGTGGCCGTCAGTCGAATAAAGAGGGTTGGGCCAAGGTGCGGCGCGAGACGATCAAGAAGAAGTAGCTGGTATTTATTTCCATCACTGTTTTGTTTCCGAAAGACGATGTTCGAGTCATACAATCTGCATTCAGCCACGGCATTCTCTACTTGAGATTGATCACAAAGCGCGAACGGCGATAGGCGGCCCATGCCGCTGTACGTGGGATGCCGCATCTCTCGTGCCGCGCGATTCCAATTGCGCCAAAAGTGCCAGCGCCCGGAGTGCCCGTCTTGGAATATCGAAGTGACAACAACAACCCGCCAAAGGTCTATCGAGCGCTTGCCCCTTCACTTGGCTGTGAAATCACGGACATCTCGAACTTCGATTCGGAAAATTCGGCGTCCCCCAATACGTGATTCGATACCGGATCACTCCTTACAAACTAGAAGAGCCCGATAAAAAGCTGTTCGAATTGTCGGTCGGCTACAAGCATTAAAAACCGGCCGCTAGCCGCACCAACCTAAACAACCATGTGCGGAGAATGATGCTGCCGCAATTCCCGAACAACCGGCAGACCCATCGATGCCACATCCACAATATGATTCAGGCAATGCACGCCAATGTGACGGAACGGTCGCTCCGCCGTTGTCGCTAGTGAAACATAATCCAGAAACCGTGATGTCGAATAGACGCACACCACCCGGCCGGATTCGATTACATCGTAAGGCTCAAACGCCGCCACCGATTCGTCCCTCACCGTGTAGGCAATGTACGAATCCCAGGTCACCTCAAACAGTCTGCTGAACTCAGTAGATTCCAAAGCTCGAAGGTCTGAAAACTTCACCCCTTCCACCACCACGGTTTCCAACTTCCTTGCTGGAGTTGCCTCCTCAAGTACTAAGCGCAATTGTTTGTTCCCCGGCTCGGATACCTCGCGTAAGTAAACGTACTTACAGAAATTCAGTTCTGAAAAGATTTCCATGACCATAGCTACAAAACCAAAATCGGGTGATAGAGATTCGGCAACCGAGCCTCGCCAATTGCAATAATCTCGCCATCGCCATCCACTGCCTTCACATATTTGGCATCCCGCGGCACGTTGAATGGAGAAGTATTGAAATCCCGGCCGTGCCGGATCTGCCGCGCCACTTCTTCGTTCACGCGCTCCATCGCAAAGTCCGGCAACAAGTCCGCCGTCGAAACCAGTGCTTCTGACAATCGCCCCTCGGCGCTCAAGTGCGTCAATTGCGCCATGGTCCTAGCCTGGCCAATTCCGAACTCCCCTGACCTCACACGCCTAAGGCTTCCCAGATGCGCGCCACACCCCAGCGCCACCCCCAGATCATGCGCGATGCTCCGCACGTAGGTTCCTCCGGTGCACTCAACATACACGCGCAGTTGGTTGCCCTCAAACCCCAGCATCTCCAGCTTACGGATCGTAACCTGCACCGCCGACAGCACCACAGGCTTATTCTGCCGGGCCAATTTGTATGCCGGAACTCCACTAATCTTTTTTGCTGAAACCGCTGGAGGCATCTGCTGAATCACACCCCGAAATTTTGTCAATTGCTCTTCAATTTCCGCCATGTTGAATGAGCAAGCAACCGCCTCGCCAACAGGTTCGCCATCGGCGTCGTAACTATTGGTGGCTTGGCCAAGAACAATCGTTCCCTCATAGGCCTTGTCCGCCTTCATGTAAAATTGGCTGAGCCTGGTGGCTTTGTTCAGCACCAAAGGCAGCACGCCGGTCGCCATCGGATCCAGTGTCCCCAAATGGCCTATAGCTTTTGTTCCCGCCAGGCGTCTCATCTTCCCCACCACATCGTGCGACGTCCACCCCTGCGGCTTGTCGACTACTATCACGCCATTCATGTCTCTCTAATCTAGCACTCCGCCGCTAAGCATCTTGCCTAAAAGCGGCGTTGCGCAACGCCCGCCGCCTGCTCATAGCCGTAGGCAATCTCCAGCAAACGCCGCTCTCCCTGATGCCGCCCTACAATCTGCAATCCCACCGGCAAACCATCTTCGGAATATCCGGCGGGAACCGAAATCGCCGGATGACCTGTCGCCGAAATGAAATAACAGGAACGCATCCAATCAATGTAACTTTCAAGCGCCACGCCATTGATCTCGTTCACGTATGGTTGTTCAACAGGGAAGGGAAGCACTTGCACCGTCGGCAGAACGAAGGCGTCATAGCGATCAAAGAAAGCCCGCATGCGATGGTAAAGCTCCGTTCGTAACTTCTCGGCCCTAGCGATCTCCGCGCCACCCAGCGACATTCCTTGTTCCACTTCGCGCGCCAGCGTCGCCTTCAACATTCCCGGATATTGCGCCATTCGGCCCGAATGATTCAGCGCCGAATACCAAGCCCGCAACGTACGAAAGGATTCGTCGGCGTGCAAAAAATCGGGTTCGGCGCTCTCTACAACGCATCCGATTGCTTCAAAAGTCTTGCGCTGCGAATCTACAATCCTTCGTACTTCCGGTTCAAAAGGCATTCCCGCAAGTTCCTGGAACCACGCCACCCGCACGCCCCTTAAATCGGATGGAAGCGATGCCGCGAAGATGTCCCCCGACTCAGTCAGCGCAATCGGAGACCGTTTGTCCGGCCCGGCAATTACCGAAAGCAGCAGCGCCAGATCGTCCACCGATCGCGCCATCGGCCCATCTACGTCGAGTGAAAACCAGCCGGCCGAACTCGGCCACTTTGGCACGCGCCCCGCCGCTGGACGCATTCCCACGACACCGCAAAAGCTCGCCGGGTTCCGTAATGACCCGCCAAGATCCGATCCGTTGGCCAATGCCACCATGCCGCCCGCAAGCGCCACGGCGGACCCGCCACTACTGCCCCCGCATGTCTTCGATGGATCATGCGGGTTCCGCGTCGCTCCGAATATCTCGTTGAATGTTTGCGACCCCGCCCCGAATTCCGGTGTGTTCGTCTTGCCAAGGCTGATAGCGCCCGCCGCTTCCATTCGCTCCACCACCAGCGCATCCGCTTCAGGCGTGTAATGCTCGTAAATCAGCGATCCATACGTAGTGCGCACGCCACGAGTATCGAACAGATCCTTGTGCGCCACCGGCAGCCCGTGCAGTGGCCCTTGAAACTCCCCGCAGCCTGCCAATCGATCCAGCTTCATCGCGCGTTCCAACGCCTGCGCAGGCGTAATCGTGACAATGGCGTTCAACGATGGGTTCAGCCGCGCCACTTGGTCTAAGTGCGCAGCCGTAACCTCAACTGCTGAAACCGAACGCTGCCTTAATAAGGCGGCCAGCTTCCTCGCCCCCAGGTAACAGAGTTCGCTCACAGCTACCGTACCTGTGCTTCAATTTCATACAACCAATCCGGCTTCTTCAATACCTCACGCGCCTTCGATCCATCTGGCGGACCCACAATCCCTTCGCGCTGCATCATGTCCAGAATTCTCGCCGCGCGCCCGTAACCCAACTTCAACCGCCGCTGTAGCACCGAAGTCGAAGCCTTGCCCACTTCCAGAATCACCCTCACCGCGTCCTGATATAGCGGATCTTCCTGGCCATCCACAATCTCCGCCGGCTCGTCAATATCGTCGCTAGGCGGCGCGATCAGGAAGCTCTGATCGTAGTCAGGCTCAGCTTGCGCTTTCCAGAATTCCACCACCTTCTGCGTTTCATCCTCGCTAACAAACGCGCCGTGCACGCGCACCAAACGTGAAGATCCCGGTGGCAGGAATAACATATCGCCTTTGCCCAGTAAATGCTCCGCTCCCATCACGTCCAAAATGGTACGGCTGTCCACGCGCGTCGCCACGCGGAAACTCATACGCGCGGGGAAGTTGGCCTTAATCAATCCAGTGATCACGTCCACCGAAGGCCGTTGCGTCGCCAGCACCAGGTGCATACCCACGGCGCGCGCCATCTGCGCCAGCCGCGTCACGTTTTCCTCAACACCCGCCCGCTCCAACATCATCAAATCGGCCAACTCGTCAATCAAAATTAAGATGTAAGGAAGCGGTCGCAACTCCTCCAACTCAGGCGCATTCTGCTCTTGTTCAAACAAGCTGCGCGGCTGGGCAAGAATCGCTTTTACTTTTTTGTTGTACTGGTCAATGTTGCGCACCTGTTGCGCCGCTAGCAGTTTCAGCCGCCGCTCCATCTCCAGCACCGCGTTGCGAAGCGCGTAAGTCGCCTTCTTCGGATCCGTGATCACCGGCGTCAGCAAATGCGGAATACCTTCATACAATCCCAACTCAAGCTTTTTCGGATCCACCATGATCATCCGCACTTCATCCGGCGTCGACTTGTACAGGATCGACATGATCAGCGTATTCAGCATCACCGACTTTCCGGCGCCCGTGGAACCAGCAATCAACAAGTGGGGCATGGTATCTAACGTCGCCACTTTAATGCGACCGCTGATGTCCTTACCCAGCGAAATCGTCAGCCTGGAAGCTGAATTGTTAAACTCGTCGCTCTCCAGTACCTGTCGCAGGCTGATCACTTCGCGCTTAGAGTTCGGTACTTCAATGCCAATGGTTGGCTTGCCGGGAATGCGTTCAATCAATATGCTCTCTGCCTGCAACCCCAGGCACAAGTCTTCATTCAGATTGATAATCTTGCTGTACTTGATTCCCGCCTCTGGCTTGTATTCAAACGTAGTCACCACAGGGCCGGGATTGATCTGCGTCACCGACCCCAGCACATGAAATTCCTCGAACTTCGCCTTAATCCTGCCCGCCGTCTCCTTCAGTTCCTGTTCGTCGTAAGCGCTACGTTCTGGCGCCTCACACAATAGGTTTGTCGGAGGCATGCGGAACGCCGGCGTATTGCTCCGTCGCTTTCTGGTTTCTACTTCCACCGCAGGCGCCGCCGCAGGAGGATTGAATTGCTGACTCGGCGGCTCAAAGTCCGCCAGCACGCGAATCGGAATGTCGTCGTCAACTTCTCCTGCATGCGCCGGCTTTGCGTCCTCCCATGGCAGCGTTTCGCGAATCGGAATATCGTCGGAATCGGCGCCTCGGCTTGCGCCCGCTGCCCCGGCCATCGCCGTCTGCGGTAAGTCGTCAGAATCATCAATACTGGCCTCATCCTGCTTGCGACGGCGGCCATTCTTCTTCTCCGCCTTCTCAACGCGCCGAGCCTCGGCAACGGCCGCCGCCTTTTCCTTGCGACGCTCTTCAGCCACCTTTCGCCGCTCTGCCCGCCACGCACTCCAACGTTCGCCCAAACTCTGCAGCCAAGCCACGGGCCTCGCAAACCAACTCTCGAATTGCGTGAGCGAGAAACTTGAAATTAGGTAAAGCGACAGGATCGCCCCCATCGACAGCAGCAGCAAGGAACCAGTCAGATTCAACGACTCTTCCATATACCCAGCCGTCGCCAACCCCAACACTCCCCCAGCCATAACGCTACCGGAAAAGAAGCGCCAATCAGGCCCCAAACCAAGCAGTGCCGAAACGCACAGAAATAGCGACGCCCATCCAATGAAGCGAATCCACGGCGTTTCCACCGCTTCAGATCGGAACCATTTCCACGCGATGACGCCCAGCAACGCAGGCATCAGCACCGCCGTCAACCCGAAGGCGGTATAGCTTAGGTCAGCAAACCAAGCCCCGGGCCGTCCGATCTTATTTTGCGCTTTGAGGTATGTAGCGGTGTTCCACGAAGGATCCCATGGTGAGTAGGTCGCAAGCGCCACCACCATCGCTACGGCAGCGAAAAACAATACGATTCCTACGACCTCATTGAGTCTGGGCCGATCGGTAGGTGTTAATAATCTCATGCGGGCAATATAGCCGCGCGCTAGGGTCCTTTTATTATATGGCATAATTGTTCCCATGAAACTGATACTAATCACCCTTGCCGCAACCACTGCTTTGCTTGCGCAAGCACCAGACATGAAGTCCGCCAGCGGCTACGCCCGCACCCTGCAATCCACCTTGCGCAAGAACGTGGAAAAAGCTGCCGAAAAGATGCCTGAAGAAAGCTACGGATTCAAACCCAGTCACGACGTTCGCTCCTTCGCCGAACTTCTTGGCCACATCGCCAACGCGGAATACAACATGTGCGCCGGTGTGGCCGGCGAAAAGAGTCCCAATACAGTCAACATCGAAAAGGAGAAAAAGACCAAGGCCGAAATCACCGAAGCTCTGAAGGGCGCCTTCGCCTATTGCGAAAAAGTCTATGCCGGCGCGACCGATGCCAGCGCCACGGAAACCGTCAAGTATGGCAACAGCGATCGCAACAAACTCGGCCTCATGTGGTACAACAACACCCACACCAATGAGCACTATGGCAACCTGGTTACCTACATGCGCATCCGTGGCTTCGTGCCTCCGTCAAGCGAACGTTAATCAAGTGTATTCAAACATTTAATCGACTTTTCATACGGCAAGCCCTCGCCTATTGCGATAATGGAAGGGAGTTTTTCCCCTTCCATTATCCCCATGAGAACAACCAAAATCGTCGCCACTTTAGGACCTGCCAGTGATACCGACGAAATCGTCGCAAAGCTAATCGACGCCGGCGTCGATATCTTCCGTCTGAATGCCTCGCATGGCACTCAGGACGATCATGCGCGGCGCATCGCGCGCATCCGTGAAGTCAGTAAGTTGATGGGTAAAACGGCGGGTATTCTCGTCGATCTCCAAGGCCCAAAAATCCGCCTTGGCAAATTTGAGCAAGGCAAAGTCCGCCTCGAAGTCGGAGCCAATTTCGAGATCACCACCGACACTTCCATCCTCGGTAATGAGCATCGCGCCTGCACCGGCTATTCCCATTTCGCAAGCGACGTTCATCCTGGCGATAGAGTTCTACTGGCCGATGGAACCGTGGAACTTCGCGTGTTGAAAAGCGATGGCCTCAGCGCCCACCATGAGGTTGTCTCCGGCGGTTGGATCGGCGACAACAAGGGCATTAATCTTCCTGGCGTCGCCGTCAGTGCCCCTTCGCTCACCAAGAAAGACATGTCTGACTTGGGCTTCTTCATCGGCCAGGATATCGACTTCATCGCCCTAAGCTTTGTCCGCAAACCAGCCGACTTGGTGCGCTTGCGGCTCTACTTGGAAGAGAAGGAAAAGACCATCCCGATCATCGCCAAGATCGAAAAGCCCGAAGCCGTGGAACAACTGAACGCCATTCTGGAGGAAGCCGACGGTGTTATGGTGGCCCGCGGCGATCTCGGTGTTGAGATGGCGCTCGAACAAGTGCCGTCCATCCAGAAGTCGATCATCGAACGCGCCCGCCAGCATGGGAAATTCGTAATCACCGCAACCCAGATGCTCGAATCGATGATCGAAAACCCGGTGCCTACGCGCGCCGAAGTCAGCGACATTGCCAACGCAATCTACGATGGCACCGACGCCGTAATGTTGTCCGCCGAAACCGGGGCAGGGAAGTATCCGGTGGAAAGCGTCAAGATGATGGCCCGCATTTCCGTCTCCGCCGAAGGATCCCTACATCATCAGGGTTTCAAGGAACTGCCACTGAAGGCTTCTCCTTCGATAGCCGAAATGATTGCCGACGGCGCCTATCACACAGCTCGCACGGCGGGAGTCGCGGCCATCGTCGTGTTCACCTCCACCGGTTCAACGGCGCGTCTCATCGCCCGCTACCGCCCCCCGGTGCCAATCTACGCCTTCACCGGTTCAGAAGCAGTAGCCCGCCAATTAACGCCCGTCTACGGAGTTAGAGGCATCGTAGCTCCAATGGTGACCTCGACCGACGAGATGCTGGCGCAAATGGACCGCATGCTGCTCGACCGCGGTTGGATGAAGATCCGCGACCTGGTAGTGATGGTCGCCGGTCAGCCAATCGGCAGGTCAGGCACGACGAATCTGATGAAGCTCCACCGCGTAGGCGAACTACGATAGCAGAAGTGGGGCTGGCCCAATTCCGGCGCGCGACTCGAAGTCGCGCTCTACTTGAGCGACGAATAATTCGAAGCATCTTCAGACTCCACAGCTACCGGAAACAGCATCGAATCACTATCAGTAGCGCAACAACCTCCAACAAAACTCGAAATGATAAGTCCGATGCCACCCAATCCCATGCTCTACATTGTCCTCGGAGGACTAACCGCCAGGACCCTCGACATACTATTCGCAATCGGATTTTGGGCCATCAAGGCCAACACACTGAAGTTTGCCTTCGCTTTGCCCGGGTCCCATTCGAATTATTAACCAAATGCCGCCATACCCGTGCTTCATTCTCGCCCGCACCCAGCTCCGAAACAATCCGCACCTCAGCGATTCCCCAATCCCTAACAAACGCCCGCGCATTTCGCGACAACATGACGAGGGATAACGAGAAGTTACAATGCAAGACCACCTCCGCGAGACCATCGAACGATTCGAACTCTCCCCCGCCACATGCCGCGAACTGGATGAGGACGGCTTTACAATCATTCCCGGTCCAATACCAACCGAGGACCTTTCCCAACTCGCTGCCGCCTATGACGCAGCCATAACCAGCGCCGATCCCGATGATGTCAAGGTTGGCAGTTCCACCACCCGTGTCAGAGACTTCGTGAATCGCGGACCGGAATTCGATACGCTATATTTGCACCCGCCCCTTCTTAAGGCATGTTGTCGAATAATTAACGAGCCTTTCAGACTCAGCACCATGCACGCCCGCACATTAAGGCCAGACCTACCCCCTCAGAATCTTCATGTCGATTTCGCTTCCGACAGACGAGGCTGGACCATGGTCGGCTTTATCTTCATGGTGGATGAATTCCGCCATGACAATGGCGCAACCCGCTTCCTGCCAGCGTCGCACCTGTGGTCCACCATTCCAACAGCCCTCCTGGGCGACCCGAAGGCAGAGAACCCCGGACAGGTTCTGGCATGCGGTCCGGCGGGTTCCATGATCGTATTCAACGGGTCCGTCTGGCATGGGCACACAGTGAATCGCTCCGGTCAATCCCGACGCTCCCTGCAAGGCGCCTACATCCGCCGCGACGCAGAGTCCAGCGAAAACCTACCCGCGCGAATGCTTCCCGAAACGCTCTCTCGCCTGAGTCCGCTGGCCAAGTACCTGTTAGGTCTTCCAACGCCAGACTAATACGACTCTCATCGGTCACAATCCACTTGAGCAGGTCTGTCCGGTCAAGAAATCCGCAATCACGCCGGCTACTTCGTCGCTCTTCTCAATCGGAAGGATGTGCGTTTCCCTCTTGAACAGATGAAGCCGTGCGTTGGGAATCAAGTCGGCCGTCTCCTCGAAAGATTCACGATCAAATAATTGATCCGCCGTACTTCCCACCACCAGTGTCGGGTTTACGATACGCCTGGCGTATTCAGCGTTCTTTTTGAAATCCGGCCCGAAAAGTTGTCGGTAATCGCTGAGGATCGCAGCCGCGTCGCGGAAATCAGCGGTCAGCCGCTTGTCATCCTTCCAAAGTTTCAACTGGACCAACCAGTTGTACCAAGGCCGGCGGAATAGCAGGGCGTTTTCGCGAACGAGTGTTCGCAAGTCCCCTCCCTCCAAAGCCTCGAATTGGCGTTCTATCATTCGCCATCCGCCCGGTGAGAAACGATGTGCCGAGACCCGCAGCACCAAGCACTTAACCAACTCCGGATGCTGGGCTGCGAATCGCATTGCCACGAAACCGCCAAAGGAAATCCCCAACACAACGTCCGGCGCGGTACCGATTGCGTGCGCCACATCCCGCACTATCTCCTCGAAGTCACAGCCCGCGTAACCTAGAATCGTGAACCTGTGTCCGGGAAGCAGACGTGAAACCTGATTCACATAGCGTTCGGGTTTGGAACTCTTGTCAAGACGTTTAAAAAGGGCATTCACACCGAAAAAGACAACCGCTTCCCGTTGGCCTGACCCGCCGCGGATGTACGGTACCTTGTCTCCAAGCAAGCCGGTTTCAAAGTTCGTCATCTTCATCATTCACTACGTATCGGAAAAATCTTTTGATGCCCTAACCACCTCAATCCAAACCACCGCGCCCCCAAAATCCCCCACCCACCCCGCCGAGCGCTTGCACCAGCCAGCTACGCTTGAATTGAGAGAAATTCTCATGGAACCGAAGCCCTACAACACGCTGCTCGCGATCGCCCGCGAACTCAAACTCTGGCTAACCCCCTCGCGCCAGACCTACGTCCAACTCCCGGGCGCTCATAACCCCGCAAGCGCCGTTCCCCTCTGGTCCGAGGAATTCTTCACCTGGTGCTTCGCCAAATTCAACTTCGAAAATTTCCCGGCCCCAATCACCTATAACCGCGTCCTCCGTCAACTCGACGAAGACGCCCGCGCCCAACCCCGCGAAACGGTGCAACCATCCAATCTCCGCGCAACGGCGGTAAAGGGCGGCTACCACATCGATCTAGGCGGCCCAATAATTCACCTAACCGGCAAACAATGGACACTGCTACCACCGGCCCCCGATGAAAATCGGGGGATCCGCTCAGGCCAGGACCCGGCCTTCCTTCGCCCCGCCGCCAACCACACCCTCCCCCATCCAACCGAATCCACTAAAGAACTCCGCGACTACCTCCGCGACGCCTTCGGCATTGACGAAGAGCCCGCCGGCAAGTTAGGGCAATGGCTCGAACTGGCCCTCCGCCCCGACACAAAGTGCCCCACCCTCGTGCTAACCGGCGAACTCCGCGATGAAGCCGCCCGGGCCATTCGCGATCTCATCGACCCGTCCAACTGCGCTATGTTCCCCTTCCCGCTAAGCCGCGGAGAAGCCGGCTGGATGGCAGTCTACAATCGCGTGCTCGCTTTTCCTATCTATGGAAAAATCTCCGAATTTAAGCGAACCGTATTGAAGTCACTCGCCAACGGGACCTTCGCGGTCCGCCTTCGTCAATCCGACAAGAAGCTTCCCCCGATCACGGAATTTATCAGCCGTCCCGTTATTATTGCAGCCGATACCGCTCCGGAAATCAGCCGTAACCAAATCACAATCGAAATCAAAAGATGCTCTCCACTTCCCCAACAAGAAGTGTTAGCCGCGCTGTTCACGCAAATGGCGTGCAGTCTTCACGATGAAAAACAGTCCTCGGAACGGATCGATTTTCAGGCCCCGGAGTCAATCGCAATACAACCCATTGCAACGCATGCCGACGCACCCGTTCCTTGAACGCGCCCGGTGCGGAGGGCAACCCGCAATGGCGATGCACCGGCGCCAGAGGAACAAGCGCTCGATTCGTGGGTCTTTGACAATTTCATACTGAATAAAAGCGAGGCGCCATTGTGCGGCAATCGCTGGCAACTTCAGGGCGAAAGCCCATCTGGCCGAACACGTCGCGCGATAGGTCTATTTCGGCGGCCACCTCCACCAACGTAAGGCCAGCAGGGGTTAAGCGAAACACCGCGCGCTCGGTCACATACATTATTTGTTGCCCGTTCCTCAGCGCTGTGGCCGCGCTGAACGAGACCTGCTCCACGCGCCGCACAAACTTGCGCGAACTCCCCTCGCGCGCAATGCGCATCCGGCCCTCCGCGAACTCCGCCTCAAATCCGCCCGCTGTGAATGTCCCCAAAAATACAACCCGCTTCGCCGTATGCGCAATGTTCATGAATCCGCCAATCCCCGGCATGCGCCCACCGTAGCGGCTAACATTCACGTTGCCCTCGGCATCGCATTCCGCCATCGATAGAAAAGCAACGTCCAACCCGCCGCCGTCGTAAAAATCAAACATCGAAGGCTGGTCAATGATCGCTTCCGGATGAAAGCTTGACCCAAAGCTAAGCCCACCAGCAGGTACGCCGCCAATCGGTCCCGCCTCCACCGTAAGCGTCACCGAATCCAGCAAGCCCTTCTCGCAGGCAAGTGGCGCCATGCCTTCCGCCATACCGATCCCCAGATTCACAACATCGCCCGCGCGCAGTTCTTCCAGGCACCGCGCCGCAATCCATCGTCGCGGTCCAAGGGGAAGGGGTTGCAGGTCCGCCATCGTCACCGCTCCCTGCCTCACATAGCTCGCGTTGAACGCACCATCGTATGTCTGCCAATGATTCTCCGCCGCTGCCACCACCACCGCATCTACAAAAATGCCCGGAATTCGGATCGACTTCGGATCGCGGCTATGATCCGGCACAATGCGCTCCACCTGTACGATCACAGGACCGCCATTGCGCCGCGCCGCCTGGGCAATCGCCAGCATCTCGCCAGTGATCGTCTCATGTTCCATCGAAATATTGCCGCAAGAATCACTCGACGTACCGCGCAGCAATGCAGCGGAAATCTTTGGTGCTCGATACCACAGCATCTCCACGCCATCGATAGTCATCTGCGCCACCAAATCTTCCGACGTCAGATCTCCAATTTTCCCGCCGCCATTCTTCGGATCGACAAATGTTCCCGGCCCAACCCGGCTAAGCATTCCGGGATTTCCTGAAGCCGCCTCCCGAAATAGTTTCGAGACCACGCCCTGAGGAAAGTTGTAGGCTTCAATCTTGCCTTCAATCGCCAGCTTGGCCAAACTTGGAACCAGATTCCAATGGCCGCCGATGACTCGCTTCAACAATCCTTCGTGCCCAAGATGGTTTAGCCCGCGCAGCTTCCCGTCACCCTGTCCAGCCGCGAAGACTAAGGTCAATCCGCGCGGCTCGTTCGTAGTAAGAAAACGTTGTTCAAGAGCAGCAGCAAGTTCTTCCGCTTGACCGCACCCAACGAATCCACCCGTACCAAGGACGGCCCCATTTGGAATCAACCGGATTGCTTGGGATGCGGAGAGAAATTGAGGACGAGACATTTGGAGTCAACATTCATTCTATGTCGTCGACAACCTCCATTCTAAATTCCTCTGGAACCCAGGTTTGAGTCCTCCGTAAAACCCAGTCCTGGTCCCTCCGTAAAACCCAGTTCGAAGTGGGGCGGACCCCCTGGTCCGCGGCGGGCCCCTCGGCCAGCCCGCGCTCGCCTAAGGCGAGCCAGTCCGCCGCTAGCCGCTAGCCCGCTTCATCAACCAAGCCCCCACCAAGCAAACCGCTCCACCCACAAGCGACAGCGGCGCCACCTGCTCCCCACGCACCGCAACACCCAGCACTAACGCAACAACCGGAATCAAAAAAGTAGTCGACGAAGCCCGTGCCGCACCGAAGCGCCCCGCCGCCGAGGCCATCACTACGTTCGCAATAGCCGTGCCGAAAACGCCCAACGCAAGCAACGATAGTAACGGCGCGGCCGTCCAATGCGCGGCCTCCAAATCAGGAAATCCCAGCGGAGCAGTTAGCACGAGGCCCACCGCTTGCGCCCGCCAGATAACCGGCACGGCCCCATACTTCTGTTGCAAGGATCGAGCCAAGTTCAACGCAATGCCGTAGGAGACCAGCGCCGCCAAAATCATCGCAATCCCAATTGCGGAGCTTCGCCCTTCGCTCATCGCCGGCAGCGCCATCAACACGGCTCCGCCAATGCCTACCGCAAGACCAACTGCCACGCCGTGGGAAGGCGCGCATCGTGCTATGAGCGAGGCCACGAGTGTTGCAAATAGCGGATTGGCCCCATTCAACATGCCAGTCAGAGCGGAAGACACGCGTTGCTCGGCAAACGGAAACATGCTCAGGGGGAATGCGAACCAAAGAATGCCGAGCCACACCACAGCCGCCCAGTCGGAACGCTCGACCGGTTTTCGCGCCGCGGGAAAGAATGCCAGAGTGGCGAACCCGATGCAGATGCGAACGAACGTAACCCCATTTGGGCCGATGGATCGCAGGGCTTCGGCAATAAACAAAAAGGAGGCGCCCCAAATGAGGCCGGGGATGATGAGAAGATACCAACCTGAAGTCAACAGTCCATCTTCGCATCAATACAGTTGGGCCGACGCTCCGTCGGCGGGCGACCCCAAGGTCGCCCTGCCCAGGTGTCGGTAATCACCACGGAATTCGGAGTCTCTAGTCTGCCGAAATAACTAGCGACCGTGGCAGGGCAAGGGAAAAGCCACCATCTCCGAAGAGCGCTCCCAAGCCCGATTCCATATGCCGGTCGCCGCCCCTATTTTGCTTTAGGAGCCTTCTTCGCTCCCGGCGCCGGGCCATCTTCCTCACCTGGAGGCGGTGCATTCGGATTCAACCCACGGGCTGCCGGCGGTACCCAACCATCCTTCGAAGGACCGTTCTGGAAGAAGAACGAGTCACTGCTTAGCGGGTGCCCCTTGTGATACGTCGCGTTGGCTTGACCGAAGATTTTGCCCGCGCGCACCGTCTCGTCGTGAATCTTTTTCACCATCGCCTGATAGCGGTCGTCCGTCTGCGCGAAGCCGGAAAATACACTCAGGTCATTGTTTCCGATAATGACCACGTCCACACCGGCCGTCGAGGCAATGTCATAAACATTAGCCACACCTGTCGGCGATTCAATCATCACCACCACCAGCATGTTGTCGTTGAAAGTCTTGGCGTAATCAATGCCATTGATTCCCCAAATGGTTCGCGCCTGACCAGCTCCTGAACTGCGCCTGGCTACTGGCGGAAATCGCGACCACTTCGCCCCTTCACGCGCCCGTTCCACATCATCAACCGTTGGAATGATTACACCCAACGCGCCAATGTCAGTTGCATGCTGGATGTGCCATTCCTGTGCATCAGGCAAACGCACCATCGGAATCGCCCCAGCCCGCGGGCACGCCGCAATCATCGCTTCCACATCCTTGAATTCAAGAGTGCTGTGTTGCATCTCAAACCATGCGTAATCGTAGTGCTTGGCGGCCTCGCAGTATCCGGCAATGTCAAATTTGCTTTGTGTGAAGCTGAAAACTTGCTTGCCTTCCAATAGCTTCTGCTTAGCCGTGTTATACAGCGGCGCCTTGCTCTGCGCCAGCGATATCGTCGGAATACTTACTAGCATAGCGGACAACATCAATCTGACAGCGAATGAAAACCTCATCGTTCTACCTTCCTTTATTTCCCAATTTGGCGGATACTCCACGCCATCCGGTCGAAACTAATATATAACGCTTGGCGTCACTCTTGTTAGAGTCGGCCATTCAGCCTCGCAATTCGGCACTGCATCTGAGCATCCGCTACGCCCCGTTCCTCGCCGCTCAAATGAAGGGAAAGCAGTCCGCAGAAAAGCATCCAAAGGGTGTCCACCACGGGAAAGTACGCGCGAGCTCGCGATGCCATGCTTTGGTCCCATTGTTCGTAACCAGCGAGTATCGGATCTGCTGAATCGATGTTGAAGCTCAGACACCAGGTCGCCAAATCAAAGGCGGGGTCGCTCGGTCCGGCGAACTCGAAGTCGATGAGACGCACTTCCCCGTTGGGCTGAAGAATCCAATTCTTCGCGACGCAGTCATTGTGACAAAGGCAAAGCTGGCCTTCTTTTTCTAGTTGCCCTGAGACTCGAGCGTGGTGCAGGCACGATTCCTCAAAGGCCTGCGGTACAGGATTCAGCCCCAAGTAGCGGCGAATCATGCGAGCGGCTGAAAACGGAGTGCCAATGGCCGGTTGGCGATGCAAGACCGAAAGCACCCTTAAAGTGCGCGCCAGCGTGGATTGGTCTATCGAAGATGGATCAAGCGGTGATCCTGGAATTGCCCGAAAGATCGAGCGATCGCAGGCGGCATCCAAATGCAATAGATCCGGACCGATTCCCAGATGTTTGATTTGATTCAGTACGGATGCTTCTCGGCTACGGTCGATACCTAAGACCTTGGCAATGTGTCTGCCTTGCCGCGTTATGGTCGGCATTCCGTCAACGTCGGTTAGATGAACGATGTTGGTGAAGCCTGGAAGTAACGTTGTCAAAGTGCGCTCTCTTTAGATTCTGCCACGGCTGCTTGTTCGAAGGTCGCCATGTTTGTGTACAGTCCATGGGCCTGCGCGATCAGATTGATGGCCAGGGCGGCGCCCGACCCTTCTCCCAGGCGCATACCCAAATCAAGAATGGGCTCGGCACCAAGGATTTCCAAAACCCGGCGATGGGCGCGTTCCGCCGAACAGTGCGAATAAAATAAGTAGTTCACCACATCGGGTGACAACGCCCTTGCCGCCAGCACCGCGGCCGATGTAATGAAGCCGTCTACAACAATAGGGCGCCGTAGGGCCGCGCTTTCCAAAACGAAGCCTGCCATGGTGGCAATCTCAAAACCACCAACCGCCGCGAGCGTATCCAAGGGATCGGCGAACGCAGCTTTGTGACGCGTAAGAGCCGCTTCAACAGCGGCCCTCTTGCGCAGCAGTCCTTCGGCGGAAACACCGGCGCCGTGACCAACGGTGTCAGCCGGAGTGAGCCCTGTAAAGGCCGATATAAGCGCGCTTGCCGACGCTGTGTTGCCGATACCCATTTCGCCCACGCCCGCGATGTCAGCCTGGCACTCCCCCGCCAGCGCAGCGCCGTGATCCAGAGCTTGCTGAGCTTGGGCGCGTGTCATGGCAGGTTCCTGGACGAAGTTGCGCGTACCCTGCGCGATCTTGCGGTTAACAGCGCCAGCGATCGGCGGTCCAAGCACTCCGCAATCGACCACCGTAAGTTCAAGGCCCGTCGATTTGCCAAGCACTGAAATCGCCGCGCCGCCGCGCAGGAAGTTACGGACCATTTGAGCCGTAACTTCAGATGGCCATGCGCTGGTCCCTTCCACCGTGGAGCCGTGGTCGCCGCAGAAAATGTACATCGCCTTGCGGTCTAGCTTGGGTTCCGGGGTCCCCTGCATTTCCGCCAGATCGGCGACTAGTGTTTCGAGACGACCGAGCGAGCCGGGAGGTTTGGTCAGCGAATTCCATCGCTCCTCCACGATACGGCGGACGTCAGTCCGGGTATGCATAAGTCTTCACCTCCAGATAGTCTTGTTGGTAGGCGATTGCCGGAGAGCCGGTCAGCAGTTGCCAAAGTATGGCGTTAATTCCCGCATGTGCCACGATGGCGGCAGGATGCGCCGATTGCCGAACGACGGCCAATGCAGTTCTGGCTCGCCGAAGAACTACCTCGTGATTCTCGCCGCCAGGCGATGTCACGCCGAACCAATCTTCCACTTTTCTGGCCGCAATCTTTGGATCCCGCTGCTCAACCTCAGCCCACGTCAACCCGTCCCATTCGCCCAATGAGATCTCCGCGAGTTCTTCGAGAGCAGTAGCCTGAATCGAAGGAAACATCGAGGACGCGGTGTCGCTTGCTCTTCGTAGCGGGCTCGTAAACACGGAGCTCACCGCCAGGGCTGATGGGGGCGGAATGGATCGCAGCGGTGGATCGAGACGACCCAGCAGAACGCCTGAAACTGTAGGCTCGGCATGCCGGATCAAGTAAATCATGCCCATGAAAAAACCACCAGGGTCACCGCCTCGGAAAGTTGACTCGCAAAGCCGAGGCAATCCCCTGTAACCCCTCCCAGTCTGGTCAAGAACCAGCGTCGAACGCCAGCCAGTATTGCCAATTGCAGCGGGATCAAAATCAGTGCTGCGCGCCAGCCCCCGGCGAAACATAGAGCGATCATTTGGAACGCGACTAGCCATGCCGCTGCCGTCGGAAGACTGTCCCGAAAACTGCGGCCGAGACCTGAGCCCGCCGCCGGCGTCCACGCTGCCAGAAGCACCATGATGCCGCGAGAGATGCCAAGTGCGGCTGGAACCCGAAGCCAAGCTTCGCCGGTAAGTCGATCGAGAGCTTGCCAGCGAATGAGAATAGAAAAGACGATGGCAACAGCGCCATGCGCGCCGATCCGGCTGTCGTGAAGAATCTCCATCATCCTTTCGCGGCTGCGATAGACGCGAACAGCATCGCACACATCGGCAAGTCCGTCCTCGTGCAGTCCGCCTGTAAGCACGGTGACAAGCAGCAATGCAAGTACGGCCCCTTGCGGCAGATGCAGCGCCGCAGCGGCGGCGAGTCCAAGCAGGCAACCAACGAACGGGAACCACACGGCAGATGCGCCCGGCTGGCCGTTCGATGCGCGCACCGGAAGAATGGTCAGAAATTGAAGGGCGGCTGTCATGTCTACTTTAGTTTCGTGGGGATGCCGAAGGTCAGGAAATAGACCTCTTGTGCAGCCTTAGCCATTTCCTGATTCAGGCGTCCGGCCAGATCGCGGAAGCGCCTCGCCATCGGGTTGTCTGGCACTACGCCGCAACCGACTTCGTTGGTGACGAAGATGCAAAGTGCCTTGCTGGCGGCGGCTACGCGCACCAGCTCCGCTCCTTTTGCGTCGATGTCCGGTTCCTCCTGCATCATAAAATTGCTGACCCAAAGCGTAAGGCAGTCGATCAGCAGCACGTCGCAATCACTTCGGGAGATAACTCCGGCTACGTCGAGCGGCTCTTCGACAGTTGTGAAGGCATGATCCCGCTCCGCCTGATGGCGGGCGATTCGCTCGGCCATCTCTTGGTCGAGGGCTTGAGCTGTGGCGACGAACGCTCGTCGTGTTCCACGCTCCCTGGCCAACTCCAACGCAAATGAACTCTTGCCGCTTCGGCTTCCTCCTCCCACTAAAATCAAGGGCATTAGACCGCCCCCTTTTGTTCGCGAGAGAGAATCCACACGAGGCCGGGGCCGCCGATGATGGCCGTGATCACACCGGCGGGGATATCGGAAGGTGACATGACGGTGCGGCCCAGCGCATCGCAGACGGCCAAAAACGCCGCGCCGAACAGCGTGGCCGATGGGATCAGAGTCCGATGATCCGGACCGCCGGCCTCGCGTACAAAATGAGGGACGAGCAATCCGATGAACCCAATGGGACCGGTGAAAGACACGGTCAGCGCGGCAAGCCATGAACCGGCCAGGTAGCCGAGGACGGAGAATTTCTTGACCGGTAACCCGCGCGCTTCAGCCCAGGTATCGCCGAACGAAAGCAGATTCCAGGCCGGCGCATACCAGGCAAGCAGCACCCAAACGGGAACGACGGCAACCGTAAACCAAGCGAGGGTCGTAAAGCTCAAAGCATCGATTCCACCAATGAGCCAGGAGGTTATGGAGAACGATTGGGAGAAGCCCGCATAACTGTGCAAGACAGTGATGAGCGCTCCGCAAACGCTAGTAACGCTGACGCCGGCGAGGATTAGAGCGTGGGCCGAAAATGGCGCACCGCGTCCGGCAAGTCTTAGCACAAGTAGCAGCACCGCAAGGCCACCGGCTAGCGCGCACAGCGAGATGGCGGGGATACGAAAGCAGATTGCGAGTACTGCGCCAAGAGCCGCGCCGCTCGAAACGCCAAGCGTGTACGGTGTAGCCAGGGAGTTGCGTAATAGGGCCTGGAATACTGTTCCGGCGGCAGCCAAGCTTCCACCGGCGAGTAGCGCGAGAATGGTCCGCGACACTCGGAGTTCAAGAAAAATATTCCACTCCGCGGGGTCACAGTGCAAGAGCGCTTGCGTGTTGAGCGGCTCCGGACCAAGCCACGGCGAAAGCAGCAGCGCCAGCAAGGCGCAGACGATTGCCAACCCGATGGTTCGAAGGTTCATGCTTGCAGCCTCTGTGAGTATGCGGCAAAGCTACGGCCCGCCGTATCCTGAAGCACGGTAATTTGTGGCCCAAACACCGCAGCGAATGCCTTGGATGCGAGTAATTCGTCAACCTTGCCGTCATAGATAACGCCGCCCCCATGAAGCAGAACGACTCGCGTGGCGAACGCGACGGCGAGATTGATGTCGTGGACAGCGGCGATGCACAAGTTTCCTTGACTGGCTCGATCGCGCAGCAAAGAAAAGAGGGACGCCTGCAGTGGCGGGTCGGCATGCGCGGACGGTTCATCGAGTGCGAGGATCTTGGTCTCCTGAGCCAACGCTGATGCCAGCAGTGCGCGTTGCCGCTCGCCGCCGCTGAGTGTTTGAAATCCGCGATCAGCCACGTGGGCGCACTGGCATGCTTCAAGCGCGGCGTTGATAGCGCGTTGATCTTCGGGCGACTCCGTCCAGCCGGCAGAATGGGGATAGCGGCCCATCGCCACGATTTGCCGCACGGAGAAACCGGTGGGGCCAAACTGCCATTGTGGTAGAAACGAAACTTGGCGGCTAAGATCGCGGCGGGCGTAGTCGCGCAGTTCCTTTTCTTGGACGATACAGCTACCGCCATACCCGGCAAGCAGACCGGCCAACGTTTCGAGCAACGTGCTTTTTCCCGCTCCATTTAATCCGAGCAGCGCAACGAATTCCCCGGCATGCAGATCAAACGTGACGCCAGTTAGGGCACGCCGCATTCCACGAAATACGCTAAGGTCTCGAATTTGAATTACGGGCCTGTTCACCGTGCTCCCTCAGGGTGGAGTAGATTCGCGAACTCTTCGGCGGCGTCAACCATGCGAGGACCGGGGACGACGAAAATATCCGATGCGACAGCATACACGCGCTTTTCGCGGACAGCGGTAAGCGTCGACCGTGTCCCCCACAAATTGACGACTCTTTGCTTGGCCGCCTCAGTTACTCCGGTAGTTTCGGCCATCTCACCCATGTCGATCAACACTTCAGGATTGCGGCGCAGAAGCGATTCGAGGCTAACTTTCACGTAGGCCTGTTTGGAGTCGGCGAAGATATTTTTGCCGCCGGCGATTTCAAGTAGCTCCGACAAATACGAACCGGCGCCCACCACCACCAGACCTTGCAACTCGCCAGGATTGCGGCCAACGATAAAAACCACCGAGCGAGGCTTTGCGCCGGCGCTCTTGGCGCGTACCGCCGCAAGCCGTCCTTCCATGCGAGCGATCAAGGCGCGCGCAGCGGGCTCCGCGCCCGCGGCCTTTCCAATGCTCAGAATGGAATCGAGACTTTGGCGAAGGTCACCCTTTGTATCGAATTCGGTTACGGGGATGGAGAGCCCTTGCAGTTGTTCCCGCACCGGATTTGGCAGTCGCTGCACGATGACCAGATCGGGCTTCAAGCGTGCTATTACCTCTACATTGGGTTTTAGGAACGTTCCTACTTTCGGCAGACGATTCACTTCTGCCGGGAAGTGGCAATAGGTGGAAACGCCGACTACACGAGTACCAAGGCCGAGTGCGAACAAGATCTCGGTAATGCTGGGCGAGGTGGATACGATGCGTTGTGGTTGCTGGGCGGCGAGGGAGCAACCCGCTACGAGCAACGCGACTAGAATTCGCATGAGAACTCCTTCCATTGGGCGATCAACCTCTCGTTGTCGGGACGCGTGCGCACTGCCACGCGGACCGCGTTGCCGACGTCGAAGCCGGGCCATCTGGTGCAATCGCGAATCAAGATCTTGTGGTCTTCAAGAAACGCGGTAAGTGATGCGGACGGATATTGCAGACGTGCGAAGAGGTAGTTTGCGGCGCTGGGACTTACTGTTACACCGGGTAGGGATCTCATGGCCTCGGCAAGCCACGCGCGTTCCGACCGGACGGTTTCAAGCGTGCGGCGGCTATGTTCCGTATCGGCCAGAGAAGCACAGGCGGCTCGGATGGCGAGCACGTTGACACTCCACGGATCGCGCAGTTGTTTCCAATTCTCAAGCGTCTCTGGCGCCGCAAGTAAGGCGCCTACACGCAGGCCGGGGATGCCGTGAAACTTGGTGAGAGAACGCAGGACGAAAAGGTTCGGGCGTGAGCCGATGAGGTTGGAAAGTGAAGGGACTTCGGCGAAGTCGATGAACGACTCGTCGACTATTACGGGATGTGTTGTGTCGGCGAGCCAGCTGTCGAAAGATACCAATTCGCCCGTAGGATTCGCCGGCCGCGTGACCACCGTGAGTCCGTTGGACGGCCACGCCTCCGGTTGATTGAGTTCAACGATTTGCGCCTGCGGAAATACACGATGGAACTCCGAGAAGACGGGGGTGCACAAAGTGGGAGGTTGATCCCGGAACGCTGTTCCTAGAAAGTGAATCAAATCGGTAGCGCCGTTGCCCAGTAGGATTTTGTCCGCGCCGACGCCCCATGAGTCAGCCAGAGCGGAAACAAGCTGCCGTGGATGCGATTCCGGGTAGTGAACGATTTCGCCAGCGGCTGCGCGAATCGCTTCAAACACGGCCGGCGATGGACCTAGCGGATTTATGCTGGCGCTGAAATCGATGAGGTCGCGCCAATTCCAGCCGCGTGCACGAGCGATCTCGAAAAGCCGGCCGCCATGTGTCATCGAATGGTGCTCCAGGTTATCGCCACGGCTAAGAGGGCAACTGCGTAGAGGATGGCTCTGGTTTTTCTATACAAGTCGAAAGAAAGCGGCTCGATCGAGTCGCCCAAGAATTGCTTGATGCTTTCACGCCCTTGATAGTAGTTCACTCCGCCAAGCTGCACGCCCAATGCGCCCGCCATGGCTGCCTCGGGCCATCCGGAGTTTGGACTTGGTTGTTTGGCGGCATCGCGAAATGTAATTCGAATAGCATGCTCGAAGCGGAGGCCGGGGGCAAGCGCACAGATCCAAATCAGAAGAGCGGTGAGACGCGCCGGGACTAGGTTGGCCCAATCATCCGCGCGCGCTGAGAACCAACCGAACTCCCGGTAGCGTTCGTTTTTGTATCCAACCATACTGTCTAGGGTGCTGACGGCTTTGTAGGCGGCCATCAACATTGGTCCGCCAAGAGCCAGGTAGAACAGTGGGGCCACAATCGCGTCGGCCAAATTTTCGGCGAGGGTTTCTATTGCGGCGCGCACGATGCCGAAGTCGCTTAAGTGAGCAGTGTCGCGCCCCACCACCATGCTGATGGCCTGTCGCGCGCCGGTGAGGTTTCCATTTTGCAGCATGTGAACGGCGCGGGAAGTTTCCTGGTCGAGACTGCGGATTGCGAGAAATGAGTAGATCCAATAGATGGAAATCCAACGGCTTGTCAGAGCCATTGTGGCCCATACTAGAACAGCCACAGGCGCGACGACAAGGAGCCAGAGAAGAGTTCCAGCTAGACGGCGCGCGGCGAAGCCGTTTAGCATTGTCTCAACCTTCGAGGCCCACCACCCTATGGCGCGAACAGGGTGCGGGAGCCATGGCGGGTCACCCAACGCCAAATCCAGCGCCACGCCCGCGAGCAGTTCTGGGGCGGTGAAGCTCACAAATAAATCTCCTGAAACAGCGGGAGGTTGGCGGAGGCGCGGAACCAATCCGCTAAACGGTCGTAGTGGATGGAGGATGGCAGCACCTGCACTTCGATGCCGAACAGTTCGCGCAGTACGCCGGGACTTTCCAAAGCTCCGTGCAGGTAAGTTCCAAATACTCTTTCCGTCCGGGCTCCGTCAACGCCATCGTCCAGAGTCGCGAATGGCGGAAGACCTGCGTCCCCGGTGGTTGCGCCCATGTGAATTTCATAGGCGCCGAACTGGTGGCCTTGCGGCGTTCGGGCCGAAACAACACGGGTAACTTTTGTTTTTTCGAGAATTGTGCGGACGGGGAGCAGCCGCAAGCCTTC
>JANXXI010000081.1 GCA_025350695.1 Acidobacteriota bacterium
CTTCATCATTGGAGCCGAGGGCCGCGGCATCAGCCGTCAAATCGAACACGCCTCGATCGACCTGGCCATTCCCACAGTTGGCGTTGAAAGCTTGAATGCCTCCATCGCCGCCGGCATCCTGCTGTACGAGGCGCGGCGCCAACGCAGCCTGGAACAAAAACCGTGAATCTGTTTGAAGCTATTCCGGACGATGAACTTCCCAACCGTCCCTTAGCAGAACGTATGCGCCCAAAAACGCTTGCCGATTACGCCGGCCAGCAACACATCCTTGGCGCGGGAAAGCCTCTGCGGCTGGCTATCGAGCGCGATCAAGTGGGCTCCATCATCCTTTGGGGACCTCCCGGTGTTGGGAAAACGTCACTCGCAAAATTGATCGCCGGCATGACCAGCAGCGAGTTCATGCCCTTCAGCGCCGTGCTCAGCGGAATTAAGGAAATCAAGGAAGTGATGGTTGCGGCCGAGAAGATTCGCCGCATGGGCCGCCGCACGCTAGTCTTCATCGACGAGATTCATCGTTTCAACAAGGCTCAGCAGGACGCCTTTCTGCCTTATGTCGAAAAGGGCGACATCATCCTGATTGGCGCCACCACCGAAAATCCATCGTTTGAAGTGAACTCCGCATTGCTCAGCCGCGCGCGGGTCTACGCCTTGAAAGCGCTGAGCACGGAAGACACGGTGCTGCTTCTCAACCGGGCTCTGAAGGAGTTGGGAAAAACTGCCGCTCCAAATCTGCTGGAACAGATCGCGATCTTGGCCAACGGCGATGCCCGCTCGGCATACAATATTCTGGAGTTAGCTGCCGCAACTTCAACGGATGAGATCACTCAGCAAGCCGTCGAAGACACCATGCAGCGCAAAACGCTGCTTTATGACAAATCCGGAGAAGAGCATTTCAACCTGATCTCGGCTCTTCACAAATCGGTTCGCTCCTCCGAAGTCGATGGCGCCTTATACTGGCTGGGCCGCATGATGGAGGCCGGCGAGGATCGCATGTATATCGCTCGCCGCCTGGTTCGAATGGCCGTGGAAGATATCGGTCTCGCCGATCCGAGAGCCATGGAGCAAGCCCTCGCCGGCATGGAGACGGCTCACTTCCTTGGCATTCCAGAGGGCGATCAGGCCTTAGCGCAAGTGGCGGCTTACTTAGCGCTGGCCCCAAAATCGGATGCCTGTTACAAAGCATTGAATCAGGTCCGGGCCGACATTTTGTCCAAGCCAGCCGAACCTGTTCCCATGCATTTGCGAAATGCTTCCACCAAGCACATGAAAGCTTGGGGGTATGGCGACGGTTATCAGCATGCCCACAACTACGACAATGCCGTCACGGCGATGGAATGCCTTCCCCCCTCGCTTAGGGGCACCCGGTATTACGTCCCGACGAACCGAGGTATGGAAAAACGCATTTCCGAACGATTGGAAGAACTCCGCCGGTTGAAGGGCGACTAGCCCTGATTGCGGCGCGTCTTGATCAAAGGCCTCTGTAATTTTTAGCGTCTTGAATCGATCCAAGGGCTGCGTCCTTGTTAGGGGAGGACTTGTAAAAAGAGCATTCTGGCCAGAGCTTATCTCTCTGGTTAAAGCGTAGCAGGCTGGTTAAAGCGTAGCAGGTTGGGGTCGAGGAGTTGGTGTTGCGGGCGGGGTTGGGGAACGGGTAAGTGGTTTGGTTAGTGGGAGATGAGGTTTTTTGAATGATGCGTGATTCGGGTTTTGTTGGGGACGCAATCCGAGCTTTTCGATTTACACCCAGATCGGTCTTGCGGCAGCGAAAAATGATATCGTATTCGCCAGAGCCGGGCTCGAGGAAATCGTTGATCCAGTTCGATTGAAATTCTAAAAGGGGATCTCCTGGCCACAAGGTCGATGTTACTAGGAATGTAGCTATTGAAATTCTTTGGCTTCATAATGAAATCTTGGGAAGAGAATTTGGGTGCACTAAATGGGGAAGGCAAACGTACTTGAAAATATCCCCTACGCTGCACCGTGGTGTCTTTCCTTGTGTACAATCGGCGTGCTTCTCAAACGGCGATAGTTTCCTCTTGGGTTTCGAATTCGTCGTCAATTGGAGCGTTCCGGAGCGCGGTTGTAACGGGATCGACAATTCTTTCCAGGAAACTCACCAAGCCGGAGATTTGGAGTCAAAAACGCATCTCCGAACGATTGGAAGAACTCCGCCGGTTGAAGGGCGGCTAGCCCCCGATGGAATCGGGGGATGCTTTCCGAACCCGTGCGCTGTTGGGACACCCAGCAATCCCCCGATTTTCATCGGGGCTAGTCAAGCTAAAGGTCCCTACTTCGTCCGGCGAGCTGTCACGGTAATTTCGATCTTTGCCGTTCCAACCAGCTTCGCTATTCCAACCGTGGTGCGCGTTGGCCGGGGCTCTTTGAAATTGGTGATGTAGACGGCGTTCATGCGGCTGAACAGATCCATGTCGGTCAGGTAAACTTGGACCGCCACCGCATCGGCCAGACTCCAACCCCCCGCTTTCATGGTTGCGGAGATATTATCAAGAGTTTGTTGGACTTCTTCCTCGAACTTATCAGAAATCTTTCCGTCCTTTCCGGATCCCGTCATACCAGAAACATATAACGTATCCCCAATTTCAAGAGCGGCTGAGAAAGGACGGCCCTGGGCAGTGCCTGGGGGCTGTACAACCTTCTTGGAATCGGCGGCCAAACAGCCCCCGATGACAGCTAAGTAGGTTAAGAACCTTAGAGTTTGCATAATGCTCCTTAGAAAAAACTGAACCGAAGGCCTGGAGAAGCGCCCTCGCAAGTACTAATAGAAATTGGAACTGCGCGAAACCGGAATTGAACCATGACTCCTATTGAGACAATGTGGCCCAGGCTTCATTCTAACTAAGCAAGAGCAAGTGCAAACAACCGAAAGCGACCCGAGGAGAACAATTTCAAATGATGAATAGCATGGACAAAACCAATTCAGACCGGCGCGGAGCCGATCGTTTCCCAATTGAGCGTGAAGTACGCTACAAGGTCCTAAATAAGAAGAACCTAGATGAAATGGGCGCCGGCAAGACGGTCAACATGTCGTCGAATGGCATCTTGTTTACCTCCGAACATCTTTTGTTGCCTGGCAAGCGCCTGGAAGTAGCGATCAACTGGCCAGCTCAATTAAATAATAAAACACCTTTGAAGTTAGTAGCCCGCGGCCGCATCATTCGCTTTGAAGATGGCCGGGCGGCGATGGAAATCCAACAATATGAATTCCGCACCTCGGCGACGCAACCTGTGCTCGTCAACTAAAGTTCGGGCAAATCAATTCTTGATTCTCTCTCATCGCGGCGCCTCGGGTGTTTATCTGGGGCGCGCGGTTGCCCGCCTTATCTTCACAAACATTATGGAATTTTAATATTTTGACCGCCCGCCTCAAAACAGCTCCCAGAAATCATATACCCATGCGAATTACCCGCCTACTGCGTTGAAACTCCCGCTGAAACCCGTATTTCATTCATTGGAAACCATACCGAAACCGGAATCCGCCATAAAACCGTACCCTTAGGTAAGTGGTGGCTCTGTAACTGTCTGTCTCCTTTGACATTATCTGTGATACGCTGATGGTAATTTAGCAGAGACCCTGGTTGGTCTCACGGCTAGCATTTGCGAGGAATCGCATTCGTCGCGATTTTGGTTGAGATCCTTTCTGCCGTTAACAGCGGAGAAGGAAATTTTTGGAACTACCTGGAACTTGGGTAGAGGGAAAGGTCATATGAAACATTTAAATCTCCGCGCAGGCGGGGCGAAGTCCATTCTCACACTGTCCGCCCTTACGGCGATGATCTTCGGATTGGCGTTTGGGCAGGAAAACAAGGGCAAAATTCTCGGAACGGTTACGGATGCCTCCGGCGGCGTAATTCCCGGCGTGAAGTTGAGCGCCGTTAGCGATATTCTGCCGACTCCTGTAACCACGATGTCGGATGCTTCCGGTCGTTATGTATTTGAAGCTGTTCCTCCAGGAACGTATTCGGTAACCGCAACTAAGGAAGGTTTTCAAACTCTTAAGCAGGCAAACGTGTTTGTTCGGGTCGGTTCTTTGACAGATTTGAATGTCAGACTCACAGTCGGCGCCATTGCGCAGACTGTCGAAGTTTCCGAAGCCACCCAATCGCTTGACGTAACTTCCGCGCGCGTGGCCACTAATATTACCAGGGCTGAACTCGACAAGTTGCCTGCGGGGCGATCATTCAATACGCTCCTGCAAATCGCGCCTGGGGTCAGGCTTGAGACCAAAAACGGTAACGCCGGTGTTGGTGGTTATCAAGTTGACGGAGCAAGCGGTTCAGAAAACTCCTTCATCATCGATGGTATTGATGTTTCGGATATTCGCAGAGGCTCGTTACGTCTGCAGAACGCGATTCCACCAGAATTCATTCAAGAGATCGAAGTCAAGAGCAGCGGATTTGAGGCGCAGTTTGGCGGAGCCCTTGGTGGTGTTGTCAACGTCGTAACGCGCTCTGGCAGTAATGACTTTCATGGTCAGATCATGATGCAGTTTCAGAACGACCAAATGGTTCCTCGCCCGCGTGCCTATTACAAGCGCTCGCCACTGAATGCTAACCTTGCCGATTACTTCAGTCCGCCTAAGGATGTATTTCGCACTTTTTGGCCGGGCGGTCTTTTGGGCGGCAAGCTTGTGAAAGACAAAGTTTTCTTCACTGTGGGCTACATGCCGTCCTTTTCTCGAACGGAACGAACCGTGAGATACGGTGGGTCCGTTGGAACAAAAATATCCAACCGTGAGGATACTAATCACTTTTTCTTGAGCAGGTTGGATGTAAACCCCTCGTCGAAGCTTCAGGTCAACACCTCCTATTTCTGGACTCCACAGCGGCAAAAAGGTGTTCTCTTAAATAACGATTCCCGAATCGCCGCACCTTCGAATGACTTAACTGTACAGGGCGGTTGGCAACCGTCCAGCGCTTACACTGCTTCGGCGAATTATGCGATTTCCAGTACTTTCCTAGTTAGTGCGCGTTACGGTTACAAATATCAAAATGACAAGAACCTTAACTACGGTCTTTCCGGTGCTCCGTACACGGTATATCAGACGGCCTCCACGGCGGCTGGTCTCCCCATTCCCGCGGAAGTAGTTGGAG
>JANXXI010000102.1 GCA_025350695.1 Acidobacteriota bacterium
TAAGAAGCAAGTCGAAACCCGCGCTTTCCGCTGCCTCCAGCAAGTCCCCGTTTTCCAACCGGTCCCAACCGCATTCTATTGCCGTTGAAACCGAATGGCCTTGGATGTGAGGAATAAGGCGCTTGGGTGTGCTGTGGTCAACAATGATGCGCATTAAACGCTGACCGGAACTGGCGCTGCGGCGCTGCGGGCCGCAAATTCCAGCACGTCCTGAATTTGCTGAGGCGTCACGCTGTAATCTTCAACGATGTCTTCGATGGTTGAACCATATTCGAGACTTTCAAAAATGATGGAAATCGGCATGCGCGTATCACGCAAAACCCACGCGCCGCTGCATCTACCGGGTACGCTTTCGACGGCGGGGCATTGTGACCAATCAAGTGCTGCTGGCATTTGGGTTTTCCTTTCTTTTCATCGTAACTATTTCACCGTAGCCGATGCCGCGCAACGTGTCACGCTTTTTGTTTGTGTCGCGAATGCAAGGGGGAGACCACAGGCTCCTTTCCCCAGTCCAGAGTTTGGGAACCAGATTCCGGTTGACGTCCGGGACAAGGAAATCGATCCCTTCATTCACAGCGTTTTAGTCGGACAATAACTGGAGCAGCAGCCACTTCCGCAGTCGCTTGCCATTGGGCCAAGGAAGTAAAACGCCGCAGGGAACCGCGGCGCGCCGCCGCACCCTCCCCGGTCCCGGCCCGAGGGCGCCTTTGCTTGGGATTCCTTCAATTCAACGGTCGCCTGTGAGGCTGCCGCCTTTAGATATCTTCGGGGCGAAGACCGGTTTCTTTGCCGATCTTGGAGAGCGCAGCCGGACCCACTTCTTCGCCATCGTGGAAACAGAACGTGTAGTTCGGCCAGCCGTCGCGCAGAAGCTTTCGATGAGAGCCGACCTGCTTCTTAAGGCTCCAGCCGATTCGCTGCAAAGCTGCGTAGACCCGCTTGGCCTTCGTGGCCCGCCACACGCTCATGCGGCGAATAGCACCCGCAGGGGTTCGGGCACATCGTCTCCGCTCTCAATCATATCCGCGAGCACTTGGAGCGCAATGGCTTTTACCTTGCGAACCGCCTCTATCTCTGTGACCCCGTACGCCATGACGCCAGGGAGATCGGGCACGGAGGCAAGAATCCGACCGTCCTCTTCACGCTCGACTTCAACACGAATCGGCTCGATGGTGACCATGACATTTTCATTCTAGCGAAAAAACGCCCAGTTTTCGCAGAAGCAGTGAGGCGGTGACGGTGCCCTGCTGGATCGAAGCGCCTAAACGCAGGACCTCGGCGAACTGCTGCTCGATAAGTTTGCCGCGGATGGAGCCGCCGATCAATGCACTGAGAGATGCCCATTGCGACGCCTTGCCTGGTACGTAGAGACGCTTGTCGGCCAGATCGCGGATGCGCGGCGCGAAGCGAAAGATGATCCGTGAAGCCAGCAGTGTCGGTGTAGTGCTCGGCGATCCGCAGATCGGACTCATGATAGAGCAACCCGTCCAGGACATGCGTAGCATCGCGGACCGTGTCGGCAATGACCTTGGTGTGAAAGGGCGCGTACTGATCGGAAACGTGCGTGTAGAAAGTCACGCCTGGGTCGTTGCCATACTTCGCGTTGACCTGGCCCGACGCTTCGCTTCGGCCCGCCAGCGCGGAACCGCTGGCCGTCGGAGGAAGAGGTTGTGCCCTCGCCCCAATGCGCGGCGAATGGCAACCGGGGATGATGATTGACGATGCTGGCCAAGGCCTTGGAGTAGGTTTCATTGCGGATGTGCCACGCCACCAGCCGAGACAGCTTCGAGGCACTTGTGCCCGGGCAAGATTCGGCCATTTTGCCCAAGCCCAGATTGGTCGCATCCGCCAGGATCGCGGTGAGCAAGAGTACGGGTTCTTTCACCCGCTTACTCGTCTTCATATACAAATGTATATACGTTTGATCAAGTCTTTCATGTTGGGGTGTCGCGGCGAAATGATAATGTCCTAATTGAGCAAAGTAGAAAAGTCCTATTGACGTGGTTGACGCTAGAGGTTGAGGTATGGCAACGATTCGCCGGAAAATGGGCCATTTCTATCCGGCCGCCGCTGAACGCGCTCCGAGGCTGAAGTCGTAGGCCGGTTGCGGCGGCTTCCGGCTCATGTTCAGGACGTAGTCCCCGAACCTATTGATGTGCTCGGTCAGATACGGGCTGACGCAAGCCAAAGCCGCTTCTGGAACGTCCTCACCCTCGTCTTGCAACCGACCGATCACTCGGGTGAGTGAGCAAACATTGTGGAAGATCAAGCAGTTGGCGACCAGATGGTTGTACTTGATGACCTTCCGCTGCTCATCCCGGCTGTTCTCCGTAATGACCCCCTCACCGCCAAAGAACACCCACTTCAGGAAGTGATTCAACTGCTCGCTCTTGTTCGTTGCCGCTTGGATCGTCGAGCGCAGTTCCTGGTCCGCCAGATATCGCAAAAGGAATCCAGTCCGAATCACACGCCCGAGTTCCCGGAAGGCGAGGTACAGCTTGTTCTTCCGGCTGTATGTCCCAAGCCGGGCGCAGGATCGTTGAAGCCGTAATCCGCCCGACTTTGATCGACACCGCCACGCGCAGCATATCCGGTAGATGGGTGCGGATTAGGTCCCAGTCCACCATATCGGTGAACAGGCAGTCGATGTGCTCAAAGCGACTCGCTCTGTCGG
>JANXXI010000214.1 GCA_025350695.1 Acidobacteriota bacterium
GATCGACTTGGACACACGTAGAGTGTTTCGCCGGCCCTTCCTTTATGACCCGGTTCACAAGGATTGGCATGCGCGGGAAGACCAGACGACTTCGCTGTGGGAAGGGCATACAACGGAAGCGGACAGAAGCAAGAATTGCGACGCCGAATACCTGAAGTACCTCACGGGGAAAACCAGTTGCATTGAGGAAATGAAAAACCCGAAGACTGGTGAGTTGGATAGCGACCTGCCACCGATTGCAACCATTTACCAGAGCTTGACTTACAACAGACTCTTGAGCGAGCCAGAAGGCAAAGAGCTACAACAAAGAGATGTTAGGGCGCCTTTACAAGAGTGTCTTGCGGAACGCAGGCGGGTGATTGAAGGAGAGGCGGGGGGCGGCAAGACCACCTTCATGAAATGGTTTACCTGGATGCTTTGCCAAAAAGATGCTGCGCCGGAACCCTTCAAAGAAAGGGGATTTCCAATTCTAATCCGGGTGCGTGACTTTAACGATCACATGAACAAATTTCAGGAAGCTAAGAAGATCAGCTGGTTATCGCACTTCCTGTATAAGGAAGTCCAACTTCTGAATGTTACAGAGCTGAATGAAGACTATTTCCTGAAGAAGCTAAGTCATCCGGATACCTACCTTTTGCTCGATGGTCTTGACGAAGGCGAGAGCCAGCCAAGAAGGGCGGAGTTAGTAGAGATGATGTATAAAGCTGCTAACGCTTACCCGTGCCGCATGGTGGTAACCACTCGGCCTAGCACTTCGGAATACGCGGAAACAACTTTGGTTGGTAAAGCCGGATTCAAACAGGTAAGAATCAACCGGTTGAGTAAGGAAGACGTTGCTTCTTACCTGTGGAAGTGGTGCGTTTGGCTGAAGAAGAAGGAGGGTGAGGCGACTGCGAAAGCCTACTACGATAGGCTTTTGCCGGATGTGATGAAGCAAGGCGTGAAGGAACATTCCGGCAACCCGCTAATGCTTACCCTTTTGGCAACGTTGCATCATGAGGACAACCACAACTTACCGGAAGAGCGGGTAGTGCTGTACGAAAAGATCATCGGGCGATTGGCGTCCCAGGCGGAAATGAAGCATAAGGGCCAGGGTGGCCAATGGGATATCCAAGTAAGATTGGGTTGGTTGGCTTACCACATGTTGGACCAGAAGCGGGAGGGAGGGCGATTTTCCATTGACCTGACAGAAGCTGCATGGATTATTCATGATAAAACAGGCGAAACCCTAATCAGTATGAGGGCCTTTCTAGAAACGGCTCAAAGTGACAATGGCATAGTTACCTTAAAGAACGAGAAGCTTGAATTTTTGCATCGAAACTTTCAGGATTACCTGGCTGCGGTTTGCATTGAGCGGCTTCCTAAATATGACCAAATCGCTTTGCGCTTTCTGCATGAAGAGACAGGGGAATCCCTGCTGCCATTGTTCGCCGGATATCTAAACAGACAAGCCCAAAGGGATAAGTTGAAGCAGGTTTTCAACACATTGCTGGAGAAATCGAATGGCGAAGAGGCTCTGCCGCGGCAAGCGCATGCCTTGGCCGTGATGGAGAACATGCTTGCGGATTTGCGGGTGCGCGGCGGTGAAAAATATTCACTCCCGGAAAAGGCCGAAAAGACGTTTGGGGAGCTTCGAGATAAGGTAAACAAAATCTTCGAACCGGGTAGGGCAAGGAAAGAGAAGCTGCAACTGAAGACTCGCGTGGAAGCGGCCGAGGCCCTGGATCAGGCTAACCCCGCGCTGCGTTTGTTCACCCCAAACCAAGATGAGGAGAAACAATACTGGATCACCATTCCGGCGGGTGAGTTCTTTATCGGCGCGCACGACGATACTTTTCAAGCTATCAAGCCTGAGAAGAGGAAGGTTCCAGGCTTCAAGATTGGCCGCTATCCCGTCACCGTTTGGGAATTCAAGAAGTATTTCGAGGATGAGGATATTAAGGCTGAAGACAAAGAAGAACCGTACCAGTGGGCGGAACAACTGCTACATTTGAGTTGCCCTGTTTATGGTGTGAGTTATTACAGCGCGGAAAAGTATTGTGTTTGGGCGGGCAAGAACTACGGAGTGTCGGGCTTGCGGTTACCTGGCGAAGTTCAGTGGGAGTTTGCGGCGCGCGGCGAGAACAGCCGGTTGTACCCTTGGGACCCAAAACAAGGGAAGGAACCAAATGAGTATTTGGCCAACTTTGATAGCAAGGTAGGCCGTGTAACGCCGGTGGGCATGTTCCCGGATGGCAACACCCCCGAGGGGGCGGCAGACATGGCGGGCAACGTTTGGGAATGGATGAGTTCAAAGTATCAAGAGGGAAATGGTAACCTTGTGCGGGGCGGGTCCTGCTTCAATGATGCGACCTTCCTGCGCGCCGCTGCCCGTTTCGGGCTCGGTCCTGGCAACTGGTACAGCGTCATTGGGTTCCGGTGTCTTAGGGACTGATTTGCTTGATTCTTTTTTCTTTTTCCTTGACCAAGGCGGAGCCGCAGGGCAAGAAAAATTTTTTAGGGGGCTGGTAGGATAGCTCCGGGGTGGGGGTGGGGTTTGGTGGGCAGAAAGTGTATTAGTTTGAATTGTTTATGGGTCTCAATGGTTTTTGGAATGGGTTGAGTTGCTCGACTTGGGCGTCAAGCGGACGATGAAGGCGACCGGCATGGAAATGGTCCCTGTATTGACAGGCGAACAGATCGTCGGGGATGATTTGCTCCAACCGCAGTTCGGGGTAGGCGAATTCCCCGGCTCAATCGGAACGGCCTGTTGGCTCTGTGGCGGTCTTCGTGGGCGGCGCCGGCTCACAACGGAATATTGGAAACCCGGTGGTAGCGCCAGAAATTCTCCGGCGGCTTCAATGGACCATATCCATCACTATTGCCATCTCCTTCGGCAGCGGCGGCCGGCCTCGCCAAAAGGCCGCTAAAAATGCCCCCACCGGCGGTTGCCAAACTGTTAACAAGGATTCAGCAATGAAGAACTTTAAAACTCCGTCGTCTCCACTTTCTTCCCCGTCGTCTTTGTAATGCTCGTCGCAATCTCGTCGGCAATCTGTTCTTCCTCTTCGTCGGGAAGCCCAGCACCCTCGAAGCGGATCAGTATCCCCGGATCTTCGTAAGTGAACGAGATCTCGCAACCATTCACTTCAATGCGATGTTCGCCCTTCCCCGCCACTTTCCTCGAAGGAAAAGACATGGGCTTCAGTACATCTAAGAACTTGCTCTTGTGCAAGTCAATGGTGTTTCCGTCAGAACGGGTGATTAAGAATTCGCGCAATTTAGTTTAAGGTTTCCATCGAACAATCGGCCTGCGTGCCGCTAAGGTTTCATCCACACGGGGTGTGCGCGTCAGATGCGGAGCCTTGATCACCAGTTGCGGATCTTCATCCACTTCCTTCGCAATGGAAATCATTGCGTCAATGAACAACTCAAGCTCACGCTTCGGCTCAGTTTCCGTCGGCTCTATCATCATAGCGCCATGGACGATCAGAGGGAAGCTAGTTGTATATGCGTGGAACCCGTAATCAATAAGGCGCTTGGCCATATCGCCGGTTTTGACGCCTTTCGCTTCCTGCCTGTCATGGCTAAACACCACTTCGTGCATGGTGGGTTCAGTCACAGGAAGGTCGAAGTAAGGCTCCAGACCCTTACGAATAAACTGCGCGTTCAGCAACGCGTCGATGGTGGCATTGCGCAGGCCCGGCCCGCCATGCGCCAGGATATAGGCAAGCGCACGCACCAGCACTCCGAAGTTGCCGTAGAATGCACGGACCTTGCCGATGGACTGCGGCCGGTCATAATCGTGGCTATACTTGCGGCCAATTCGCTTCAAGCGCGGCACGGGAAGGAACGGCTCCAAATGTTTTTTGATCGCCACAGGACCTGCGCCAGGACCGCCGCCACCGTGAGGTGTGGAGAAAGTCTTGTGCAGATTCATGTGCATCACGTCGATGCCGAAATCGCCCGGCCGACAGATGCCCACCAGCGCATTCATGTTCGCGCCGTCCATGTACATCTGCGCACCCTTGGCATGGAGAATCGCCGCGGCTTTCACAATGTCCCGCTCAAAGACACCAATCGTGTTGGGGTTGGTGACCATCAACGCAGCCACGTCTTCATCCGTGGCGGCTTCAAGCGCAGCCAGGTCGATCATGCCGTGATCATTCGACTTCACACTAACCACTTCATAGCCAACCATCGCCGCTGTGGCGGGGTTGGTGCCGTGCGCCGAATCGGGAACCAACACTTTTTTGCGCGGGTTTCCAAGGCTCTCAAGATATTTGCGAACCAGCAACAGGCCGGTCATTTCGCCATGCGCACCCGCGGCCGGTTGCAGCGTGATCGCATCCATGCCCGTGCATTCGCACAGATACTTTTCAAGAGTGGCTAGAATCTGAAATGCGCCTTGTGACAATTCCTCAGGCTGATAGGGATGCCCCCAAGCCAAACCCTCGGTACGCGCCACCAATTCGTTGATGCGCGGGTTGTACTTCATCGTGCAGGAACCGAGCGGGTAAAGCCCCAGGTCGATCGCAAAGTTCCAGGTGGACAGCCGCGTATAGTGCCGGATATTTTCCACTTCGCTGACTTCCGGGAAACCCTCGATTTCACTTCGCACGTTGGCCGCGCCCAGCGCCTCCACCGCATCAACGGCCGGCACATCCAGCTCAGGCAGTTGGTAAGCCTTCTTACCGGGCGAGGAAATCTCAAACAGCAGCGGCTCGTCCTGAACGATGTGTCTTCTAACTTTCTTAATCATGCTTGCACCGCCTGGCGGACGATATCCATCGATTCGCGCTTCGACATTTCCGTGGCGCACAGCAGCGTGCAATCGGCCAGTTCCGGATAGAAGCGGCCCAGCGCCAAGCCGCCAATCACTTTCTTCTTCAGCAGTTTCTTATTGAGCGCCTCTGGGTCGCCTACGCGGACCACGAATTCATTGAAGAACGGCGCTTTGAAGCGTGCCGGCAACCCGCCAGCCAAGTAGTGCGCTTTCGCCAAATTCTGTTCCGCCAATTCACGCAAGCCAGCCTTGCCGTAAACGCTCATGAAGACGGTGCCCATCAGCGCAATCAACGCTTGATTGGTGCAAATGTTTGACGTCGCCTTTTCTCTGCGGATGTGTTGCTCACGCGTCGCCAGTGTTAAGCAAAAAGCTCGATTGCCATTAGCGTCCACCGTTTGGCCCACCAGCCGCCCCGGAATCTGCCGGATAAATTTTTCCTTGGTTGCAATGATGCCGGCGAAGGGCCCCCCGTAGCTTGGTGAAATCGCGAACGACTGCAATTCACCCACCACGATATCGGCATCCACCGGAGGCTGCACAACACCCAGCGAAGCCGCTTCGGTGAAAACGACCACCAGCAAAGCGCCTTTGGAATGCACCAAATCAGCAAGCGCCCTTACGTTCTCCAAGCACCCAAAAAAGTTGGGCGACTGCACAATCACAGCAGCCGTATGGTCCGTTAGATTCGCTTCAATACCGGCCAAATCCAACTGCCCGGTTTCCGAATCATAGCCGCACTCAGTAACAGGAATGCCCTGGTTCAGCGTGTAGGTGTGCAGCACTTGCCGGTATTCCGGATGCACTGACTTCGCCACAATCACATGCTCGCGACCCGTGATGCGGATGGCCATCATCGCCGCTTCAGGCACCGCCGTTGAGCCGTCGTACATGGAAGCATTCGCCACTTCCATGCCGGTTAGCTGGCACACCATCGTTTGAAATTCAAAAATGGTTGTAAGGGTGCCCTGCGAAATCTCCGCCTGATACGGCGTATAAGAGGTAAGAAATTCACCACGCGAAACCACAACATCGCACAGTACTGGGCGGTAATGATTGTAGACCCCAGCGCCAAGGAATGATGCATAGCCATTCGCCATCAAGTTCGCTTGTTTCTTGAAGTAATCAACAATCTCGTATTCGCTGATGCCCGCGGGAATATTCAGCGGTTTCTTGATGAGAACTTTCGACGGAAGATAGCTGTACAAGTCGTCCAGCGACTTTAGCCCGCAGGCGGCGAGCATCTCGTTCCGTTCGCTGTCTGACTTTGGAAGATAACGCAAGGTGACGACTCCAGAATTGAAATATCAGGAGACCGGAAAGCCCCGGCCGCCGGCCAGTGTCTATAAACTTTGATGCGGCAAGTTGGGTTTAGGAGCCCAAATATGCTTGATAATCCGCGGTAGACATTAGCGAATCAACTTGGCTGGCATTGGATAGCTTGATCTTGATCAGCCACGCATCGCCATGCGGATCGGCGTTCAGTTTTTCGGGCGTCGTGTTCAGCGCCTCATTAATCGCCGTAACCTCTCCGGAAACCGGAGCGTAGATATCGCTCACGGCCTTCACCGATTCCACCGAGCCGAACGTTTTACCCTGCTCCACGGTTGTCCCGACCTTGGGCAGGTCAACATAGACAATATCGCCCAACTCGCTTTGAGCATGATGCGTAATTCCTATCGTCGCCATTGCGCCTTCCACCTTCACCCACTCATGCTCTTTGGTATATCTGAAATTTTCGGGATACATGTATGCTATTTTGCTCGCTTATAAGAAGGAAATGAGGTCACGACGGCGTCCACCGGCTGGTTGCGCACCATCACGTGTATTTTTTGGCCAAGCGCGGATTTGTCCATCGGCAGATAACAGAGGCCAACGTTCTTGTTGAGGGTTGGCGACGGTCCACCGCTAGTCACCCAGCCGGCAACACTGCCGTCAATTTGGATTTCGTAACCATCGCGCCCAATGCCCCGCCCCTGCATTTCGAACCCACATAGTTTTCGCGTGATACCCGCGGCTTTTTGCTTTTCCAGCGCCTCCCGGCCCTGAAAATCGCCCTTGTCGAACTTGGTAATCCAATCGAGTCCGGCTTCGAGCGGGGAAATCGTGGCGTCGATTTCGTGACCGTAAAGCGCAATGCCAGATTCCAATCGCAGCGTGTTGCGCGCGCCCAGGCCAGCAGGCTGAATGCCGAATTCCTTGCCGGCTTCCATCAAATCGTTCCAAAGCCGTGGCGCTTCGTCCGGAGCAACGTAGATCTCAAATCCGTCTTCGCCCGTATATCCAGTGCGTGCGATCCGCGCCGACGCGCCACTCACGGCGCCGTCAGTGAAATGGTAATACTTGATAGGCGCCAACACGGTGGCAGTCAGTTTTTGCAACGTTTCAAGACCACGAGGGCCTTGCACAGCGATCTGCGCATAGTTCGGGCCGGCATTTTCCACCGTGGCGTTGAAGCGATTCGATTGAACGATGTGCGCATAGTCTTTGTCTTGGTTAGAAGCATTCACGCATAGGAAATAGTGATCGTCGGCCACTTTGTGCACCAAAATATCGTCCACAAATCCGCCGTGCGGATAAAGCAGCCCAGAGTAATGGGCCTGCCCGATTTTCAACTTAGCGGCATTGTTCGTCGCAACGTAATTTACTAAGTGCAGCGCTTCTGGCCCACGAATTTCGATCTCGCCCATGTGGCTGACATCGAACAGGCCCACGCGTTCCCGGACGGTCCGATGTTCGTCGAGAATGCCCGAATATTGCACAGGCATATCCCACCCGCCAAAATCCACCATTTTGGCTCCCATTTGCCGGTGAACAGCATTCAAGGGAGTGGTTTTCAGAGTGGATGATGGAAGCATGAAAAACCCACTCTAACAGTCTGGAACAAGCAGTGTCAATCAGTCTGGACTTGGCCAGTAAGTGTGAAACTACGTTTCAGAATCCTTCAGACGCGTTGCTTCATATCCACGTAATCCCGCTCCCCGTGGCCAAGAAAGATCTGCCTGGGCCGGCCAATCTTCTGATCCTTGTCATTCATCATTTCATTCCATTGCGCTAACCACCCGGAGGTGCGGCCAATGGCAAACAAAACGGTGAAGAACTCTTCTGGGAAGCCCATCGCTTGATAAATCAAACCGGAGTAGAAATCCACGTTCGGGTAAAGCTTGCGTTTCACGAAATACTCATCGTGCAAGGCGATTTGTTCAAGCTCAATGGCAACATCCAGCAGCGGATTCTTGCCCGTCACTTCGAACACTTCGTACGCGGTTTTTTTGATGATACGCGCCCGGGGATCGTAATTCTTATACACCCGATGGCCGAAGCCCATCAACCGGCCTTCACCCTTCTTCACGCTTTCAATAAACGCGGGAATGTTTCCCACGCTGCCAATGTTCGCCAACATCTTCAATACCGCTTCATTCGCGCCGCCATGCAGCGGACCATAAAGTGCAGCCGCGGCAGCCGAGAGGGATGCGTAGGGATCGGTATCCGCACTCGAAACTAAACGCATGGTGGATGTGGAACAATTCTGCTCATGATCGGCGTGCAGGATGAACAGAATTTCCATTGCATGTTCAAGCGCCGGATGCGGAGCCTTGCCGAACATCATATTCAAGAAACTACCGGCGAAACTCAGTTCAGGATTCGGGGCGATAAACGGCAGCCCTTTCTGATTGCGGTAAATGTACGCGCCCACCGTCGCAACCTGCCCGATCAGCCTGTGAATCTGATGTTCCCGATTAGCCTGGTCGTGCACTTTCTTCGAATCCGGATAGCAAGTGGAAAGGGCCGCGATTACCGCCTGAAAGACGCCCATCAAATGAGCATTCGGCCCGAAGGCCTTGATCACGTTAATTGCCGCCTCAGGCACAGCCATGTTTAGGTGAATAGCGTCAGTCCAAGCCTTTAATTGCGTGGGGTTGGGCAGTTCACCGTACAGCAGCAGGTAAGCTGTTTCAAGATAGGCGCCGTGCTCGGCCAACTGCGCTATCGGGATGCCGCGATAGTTCAAAATGCCGATGTCGCCGTCAATGAACGTAATCGAGCTCTTGCAGGCCGCCGTGTTCATATAAGCCGGATCGTAGGTCATCAAGCCAAAGTCGTCGTCCTTGACCTTGATCTGCCGCAGGCCGATGGCCTTGATCGTTTCGTTTTCAATCGGCAGCTCGAAAGTTTTGCCGGTCCGGTTGTCGGTAATTGTTATCGTTTCGTTCGACATCGCGCTTCCTCGGAATCAATTCATTTCTTTTTCGTTTTTGCCGCGGTTGGATTCAACAGAGGATCAATCACCGCGTACAGCCCAGTTCCGTCGAAAATATCCTCGGCGTCAGGGGTCCTTGCATAATCGTTGCGAATCATCCCTTGCCCGTCGATCACGAATAGGTGAGGAACATGCGTGGATGAATTTTGGGGTGTGAGCTTAAAATAGGAAGCCGTGACCTGGCCGCAGTCAAACAGAATCGGGTAAGTTACTTTGTGTTCTTGGAGGAAGCGGGAGACGGTGGCTTGATTATCAGGAGGGTTGACGACAGAGAGGACGGCAATTTTGTTCCCATATTTGGCCTTTGTCTTCTCAAGCGTCTTGGCCAATGCAATGCAATCCGGACAGGTGCTTTGCATGAATTCGATCAGCACCACTTTGCCTCGATAATCGGCAAGATCTTGGTATTTGACCTGCATGTCCGGAAGGGAAAATCCCGGTGCGCGCCGTCCGGAAAGCTCGCCTGAGGCAAAAACCGTGGATGAAGTGAGGAGAGCGCAGACCAGCGCCCAATTGAATCGCATTGCCAATTGACTAGTGTACCTGAAGTGGTGGACAGCTTGGGGGCAAAGTCACTTTGTACCCCACCTTATCCTGCCAATCGCTCGAAATCCGAATACGGTTTCGACTAGCCCGCTATGGGTTAATCAGGGGATTCTTCCGATCCAGGTCATGTTGTTGGGGCTTTTATCAATCCTCACCGAAACGTATTCCTACGACTATTCGGGCAACACGTTTACGACTGTTAAACTCAGCATTGACGGGAGACGTGGACAAGGACATCGCGTATGCTTAGGCGTTGTAAATAAATAACATTTACAACTTGTATTAGTTGCTTGGATTGATGGTGTAGTTCCATTCGCCATGAAATTTGTCGGGCTTCAGATTGACATCGCCAAATTCTTCGTCTGTGATCTTGCGCCCAACCGGGTACTTACGGTGATCCAGACGACAAGTCACTTTTAGTCCTTTGGCTGTCGTCGTTCCCGCGATCAGCCGGACCACCGTCTCGTAATCGCGCAACGGCTCGCCACGCCAGTTGGAGGAGAGTAACTCCTGCCACGATTTTCCGCGCCGGATATGGAATCTATTTCGGCAGCATTGGCGTGGATACGTTCATCCCCACGCAATCGGGATTTTCGCAATCAACTCCGATTCAGGCGTCGTTGGATAACGGTGTGACCTATGTAGCGACGCTTGCAAATCCATTGCCGAATGGATTGCTGCCCGGCCTCGGTGCCAAAGGCGGGTTGAGCACGAACCTGGGGCAGGCCATCTCGTTTGTCGATACGGGTTTGCAACAGCCATATTCCCAGCGCTGGTCGGCTGGGATTCAGCGTGCCTTGCCGGGAGGCTTTGTTTTGGCCTACCAGTTATGTGGCCAATCGCAGTACCCATCTGGCGACAACGCAACAAATCAACAACACGCCCGCAAAGTACCTGAGTACG
This sequence comes from Acidobacteriota bacterium, assembly GCA_025350695.1. Classification (GTDB taxonomy): domain Bacteria; phylum Acidobacteriota; class Terriglobia; order Bryobacterales; family Bryobacteraceae; genus JANXSF01. The sequence continues at coordinate 10,476 of JANXXI010000214.1, forward strand.
CTGCCTGTGCGAGACACCACGACCATCAACTTCCTGACGGCACAGGTTCCCAGCCCATTCGCAGGGTTGAATTCGGTGTATTCTTCGCAGATTTCCCGCGGCAGTTTGCTGCAACCCTATCCGCAGTTTGGTCAGATTTCAGTACAGCGCTCGAATGGCTATTCTTGGTATCACTCCCTGCAGGTAAGAGCGGACAAGCGGTTTTCGCATGGATCTTCGGTGCAGGTTGGATATACCTACTCTAAATACATGCAAGCCACGGATTATTTGAACGCCACCGACCCCAAGCCGTATCGGGTGATTTCCGACATGGACCGGCCACAGGTATTGACCATGAGCTGGCTGCTGGAAGTGCCTTTTGGCAAGGGCCGCCGTTTCGGTTCACAGATGGCGCGGCCAGTGAACTTAGTGTTAGGAGAATAGCAAGTGCAGAGTACGGCAATCCGGCAGGCCGGCGCGCCGCTTGGATTCGGCAATGCCTTGTTTACGGGCAACCTGAGTGATATTCCTTTGCCCAAGAGCGAACGGAACGTGGACCGCTGGTTCAATACCAATGCCGGGTTCAACAAGGTGGCGGCACAACAACTGGCCAATAATCTGATTGTGTTTCCTTCGCGCTTTTCGGGAGTCCGCGCGGATGGACAATCAAGCTGGAACTTTTCATTGCCGCGGAATTACAAGTTAGTGGAGCGTGCCACTTTGCAATTCCGGGCGGAGATGTATAACGCGATGAACCATCCCGTATTCGATGTCCCGAATACAACACCTACCAGCTCGTCGTTCGGTGCCAGCACGGCTACTCTGTCTGAACCCAGGAACTGGCAGTTTGCATTGAAGCTGAACTTCTAAGCAAAGTTCACCCGCTTTACGAATCCTGGAAGCAGGAAACCGAAGAGCCATCACCAGCAAACCAACCGGGCGCGGACTACTCTTCAACCAAGAACCGTTTGTCTTCCAAGGCAGACGGTCTCGAACAGTTCGAGTTGTTGTTTTTCAATCGTGTTCAGCGGGTTATACAGGTGGAATCATTGGATAGGAGGCGCAGGTTGCGGAACCAGCGCCGTTAGCTTGGCAAATCAAGCAGGCCGTTTTGGTTGGCGGCCTTCCAGTTGAAGCAAGTGCAGCCCGCTGGTGCGAACATTTCAAAATGCAGGACTCACGCCCCAGGCACAAGTACGCCTGCACGCACGCTGACGGCGCAACCAGCTGCCCCAACAGCGGAGGGCTTACGTATAGTGCCAACGGCCAGTCTCAACCTCCATCCCACGAAATATAAACAACAATACGCCGTTGCCTTTCACATTGTGAAAGGACCAGGCGGGAGGCCGACGTGTTTTTACATCCGCTCTTTCAAAATATTCACCATCCGGCGCAAGGGCTCGGCCGCGCCCCACAACAACTGATCGCCCACCGTGAACGCTCCCAAATACTCCGGTCCCATGCGCAGCTTATGCAAACGCCCCACCGGAACCGTCAGTGTTCCGGAGACAGCCGTGGGTGTCAAATCCCGTAGCGTTGCGTCTTTGGTGTTTGGAACAATCTTCGTCCAATCCGAAGAACTCGCCAGAATGCTCTCCACGTCGTTCATCGGAACGTTGCGCGTCATCTTCACCACCAACCCTTGGCTATGGCACCGCAAGGTTCCAACCCGAACACAAATTCCGTCAATCGGAATGGCCTTCGCCGAACCCAAAATCTTGTTGGCCTCGGCCTCGCCTTTCCACTCTTCCTTGGTCTGGCCGTCAGGCATTTCTTTGTCGATCCATGCGAGCAAACTACCGGCCAGCGGAGCGCCAAACTCACCCGTCGGCAAAGTATCCGATCTCTGCGCCGCCGTCACCGCGCGATCCACCGTCAGCGCATCTGTGCCATTAGCAGCCGCGGCATTCAACACGCTCATTTGCTTCATCAGCTCCAGCATCTTCGCCGCACCTCCACCCGATGCCGCCTGGTAAGTCATGCTGCTGACCCACTCCACAAGCCCTTCGCGAAACAGACCGCCCATGGCCATCAACATCAGGCTCACCGTGCAGTTGCCGCCAATGTAATCCTTCACGCCAGAATCAAGCGCGCGGTCAATCACGCCGCGATTGATCGGATCCAGGATGATGACCGAATGATCCATCATCCGCAGCGTCGAAGCGGCGTCAATCCAGTAACCCGTCCAACCGTTCTTACGCAGATCGGCATAGACCTTTTGTGTATAGTCGCCGCCTTGGCAAGACACGATCGCCTGGCAAGTAGCCAGCGCTTTCAAGTCATAAGCATCCAGCAGAGCGCCCTTAGGACCAGCCTCGGCAGGCGCGGCGCCTCCAACGTTCGACGTCGTAAAAAAGACGGGTTCAATTCCCGCGAAATCCGATTCTTCCCGCATGCGCTGCATCAGGACGGAACCAACCATCCCGCGCCAGCCTGCGAATCCAACTCTAAGCATGATCCTTCCATGGTAACCCGGCGCGATCCGGCGCCGCTATTGCGAACGGCCTGAAGCGCTTGCCAGTGCGCTCCAGGCCGTTGCTTACATCACTTCAAACTGCTCTTAGTTGCCCTGGTAATTTATTGTTGTGGAATCCATTGAGGTATTTCCCGATGAATCAGTCACCGTCAATAGGAAAGTATAGAGTCCGCCTCCGCCCCCCAACTGTACGTTCGGTTTTGCTGAGTTTGCGCCAGAAATCCCCGCCGTCGGACTGCCGGCTGGAATGGACCATTG
>JANXXI010000219.1 GCA_025350695.1 Acidobacteriota bacterium
TGTGCCGAACGTTGTGCTCGTGTAGTCCTTTAAAGCCGGAGCCGTACAAGCACCGTTGACCGCGTTGCAGTTGATAGCAAGTCCTGTACTAGGGTTGCCGGGATTGAAATGGTTGAACAGATTGAAGAATTCGAACTTGAAGCTCAGCATCTTCGGATGGTCCCCGCTCGAAATCTTGACGTCTTTCTGCAGTGCCACATCGAAGTTCATGATACCGGGTCCGTAAGTGAGGGTCGGCTGTGCGTTTCCGATGCCGAGCGAATTAACTGGAGGCAGAGCGAAGGCCGCCGGATTGAAGTTGTACCACAGCTTCGGATCCGCATTGGCGAGCGAAGAGTTTGCGCCTGTCCATACCGAAGATGGAGATGCGCCCTCAGCTAGCCATAGGCTGCCTGTTTGCTGGCAACGGAAGGGAACACCGCCGGTTGGCGTGCCCGTCCAGTAGCCGATGGGTGCGCCGTTGGCGCTGCAGCCGATCGAAAGAGCCTGTCCGTAGTAGAAGACTCCAACGCCGGCAAGATGCCAACCGCTGAAAACGTTTTTGCTGACAATGTTGTTCCAGTACTTCGTGATTCCGGGGAGATCGTAGCCCCAGTTTACGTTCACCGCGTGCGGCCTGTTGCTGGTGACGTTCTTCAGCAGATTATCGCTGACAAACTGCTGGCGGTTGTAGGTGAGCGTTTTCGACCAAGTGTAGTTACCACCGAACTGAAATTTGCTGCTGAAACGGCGATTGATCGACACCTGCAGTGCATTGTAGTTCGATGTGCCGTCCATTGTGTAACCCTGAATTGCGCCCCAGTTGTAACCACCGGAGAGAGCGCGGATCAGGTTGGTTGAGTAGAAGCCAGCCGTGCCGCCGTTGCCGCTGGTCGGATCCAGATACTTGGCAATAGGGCCAGGCGATCCGTTGTTGGCGGTTGGAGACCATGTCGTATAGGGCTTAACAGCGTTGAAGTCGATGCGGCCCTGATTGAATTGGTTTTTCGCGGCATTGCCAATGTAAGAGACATCCATGACGAAGCCCTTACCCAGATCCTGTTGAATGCCGAAGCTCCAATTATAAGTGGCCGGAGGCTTCAAGTGCAGTGAACCACCGGTGGTTGCTTGCGGAGTATAAACCGCCGGGGAGCCTACCAGGCTGTTGATGGATGTGTTCAAAATCAGCGGAGCGACGAAGTTCGGAGGAGCTGCGATGGGTCCAACGCCCACGCCGGTTGCACCGATTGTGTCCACCGTAAATGAACGGCCGCGGGAGATGCCGAAGCCAGTTCGAAGCGCAGTTTTGCCGTTTCCAAACACGTCCAAAGCAAGACCGATGCGCGGCGAAACCTGAATCGGCGGGTTGTCGAAAAGGTTTTCCTTCGCTGTTTTGATTCCAGAGAACGGCAGCCCGTTGCTGGGGTAGGAAGCGGGATCAAACGTTCCCTGTTGGGCATATGGATAGATTTTGCCGGTGGTAGGGTTGATAGAAGCCTTGTTGGCAGTGGGACAACTGGCGGTAGGAGTGACCGTCACAGTGCAGGTGGGGAACAGCAACTGGCCGGCAGTCTTACTATCGTAGGAAGCGGTATCGAACGAGCCTAGGGTCGCTCCATGCGAACGAAGCGTACCTATGAACTGGAAGCGCAGACCGGCGTCGATGGTCAGACGCCTGTTTACTCTCCAAGTGTCCTGAACGAACCATTCAACCTGGTTGTAACGCGCGTGGTTGATCTGCTTCTTGTTGTCCTCGCCATATCCATACATATTGCCGGTAAGTGTGTTGGAGAACGGATTGCCGGTGTCCACTGGATTGCCAAGGTCGGAGCCGAAGTAGTAAGTGCCGGCAGTGTTGTACACCGAATAGACACTCACATTGCGGGATTCTCTTTCGATGTAGATGCCGGCCTTCATTGTGTGGCGGCCTTTAATATAGGTGATATTGTCCGTCAGGTTCTGGCTTTCATCGGTACCGTCGAAGGGCCAGCGGCTGTCGAAACCGAAGCCGGGCAAACTGGGGATTCCGGTTGGAGCGGACTGCGCCGAAAACCCGGAAGGCAGGCCAAAGCTGATCTGCGGCAGCAGGTTGAGGTAGTTTGCACCGAACAGGTTTGGCAACTTCAAGACGTTGCCGGTTGCGTCCTTCAGCGGCAACTGGCTGGCCGAAAACAAGGTGTCCTCAGTTGGTGAATTGCCCTGGTGGTTGCGGTTAATTCCCGCAGTCATTTCGTTGATCAGGTTCGGACGGAACGTGTGGACGTAGGTCATTGCGGCCCCTGCTGAAGGATTGTGATAGCTGTGCGGGAACTGGCCCCAGCCGTCGCCGATCGCTCCGAGGATCGCTCCATAACCTGAGTTCTCAAATTTGTCCTTAATCAGGCGGACGAACAGCGTGTCTCTCTGTGATGCATTGTAGTCCACACGCAGAATCTGGTCTTCGCGCGGCTGCGTGTTAGTGAATTGGAACTGCGAATTGTAGGCCCGTGCACCCGTCGGATCCGGGAAATTCGGCAGAGGGAACCGGTTTATCATAGCCAACCCAATCGGACTGATGCGGCTTGCCGGAATCTTGTTGCCCGGAAAACATCCCGCAGCGCCCGCAGTGGAGCAAGTAGCGCCAGTCAGAGGATCACGGATGAGGATCGGCGTGCCGTTCTGGTTAATCGACTGTGAGAAATCTCCCGCCCGTTCCAGTGCTGACGGCATTGTGTAGCGGTTTGGACCAGCTTGTCCGTGGTTGTTCAGCTTGTCGTAAGAGTAAAAGAAGAAAAGCCGGTTGCGGTCTTTGTTGAAGCGCACTCCGGGGATCAACACTGGACCGCCAAAAGTGCCACCCGGATTCTGGAAGCGGTAGCGCGGCTTGACGACGCCGGTTTTATTGTTGAAAAATTCATTGGCGTTGAATTGCTCGTGCCGCATGATGTAATAAGCAGAGCCGTGAAACTGCGCCGTGCCATTCTTGATTGTGACATTGAGTTGGCCGCCATTACGGGCCCCATATTCAGCGGTGTAGTTGGAAACCAGCAGCTTCACTTCGCCGATAGCGTCCGGGCTTGGTGAAAGCGTACTGTTCATCGAATAGTTCCCCGAATCCTGACTGACGATTCCATCGAGGGTAACTACCACTTGTCCCATCTGTCCACCGTTAATGGTCGGCACTGCTGTGCCCCATCCGCGCGAATCGTGCGGGTCCAAGTCCTGAACTCCAGGAAGCGTTTTCACAATTGCTTTGAAGTCGCGACCGCGAATCGGAGTGTCGGCGATCTGTTGTGTGTTGACGTTTGTTGCGCGATCGGAACTGTCCGTTGCAACGTGCGCCACTTCAGCCATCACGCTGACTGAGGTGGTGACGTCTCCCACAGACAGCTTGAGCGTGTGCATATCTACGCGTTCCTGCGCGCTGACCGTCACACTTTGTTCGTAAGGCCGGAAGCCTGGGTGCGCAATTTTCAAGGTATAGGAGCCCGGAATAATACTGATGAACTCAAAATCACCGGCACTGCCGGCGGTATATTCACGAGTCTGCTTGGAAACATTATTGAGAAGCAGAATCTTAGCCCCGATAATGACTGAGCCACCGGCATCAGCCACGGTGCCGGAGACGGAACCGGTTACAGTTTGAGCATTTCCAATTTGAGACAAAGCCAAAAACAGGAGAGCAATAGTACTTCGAATCAATTTCATTGGTCGGACCCCCTCAGGTCAAGTTACTTCTGCATCTTACGTAGTCTCGAGCAAGCTCACACAAACTATAAACACGTGCTACGAAACCACACCAATTGAACATTTGAATTTCAATTCCAACCACTGTATCACAAGGGGGGGTGCTCGCAAGGCCAAAGGGCCAAGTAGAAAGTTCCTGTTGACAGCCGTCAGGTAAGGGATGGAACGAATAGCAATGAGCCAAGAGGAACGAAACAAACTTGAGTGGTTGAAACAGGCACACGAGGGTAGCTGGCAAAGGTGATATCGCGCCGCACCAGCATAACGGCAGAGACTCCGTCGTTGTCGGCAGTGGCGGGCTGATATCCGCCGTTACCGTCGCTTCGTCGGCCATCAAGGTTATGAAACCGGTTTTCGAGGACGCGGATGGTGCTATTGACCCTGTGATCTCCGGCGTAGGTATGGGGAGTTACGCCGATCCCAGTGCTTTCGAAGTCACAGTTCTGCACCAAGAGGCTTGACACATGGTCAATCCAAATCCCAGACCCTTTGCTCCTCCCCACAACGTTGGGGTTGGTTCCTACAAAGCAGGTTTGTTGAACAGTCAGGACGATCCCAACTATATCACTGCCGCTACCGCCATAGATCAAATCTCCCGGGCCCTTGATTCGCGAGTTCACGATCTTTACCGGCTGACCTGTATGAACCTTGACTGCGGGGACGGTGGGGTCGATGCACTGCCAGTTGCCTGTGTAGGCGCCTCCCTGGGTGATAACGATTGGTGCACTGAAAGTGGCACAGGAGTCGCACTGTTCCGCCATGGTGGGTATAGCACTTATCGAAAGAAGCAATGCCAAAACTGAGGTAGTCTTATACTGAAATGGTGATTCAGGGTGCTAGTCAAATTGTCTCAAGTTAAGGGCAGACAATGGACAGAATGCCAATCGAGAAGAGCAAGGATTTGGGCTCTCTTTTTCATCGACTCGCCCGCGCGGTTGTAGCATTCAGGGAGCTTCTCCTGCGGTTGTGCATTGCCGCCAGCGCGAAACCAATTAGCCCCGCACCATTACCGCAAATGTTTCAGGCTCTCGATCGGACTATTGACCCGCACGTACTAAGACTAAAAAAGCCTTGGTGCGGGGTGGCCAATCCACGTATTGTGTAGCCGGGGCGAAGCCGACTTAGTTCAATCGATCAAATTGATGGGTTTTAGGTTAGCGGAGTTCGAATTGTTGGATTCGTTGGTGAGGGAAGAGGGTGAGTGGCTCACCCTCTTGTAACCTTGAGTTATAACTAGCGTTTGACTGGGATGGTGGCGGTGGCCGGGGAGGCTACGCCGCCCATGGTTACGACAACGGGAATGTCACCGTCGGCCAAAGATTGTGGCAAACGGACATTCAATTGATACAAGCCACTGATGGAACCCGGGGCTAAGCCGGCGTAGAGGATGTCCGCCGCCGTCAAGAGGGTTCCACCGACGCTTATGGTGTAAGCATCACGCAGTTTCGCTTGGCCGGCGACGATTTCCCCTGACTGGTAAACCGGTTCGGAGAAACCGAAACCCGTGCCGTAGAGAACCACAACGTCACCGGGTTTGGCGGGTACGCCGCCTGGGACGACACCTGCGGCGGAGAGCAATGTTCTTCCATCAGCCGAAGTGGCGGCGATACTCTTGCCATTGAATGTGAAGAAACCGGGAGAGTAGGCAGCCATGGTGACGGTGCCTGCGTCGGACTTCAGTTCGTTGGGTTGGCCGGGGTTGAGAATGATACTGACAGGTACGGGGCCGGTTTGGGCGATGGTGGGAACCTGGAAGTTGATCTGGTCATTTTGCACATAGGTTACGGGAGCGCGTTGACCGGCGATTTCCACGGCGACGCAGCCGAGTTGCTTGGGGAAAGCTCCGTTGACGAAGTCGCCGCTGCCGGCGATGCGGCTGTTGCCCGCGACTTGGAAATCGAGGCCAAATACGGAGGCCATTGCGTTGGGAGCCAAAGTTGTGCCGAAGCTGGCAGCGTTGCTGAGGCTACGGAGAGTTGGCTTCTTGGTCAGTGAGCATGCTCCGCCAGCTTTGACGCGCAACTGGGAATTATAGATGCGATCGCCGACATTGGAACTGCTGTTGTCGGCAGCGTTCCCGGCGACGTAGAAGACCACATCTCCAACATCGGTGGACGGCGGGGTCCATTCAATTTCCCATTCGACGCCATTGGCAGTGCCTGGCCGGGTGGATGGTTGTGTGTGGGTGGCGAATTCCAGGCCACCGTTGCAAGGAAGGGGCCCGGTTCCGCAGACGACGCGAATGTCAGCATTCGCCGCGAAGGAGCCGGCTTGGATTTGATCGTTAGTGGCAGTGCGGGCCGTGATCTCAAACCCCCAGCGCTTACCTTCGGGATGTTCAACGCGCACTTTGATGGTTTGCTTGACGCCGGGTTGGTAAGTGGCGGCCGTAACCGTCACCTTTCCCAGAGTGTCGGGATTCAAGGCAAAAGACCTGTGACATGCGGTACAAGTTACTCCGGCGGCGTCGCCGGGGACTCCCGCGCGAAGGGCGGGAGGACCGGTGGAGAAGCCAAAGGAGCTTGGAAGGGTGGCGAAGACCCAGAGCAGAGGTAGCGAGCGAGTTAGAGTGGAGAGTGTCATGGTTTTAGAATTGTGATCAATGCGCCGGTTTGCGTGCGTTGCCCGTTGATGGACGCCACAATTGGCTGATCCCCGTTTGGCACCGCTGCAGGAATGGTTACGTTCATTTGGTAGAGACCGGCCCCGGTTAGGCCAGCGAACGCAACGGGACAATCGATGCCGGCAATCTGGATGGAGACTGTACGCGTCGTCGGAGCCGCGCTGGAGAATACAGAACCAGCGGGGACGGCGGGGTTGGTTGCACCAAATCCAGTACCGAAGA
>JANXXI010000277.1 GCA_025350695.1 Acidobacteriota bacterium
CGCCCTCAGCTGTGGATTGTCAGGAATGCAGAAATAGAGCGTGCTCGCAAAGCCGAAGATATTGGCCAGCCCCACGACCCCGTTGCTCTCACCACTTGGTAAGGGCGTTTGGTTGCTGAACGGAAACGCCAGCTCTAGTTCCACCATTGCGTTGCTGAATGCGTCCCACTTGTCTAACAATGAGTTATATGTCTGAGGCAGAATCTTTCCACGTTTAGGGATTTTCTGTCCGTGCGGACCGTAAGAATGAGAGGCGAGGACATAGCATTGAATGGCAAGCGGGATGGTTTCCAAGGTGTTCTGGCGGAAATAATGGTCGCCGTAGGCAATCAAGATCTCGATATATTTCATCGCCACCCACTTCATGTAGGCAGATGGACGCGAGCGGGCTACTACATGCGGCTGAAATGGTTTGTCACGCCATTCATTGATCTGCGTGTTCGGTTGGTTCGGTTGCAATTCCAGAAACAACTTCTCCAAGGCATTTGTTGCATCGATTTCCTTGAACGGTGGGAACTGCCAAAAGCGCTTGTCGTCATGTGGTCCTTTGCCTTTTGCATAGGGGTTTAGAACGTAATGACACATTCTCAGTGCTAAATCAAAGTTCTTCGACTCGAGTGCCCGACAGGCCATGTACATTGGTGCATGGAAGGCAGGTTCCCAATTATAAAGTGAGTTGGGCCTACTTAACTCATGATAAACAACTGGTGCGGCAACGCCGCCGAAGGCATCAACTTTGTCTGATATTTTGTTGGCATAGTAATCGAACAGATTGTCCAGTCCGTCCACCGCCAAGGTTCCTATTAGGTCGTGGGCAAACGGATGGTAAAAGCTCAACTCGGTCCCGTTACTATGAACTGTTGCACGCGACTCCAAGGGTTTTATTACTCCGACTGTCGATGGCTCGGAAAAATACGGCTCGATAGCAAGTACGGCCGGTGGGTTAGTGCCGTCCGTTTGTAACGAGTGAATCTCTTCGGGGGGATTTGCAACACCTATGCTTAACCTTATTCTGTAATGAAAGGAAGTATCGATGGACGGTGATTTAGGATCGATCAACGCCGGGCCACTTGAAAGCTGACTGCCCGAAAAATGGAATGCACCGATAGCTGGACTAGTCCGGTAAATATCGATTACAATTTTCGCATTGGCGCCCGTGATGATTCTAGGTATAAATTCATACGTATCTATATCTGGAAATGGAGCAGGAACATCAGATGAATCATATACAGGATCTGCTGTGACTTGCTTCTGGGTCCACTTCCCATTGCGATACTCACTCCACGCCATTCTAATTTCCCACTTATACGTAGGTGGACTAACCGGTATATTCTTGCTCGGATCAATTTCAGCCCGTAGTTTTACTGGGACGGTCTTTTTGACGAACAGAGGGAAAAATGCCAACTGCCGTTTATTCCAAACAACAGGAATCAAGTACGTCCCGTTTGCCGTAATCTCTCCCTTATCATCCTCAACATCGTAACTAGGAACATCGACCTGCATTTTTTCCCAGGAATACCAGTTCGTCTCCGTTATCGTGTAATATCGGTAATAGAAAACATACGGTGCATTCCGTGTCCGACCGAAGACATGGAGCTTCACATCTACCTGCTTTCCATCGGTGCCAAGTTCTTGCTCACGGAATAGTCCAACGACCTTCAGATTCGCAACCTCATCAACCTTGAACAGGTAGCTCTTCAACGCGTCCTCAACCGTCTGCGTGTTGATGTCCTTTTGCAGAAATTCCGATTCCAGCTCCTTGTAGAACGGGCTTTTGTCGTCGCGCAATTCGGACTTGATCCAGTTTTCCGGGTAGAGGAAGACCTTGCGGTTGGCTTCCCAGACGCGGTATTTCTGCATCCATTCCCAGCGATCGCGGTCGAGGGCGTCGTTAGGTACGCCGATCTGAACACCGCCCTGCTCCCGATCTTCCAAACCCAGTAGACAGCGCTGCACAAACAACTGCACGGTCGAGATCGCCTGCTTGATGCGAGACGTTTCCATACAGGCATCCATCTGCACGTCGATGAGGAAAAACTCAAATAGGCTGTCGGCATCCACTACGCCCCAGTCGATCAGGTCCTGCTGCACGAGCAGGTAGCTGATCAGCGCCTGTTTCTGGTCTTCGCGGAGTTGGTCGTTCAAAGGCTTAACGACTTGCTCCCAATCCTCCTGGTCGTAACGGGCGCGCAAATTGGCGCGGATGTCTTCCGCGATTTGGTGGCAGATTGAGAATTTGGACAAGGGGTTAGCCCAGGCGAACAGCCGGTCAATATCGGTGCCGATCTTCCCGGCTACTTGTAGCGCGTTTTGCAGCTTAAGCAGGTTGACTTCGTTGCGGAATGCGGCGGGGCGATTGAGATCGAAATGTTCCGGCGCGATCAGCTTTGCGATGTCACCCGACTCCCATTGCGTTGCTGCGGCGATTTCCTCGCTCAGCGTCCTGGTCCCATGCGGCTTGTTTGCCCACTGAAACAGATCCAACAAGCTGGTTTCGGTTTTTGGCAATTTGTCGCGCAGGCTTGTGTAGGCCTGCAAGCGGCGGAAGTGTTGCAGCGTGACCGCATTGAAGTCGAAGCCATCGAAGTCTGTGGCGTGGCCTTTCAAGTAGCTCACTTCGTCGACCGTTAGGTTAAAGCCGTTGACGACCAGCGCGGCCTTATACAACTCGATAAATACATCCTTTATGCCGCTTGACGAATAATCTGGCAACAAGGCCGAGGCAGGGATAAGCGCCTTGGGCGAGGACGAGGTCTTCCATTGCAAGTCTGTGGCAAGCTGACCTTTCACCTCCAGCCAATACAGCTGCCCGCTCTTTAGTACTTGCGGGCTCACGGGGCCAGTGAACCAAACATTGGTCGGGTCTAGCTGTTGCACAGTAAACGGTATCGACTGGCCATCAATCACCATGTCTGGTGGTTGCTTGTCGTCAACCAGACTGGTCGCGGCAAAGGTGTAGGCACCGTCTACTGTCGGAATCAGGTAGCCTTTCCAATCGCTGCCACTCGCTGCGGGTTTCTGATGAATTTGCTCCAGCACGTCGATGGCTGGTTGCATAGGTGCCCCAACCCACAATATGTCGGACAATAAAATATCCGTGACATCCATCGGCAAGCCTGCCGCCCCTGACAGGTTGCTGACAATCAACCGATGAGCTAAACGCTGCCGCAGGAAGGGCAGGAAAAACTTGAGGAAGTAGAAGCGTTTTCCCAGTGCGGTGTTCGCATTGGTTACGGCAGGGTTGTTGGGGTCGGGCGGCAGGTTAATGTCGCCTGCCAGCAAGTTGACTATCGCATCGGCGGAGTTGGAGAAAACCCCAAACACGTTATCGTTGAAGAATTGCTGCGCTTGCTTACCGACCCGATCAAGAGCCGGTGCCCAGTAGGAATTGCTTGAAAACGTTTTGGCCTGCGTCTTTTCCGTGTCGGCCAGTATGCCTGTCACCTGAATAGCCGCACTGGGCGGTTTCGTCGGATCTTTCTGAATATTGTATTTAAGTTTAGTGAAAGTCTCCGGAATCACGATGGCTGCATCCACCGGCGCATTGGTTGTGTAAACCGTCGTCCCTTCCAACAAACCGATAATTTTCTCCACCACTGACGCCTCATACAACAGCCCGGCCTTGGCGCGGATCAGGTCTGCTGTGGCCTCGTCTTTCCTGGCTGGCGGTATATCCTTATGTTCCTGGTCGATGGCGTTCAGGCCGTCATAGAGCGTCTTGCTGATTTGTAGGATGGTCTTCTCCGCTGGGGCCAAAGGGCGCTTGAGATCGTCGTGATTGCGAATCAGATAGTTGAGTTGCCGGAAGGTGAAGCCCGCATCCTCCATCTTTCCCCAGTCGCGCAGAAGTGCGAGCGCGTCCTGTGCGCTCACAAACGGATCGCCAAATAGCGCACACACCTTCTGCAAATCCGCCACCCGCACATGCAGACTCTTTGCGAGCAGGTTGTGACGATAGAGCACGGTCACATTGGCCAGAGTCAGCCCATCGGACAGTTTGCGGAACGCGACGATCGCGGCTACGTCGTCCGACTTCATCTTCAACGCAGCCATCAGCACCGGCATATGGTCTGATATCTTGGCCTCTTGTGTCAGATAGTTGCCGTTCGCGTCCGATTTGAAAACCTTGTCGATACCGAGGAGGTTATGCGTCAGGAACAGGCGGGAGTACAGCGACTTTTCTCCGGCGGTGCTGATGTCGGCCCAGAATGACAGCAGCTTGTCCAATGGCAACCCGGTGAGGTCGAGCAATTTCCGGATAGCGACGAGCTGATGCAAGAAGTCGGTCGAGATATTTTCTTGCACCTTCGCGATGTCAGGGCAATTGCTATCGTCATTGTGCTCGGGTGTGTCGGAGCATCCTCCTTCGACGCCATCGCCCATCTCGTTGCATTCGGGCTGAAACACATCGAATCCAACGGAGTTGCGATTGCCCGGCACCAGTGTTTCGCCCGGATGAGGAAGCACACCGATCGATGTGGCATCGCCCAGCCCGCCGGCGTTGGCAGCCGAGCTGGCGGTTCCAATCAGCGCCAGGTCAGTTTCTGCAATGGTCCATCCCAGCTTGCGCCAGAGACGGAGGAAGCGTTGCATGCGGTCGTATTCGTCG
>JANXXI010000283.1 GCA_025350695.1 Acidobacteriota bacterium
AAAGAAATTTGGGTACGACCGATGGGAAAGATCGATTATCCTGTCCCAAGGGCACCCAATTACCATCCATGCCGATCTTCAACGAGAGATCCAAATGCCGTCTAAACCTAGAATCTTCGGCTTGGAATAAGCATATTCAACTCACTGTATACCGAAATACAGCGTCGAAACCGATCAAACCGTTTAACATCCTATGCCCCTGACCTATTCTTCTTACCGTCATCTTTGTACTTTAGCGTTGGCCACCTCCTTGCTCCACTTTGAGGCGTCCGCTCAAGTCGTGATCAGCCAAATCTACGGAGGCGGAGGGAATGCGGGGTCGTTGTATGCCAACGATTTTGTAGAGATTTTTAACCGGAGCAATGCCCCGGTTGCCATTGATGGTTGGACATTGCAATATGCGTCCGCTACCGGTAATAGTTGGGACCGGGTATTTTTGTCGGGCCGAATGGAACCCGGGCAGCGATTTCTAATTTCCCTGTTTCGCGGCGCTCAATCCACAGGGAACCTTCCCACGGCTGACCTACAAGCGGGCCTAAATCTTAGCGCCACGGATGGGAAGCTTGCGATTGTCAACAACGCCAACAACCTGCAAGGGTCAAACCCATCGAACATTGTGGACCTGGTAGGCTACGGTTCGGCCAATGGCTATGAAACCAGCCCGGCACCCGCAATCGACAATGGCCGCGCATTGTTTAGAAGTGCGCAAGGCTGTTCGGATACTGGTAACAACCGGCTTGATTTTTTCGCAGGAACGCCGATTCCCCGAAACAGATCATGGCCATTGGCCCCTTGCTCTTCGCCCGCGCCGATTGTAAGTCCGGACCCCTCAATCGACGCCATAACGAATGCCGCCAGCTTTGAAAGCGGCCTGATTGCTCCCGGCTTGATCGCCACCATTTTTGGCCGGAATCTTGGGCCATCAAGGCTTTCCACCTTGCAGGTGAACCAAGGGCAATTGGCTCGCACTCTATCGCAAGTTCGCGTTTTGGTGGATGGCCAGGCCACTCCTTTGATTTACGTCTCGGAGTCTCAGATCAGCTTTATCGTTCCCTACGGTCTTCCGGGGCGAGCTTCGTTGAGTGTAGCCGTTGAGTATGCTGGAAGAACTTCAAGACAGTTTTCCATCGGAGTCTCGGCCACCTTACCTGGCTTGTTCACGTTCGATTCCTCGGGGCAGGGATTGGTTGCCGCCACCCATGCAAATGGTTCGCTCGTTACTGCGGCTAATCCGGTGGCTACCGATGAAGTGTTCATCCTTTACGGAACCGGGTTTGGAAATTTGGCGCAATCGCAAGCGGATGGAGCAATTGTTGGAGACCAGCTCCCGATTCCCGCTAGCTCTGTCCGGCTTTGGATTGGTAATGTTGAGGCGGAAGTTTTGTATGTTGGGGGAAGTCCGGGGTTGGTGAACGCCGTGACTCAGTTGAACGTTCGATTGCCGAACGCGCTGCAAATTCGGGGCGCAGTGGAGTTACGAATCCAATCTGGTTCAAGAACGACAAGATCGGGTTTGAACATCTTCACCCGGTTCTGACAAAGACTTGGTAAGCCAACTTCCCTGACCGGCGGTTGGCTTCGGCCCCAAAAACTTCTTGCGAACCGCCATTAAAGCAATGGGTCTTTACTGACTGACTGGGGTCTGACTACCTCTTTCAATGGCTTCATTCTCACCGCCCCGAACTTCCTGAAGGTAATCCGTAACCTGAAAAAATCTTACCTGCAGACGAAAAAGTCGTCCTCTTGCACTTTATGGCCCCAGTGAGTCTGCGGCTAATGTTGGAGTGGCTGAACGCGCGGAGGTTCAACTGGTTGACAAATTAAGGATAGGACGCTTAGGCCGCCCCTTCTCCAAAATCTATTTGACCCGCTTGGCGGAAAACTCCTCAACCGCGAATTCGGCCACTTTTCGAGTGAATTTAATAGCATCCGGGCCATCGAACGTTCCTGAATATTCAATTCGAATCGCCATGCCGCTGTATTCAAACATTTCTACAAACTGAATTGTGTTGCCCTCTGCTTTTCCCTCTTTGATTTCAGACGAGCCATTTTGATGAATCGCTTTGCCGGTGAGCTTGGCACTTTCCATAACTTCAGGCTGGAAATATCCACTAAAATCCCATTCGCTTTGCGTCTGAAGCCGGGGTCGCCCCAACCCAAGTCATCAGCCATTAGGAGGATCACGTTAGGGCGGTTCGCAGCCGGCGCCGCGTTTGCGGATGACAGAAAAGCCGAAAGGCTCAATCCTAAGAAATGCCTACGATCTATGTTTCCACTTCACGATTCTATGGTAGCGGTGATTCCGTCGAATGTGGTGCTAGTTTCGTACGCGCTTGCGATCATTGCAGCAAGTGTTGAGGTTCCCGATGGCTGATCCTTCGGTGCACCGGTTCAAAGAAAGATAGGGCAGCCCTGTGTGTGGTCAGAGTGAAGGTGCATCAGAGACACCCTGTTCACGTTCACTCCAATTTGATTCAGGCGCTTCGGTACCCTGCGGCCACAATCGAACAAAAGTGTTTCCTGCTCCGCACGGTCAGGTAGTGCCCAGAAAGAAGGGTGACACGAATGGAGGGTGTCTGCGCAATCAACGGCAGGCATGGAAGAGAAACGCGCAGCGATCTTGGACCAAAGCCGCAGGCGGATCCAGTCCAAGATTTACTATCGCGCTTATGAGTTCTTTGCGGCGTTCTTGGCTTCCCAGCGCCTTTTTTGCGACTCAGCCATTTTCCTGCGGGTCTCGTCGCCAAACTTCTTCCGTCCGCCAACCTTAGCTGGCGCCGCTCCTGAAGCTTCGATCGCCCCCACTCTTTTCAGCCAGTTTGGTGGTCTGCCGCGTCGCTTGCCGCTGCTGCCGCTAACCAAGCGTTCCAGCACGACGATCGCTTCATCAAGGTGTTGCCTTTCTTGGCGTAGGTCATCAAGGATTTTTGAAATGTCCATGGTTCAATTATTGCAAGAGCCAAGGCGTCATGGGATGTCAACTTGCAACTTGCGTCGATAGTGCAGGCTCAACAGTTTGGTGCAAGCAAACAGGTGAGAGACTATACTACGAAAATGCGAATCATACTTCTGTCCACGTTGGCCGTCACCTTCGCTTTTGCCGCCGATAACACGCCGAAGCTAAAACCAATCTTCGATGGCAAGTCCCTAAAAGGTTGGAGGCAGTGCAACGGCCAGGCTTCCTACAAAGCGGAAAATAAGATGATCGTCGGGAGCACGGCGGAAGGCAGCCCGAACTCCTTTCTGTGTTCGGAAAAAGAGTACGGCGATTTTCTGCTGGAGTTTGAAGTGAACGTGGACCCAGAGCTTAACTCGGGAGTGCAAATCCGCAGCCATCAATACAAAGGCCCAACCGAAGTGCGCACCTTGAACAAGGAATGGGTGACGCGTACGCAACCAGCCGACAGGGTCTACGGATATCAAGTGGAGATCGCCACGGCTGAATCCGGAGCATCTGGTGGAATTTATGATGAGGCGCGCCGTGGATGGGTGGACAATATTTCCTCAAAAGAGCCAGCGCGCTCAGCGTTCAAAGACAAGCAGTGGAATAAGTATCGCGTGCGGGCAGTGGGCGATCATATGCAGGTTTGGATCAACGGTGTCCCATGCGCGGACTTATACGATTCCATGGATCAAAGCGGATTCATCGCCCTGCAAGTGCACGCCTACAAGGGGCCACAACGTCAGGTGCGCTTTCGTAATATTATGCTGGCCGAACTGGGGCATAGTGCATGGAAACCGATAGCGGACGGCAAGAGTTTTCAAGGTTGGGAAAAGTTTGGTGGCGGGGACTGGGCTATTCAAGACGGGGCCTTTCATGCCAGCGCGGATCCGGACAAGAATAAGGCCGGTGGCTACTTGCTGAGCAAAAAGGGCTACAGCGATTTCACCCTGCGTTATTCATACAAAATCAGCAGCGGCAACAGCGGCCTGTTTTTCCGCTTCAACCATCCCTCTCAAAAGATTGATGGTCCGCGAGGATATGAAGTGGAGATCGATCCGACCCGAGACGCCGGTGGGCTTCAAGAAGTCGGGCGACGCGGTTGGCTGCAGCATGTTGAAGCCGAACTTCACAACGCAGTTTACAAAAAAGACACATGGAACGAGATGGTGATTTCAGCACATGGCCACCGCATCGTGATTCATGTCAACGGTGTGAAGATCATTGATCGCGACGATGCCGAAGGACGGCTTGATGGCCTCCTGGCGCTGCAAATCAACGCCCGCTACAAGTTGGATGTGTGGTTCAAGAATCTGGAAATGTTGGAGAGTGCTTCGCGGTAGTTCACCCGGCGAATTTGGGATCGCGAATTGCTTCCGCAATCTTTCCCGCCGCTTCGGCATCGATCGCCGTCGCTGGCTCCGCCATCGCTGGCTTGCACAACCCCTTCGATGCCATGGCTGCCTTCAAGCCCTTTAGATAGCCCTGCCCGTAGACCGCATCGGAAAGATCGTTGACTACGCGTTGAAGCCGTGCGGCTTCGACAAGATCCTTCGCCTGAAACGCGTTGTAGATTCCGACATAAAGATGCGGCATTAAGTTCGATCCGCCGTTGACGCCACCGCAAACGCCCGTCATCAGACACTGCAACAGCATCTCTTCGGGACCGACAAACGTTGGAAAATCGGGCCCCAGGGCTCGAATTACCTTCTGCAGATATAAAATATCTCCTGAGCTATCTTTCAATCCAATAATGTTTGAAAGTTTTGACAGGTGAATTACTGTCGGAACCTGAAAGAAGAGATTGGTGTGGCTGGGCATGTTGTAAAGAAGCACCGGCAGTGGGCAATTGGCGGCAAAGCGCTCCACGTGCGCGGCCAAAGCATCTTGCCCAATTGGCGCATACAGTGGCCCGGAGTAAACCACCGCGCTGGCTCCGGCCTCAGCGGATTCCTTCGCTAACGCCAGGTTTTCCGTGTGTGATTGGCCTGTCACATTTACATAAAAGCGTAGACGCCCAGCAATCATTTTCGCGGACTGTTGGACAATTTCATGGCGCAATCGCACGGAAAGGCTCGGACCCTCGCCCGTAGTGCCCAGGAGAAAAATTCCGTGCACTCCGCCGGCGATTACATGATTGATAGTCTTTTCGAGGCCGTCGGTATCTAGATCGTCTTGGCCAAGTAGGGGTGTGATTAGTGGAGTAAGGATGCCCTTCATTTATCTCTCATTGCAACGGCGGGCCAACGTTGCAACTTTCACAGTGATGGCGGCCGGGAAATATGTGTCGCCTGGCGGCACACGATTTCGAGGCTATCACTTTCAGCTTGCAAAACTCAAATGTTGATATTTAGTCTAAGCCGGATCTTTTTACAAGCGATAGGAATTCCGCGCGAGTTTCCTTCGCGCGGAATGCTCCCAACATTGCACTGGTCACGGTGCTGGAACATTGCTTTTCCACACCGCGCATCATCATGCAAAAGTGACGGGCCTCAATAATCACTCCCACTCCCTTCGGCTGAATTACGTTTTGAATAGCTTCAGCAATCTGGTGCGTCAGCCGTTCCTGTACTTGCAGGCGGCGGCCAAACATGTCGATGATTCGCGGAATCTTGCTGAGTCCGATCACCTTGCCATCGGGAATGTATGCCACATGGGCCTTGCCGAAAAAGGGAAGCATGTGGTGTTCGCACAGGCTGTAGAACTCAATGTCTTTCACGATCACCATCTCGTCGTAGTCGACGGTGAAAAGCGCATCGTTTACCAGGTCTTCCAACTTTTGGCTGTAGCCGCTGGTTAGATACTGCATCGCCTTTTCAAAGCGCACCGGGGTGCGCACCAAACCTTCCCGGTTCGGATCTTCCCCCAGGCCGGTCAACATCTTCCGAACTTGATCGGAAATGCTAACCCCTTCCAGGCCGGGCATGTCTTCAATATCAAGGTCCATTTCGTGATTCATGACTGGGCTCATATTTTACTTGGATGACGGAATTGTGAAACGGTTTCTCTTTGTTTCTTGGATGCCCACTTTGTCCAAGGTTGGAAAATCCTTGGGCCAGACGGTTGATAAACGTTCATGAATGACCTCGCCCAGCACTTCAGTTGTGGCTACAAGTGTCTTGAATTCAGGCATGTCTTGATTGATGTATTTGTGATCAAAGTATTTAACAACTCGATCGTTGACCAGCGAATCCATTGCCGCCAAATCAACCACTCGGCCACTCATTGGGTCGATTTCACCTTTCACGCAAATCTCAACGCGGTAGTTGTGGCCGTGCCCATGGGGATTATTACACTTCCCAAAAAGAGCTTGGTTCTTTTCGTCACTGAACTGCGGGACGTGCAAACGATGCGAAGCAGAGAAGAAGTAGGCGCGCGTCAGCTGAATCATTGTCCCCCTCGGTAGTCCACGAATATATCGTCAGTCTCGTACAGACGAATGGAATAAAGCTTAGCTGGTCCCGAGGAGAAATGCGGATTGAGCCGCTTCCAAATCTCAACCGCCAGATTTTCCGTGGTGGGAATCACTTTGTCGAATGGCTTGACTTCATAGTTCAGGTGGCGGTGATCCATCGGGTCCACCACTTCCTGGTTCATGATGTCTTTCAAATCTTTCAAGTCATAAACCATGCCGGTAACGGGGTCGGGTTCGCCCGCCAGGGTGACTTCCAACACGAAATTGTGCCCATGTCCATTGGCATTCGCCGCAGGCCCATAGACGGCCAGATTTTGTTCCGTCGTTAAGGCCGGGTTGCTGCAAATATGAGATGCGGAAAACTCCGCGCGCCGGGTTATAAACATTTGTCTCAAATTCTTAGATGCGGCTCCTTGCCCGAAGGTGCGAAAATCAGAGTTACTCTTAGATTATAAAGCGATATTTTACCGATGCCTTCTTTTTCCGATAAACTGTGGAGCGGCCTGATGGCCGTATTGCTTGCTGCCTTCGTCTGGGTGATCTACGATTCGTTTACCGAACGGATCGTGGAGGTTGGTGATACCGGCCCGAGTTTCAGCGTTACTACGGACCACAACAAGAAACTGACACGCGATAACTTTGGGGGCAAGATTCTGGTCTTGAATTTCTGGGCTTCCTGGTGTGAGCCTTGCGTGGCGGAACTGCCGTCGCTGAATGAGCTGCAGAAACGGTTGGGGCCGAAAGGCTTGGTTGTGCTTGGCGTCTCCTTGGACAAAAACGAGGCGAACTATAAGAAATTCTTGAAGCGCGCTGCTGTCGCTTTTGAAACCTCGCGCGATCCGGAAGCGAACATTAGCGCCTCCTACGGAACCTTCAAGTATCCGGAGACCTACATTATGGGAGCCGATGGGAAGGTGATTGAAAAGATCATTAGTGACCGCAATTGGATTACCGATCCGGTGTACAAGCGCTTGGAAGGAATGCTAGCGCGATGATTCCTGCCCAAGCGATTACCGAACTTAAAGCTCTGGTTGGCGAGCGTAATTTGCTAACCGATCCGCTCGATTTGCGCCTGTACGAATACGACGGCGGCGTGGATAAGCACATGCCGGAAGTGGTCGTGTTTCCTCGTTCAACGGCCAACGTATCGGGCATCGTCAAGATTGCCAACAAATACAATTTGCCTTTCGTCGGACGCGGGGCAGGCACTGGGTTAAGTGGTGGCGTGATTCCCACATCGGGCGGCGTGATGATCAGCTTCGCGCGGATGAACCGGATTCTGGAAATTGATCTGTTGAACGAGCGTGCTGTGGTGGAGCCGGGTGTAGTGAACCTTGATGTCACCTTGGCAGTGCAGGCGCAGAAATATTTCTACGCGCCTGATCCTTCGAGCCAGCGAGCTTGCACCATAGGCGGCAACGTTTCCGAAAATGCCGGCGGGCCCCATACTCTTGCCTATGGCGTCACTACGAATCACGTGCTGGGGCTGGAAGTTGTCTTGCCTGATGGAGAAATTTACACGACCGGCGGCAAAGAGGTCGACCTGCCGGGTTACGATCTTACCGGCCTGCTCACCGGCTCTGAAGGAACCATGGTGCTGGTGACCAAGGTGATCATCCGGCTGATGCGTGCTCCTGAGATGGTGAAGACCATGCTAGCCATCTACGATTCACCGGAGGACGCCGGCAATACGGTGTCGGAGATGACTAGGCAAGGCATCCTTCCCGTCGCCGTGGAAATGCTGGATGGCGTGATGCTACGGATGGTGGAAGAGGCAACTCATGCCGGGTATCCACTGGATGCGGCCGCCGTACTGTTGATTGAATTTGAGGGGCTGAAGGAAGCTGTTGAAGAGCAGTTGGAGCAAGTCCGCGAGGCTTGTCTCCAGACGAAAGCCCGCGAAGTTCGGGTTGCCAAGACGGCTGAAGAGCGCGACCTGCTTTGGAAAGGCCGTAAGAACGCCTTCGGCGCCGTGGGCCGAGTCAGCCCTTATTACTATGTCCAGGACGGCGTGGTTCCACGCGGACAAATCGCCGTGACTCTTCGCGAAATTCATAAGATCTCCGAGCAATACGGCCTCACGATCTGCAACATTTTTCATGCCGGCGACGGCAACATGCACCCGATTATTCTGTTCGACGCCCGCAAGCCGGGAGAGTTGGAACGGGCGCGGCAAGCCGGGGAAGCGATCCTCAAGTTCTGCATCAAAGTGGGTGGTTCTATTACCGGGGAACATGGCGTGGGCATGGAGAAGAACGAAATGATGGCGCTGCAATTCACCGAAGAGTCGCTCGATATGATCCGTGGAATCAAAGGCCTTTTCGACCCGAGTTGCCGCTTGAACCCCGGAAAAGTATTGCCCACCGGTAAAGGATGTCTTGAAATTCGGCAGGCCCCGCTGACCACTGCAAATATGTTGTAGATGTAAACTGTCCAAGGGAAATAGACTAGAGATATGTTGCTGCCTAAGTTGCTGCTCGCGTTTTTCTTTTGGCAGGAGGATCCGCAAGCGGAGGGGATCAAAGCTCTTGAGAAGCAGCAGTACTCGCCGGCCGCCGATTTATTCCGCAAGGCCGTGGCCCAGGCCCCTAAGGATTACGCTACCCACTTCCATTTGGCGCTGGCGCTAAGCCTGTTGAATCAGGATGCCGAGGCGATCAGCGAATACAAGAAAGTTTTGGAACTGCAGCCTGGCGTTTACGAAGCTCAGCTTAATTTGGGCATTCTTCTCTTGCGGCAAAAGCAGCCGGCCGAGGCGGTTGCGCAGTTGAAGGTTGCCGCGGAGAAGAAGCCGAAAGAGTTCCGGCCGAACTATTTTCTCGCGGAAGCTTTGTTCGCTGCCGGCGACGCCGCAGCAGGTGCGGCGTTTAAGAACGCTTTGGAAATTGACGGTCAATCGGCGGGTGCCCATTCGGGTTTGGGCAGGTCGCTGGCAAGGGCTGGGCGGTTGCAGGAAGCTGCGGTCCATTACCACAAGGCTGTGGAATTGGACCCCAGCTATCAGGATCTGTTGCTTGAGTTGGCCGACTATTTCGAGAAGGCAAAGCAACCGGACGAGGCCATCGCCATCTACAAAAAGTTTCCGCACTTGCCGGGTGTTGCCGAGCGAATGGGCAATTTGCAGCTTTCAAAGGGCGCGCCGGAAGAGGCGATTGCGGCGCTTGAAGCGGCTATGAAACTGTCCCCGACCAGCGCCAATCAGTATGCTCTCGCCACGGCCTACATTCGATCAAAGCAGAACGAAAAGGCAGTGCCGTTGCTGGCCGCGGCGGTGAATGCGGAACCTGGCAATTGGGATCTGATGATGGCGCTGGGGCGGCTGCTTCGGGATATGAAACAATTTCCCAACGCGGCGAACGTTTTTAGCCGCGCGGCCCAAGTTCAGCCTCAAAAAAAGGAGTCCTGGAGCGAGCTTGGGGGCATGTTATTCGTGTTGAAAGAGTATCCGAAGGCTCTGATTGCTTTCGATAAGTTGATAGAACTGGGTGACCCGTCGACTGGGGCCCTTTACTTTCGGGCTATTACTTTAGACCATATGCATGACTACAAACTTTCGCTACCGGCCTACGAAAAGTTCCTTTCGGTGAGTCAGAATAAAAGTCCGGACGAGGAGTTTAAAGCTCGTCAACGGATCATCGTGATCAAAAAGGAGTTGGCAAAACGTTGAAAGTAGCTGCGTTGCTCTTTCTGATTTCAGGCGCCGTTCCGGTCTGGGCTGATCTTCCCGAGATCAAAGCGGAGCCGTCGGCTGACAAGCGGGCGACAAAGGCGCTTGATTATGCGGGCAAATCGCTGAGCTCCGTTAGGGAACACTTGTCGGGGTCCAGCATCGACGAATTGAAAAAAGGCCTGACCGAGTTTCAGGATGCGATGGATTTGACTATGGAATCGCTGGGGGCGACGGGCAAGAATCCCGCGAAGAATCCAAATCAATTCAAGAAAGTGGAGCTTCGTCTTCGCGAATATATGCGAAAGCTGAAGACGCTGGAACACGATCTGGGCTTTGAGGAAAGGGCGCTAGTAAGGCCAGTGATCGAGCACGTGGAGAAAATCCAGGACGAATTGGTTCAAGGTATTATGAGGAAAAAATGATCTTAAGATTATTAGGCTCCATGATTTTCGTCGCGGCGCTTTGCTTTGGGCAGCGAGACTTTTTGACCCCCGATGAATCGGACCAGATTCGTGAGGTGCAAGAGCCGAACGAGCGGGTGAAGCTGTACACGAAGTTTGCCAAGCAGCGGATCGATATGGTGAAGCAAGCGATTGCCAAAGAAAAAGCTGGCCGCTCCGGGCTGATCCATAATACTCTCGAAGACTATACCGAGATCATTGAAGCGATTGACAAGGTCGCCGAAGATGCTTTGAAGCGAAAGGTGGACATTACGCTTGGCATGGAATTTGTAGCCAAAGCGGAACGCGATATGGCGGCTGTGCTGAGGAAGATTCACGAGTCGAATCCCAAGGATCTAGCGCGATACGATTTTGTACTGACCACGGCGATTGAGACTACCAACGATTCAATTGAGCTTTCTGAGATGGACCTGAAGGATCGTACGAAGAACGTGCAAGAGGCTTCGGCAAAGCAAAAGAAAGAGCGCGAAGCGCTGATGTCCACAAAAGAACTGGAAGAGAAGAAGGTTGAGGAAAAGAAAGAAGCCTCGACCCAACGCAAGGCCCCAACGCTTCGGCGCAAAGGCGAGCCGCCCGCCGGCGAAGAAAAGAAGTAGCTGGCACAATAGAGTGGATGCCCACTCATATCACAGCACCCTCGCGCGTTACAGCCGCGGGGAACAAACCTAAACTCATTGATGAATATATTGGCCGGGTGAACTCAAAGACCGAGGCGTTGAGCGTGGCTCAAATGCGCTCGCCAGGCGGTTGGGTGGAACCGGGCCAGACGCCTGACTTTGATGAATATACCGTGGTGCTGAAGGGCGCGCTGCGTGTGGAGTTTGAGGGCGGGGAAATGATCGTGCATGCCGGTCAGGCGGTGATCACGCATAAGGGCGAATGGATCCGGTACAGCACGCCTGACGAGGCGGGAGCGGAATACATTGCAGTTTGTTTGCCGGCCTTTTCGCCGCTGACTGTGCACCGGGACCCGGAGGCGAAGGGTTGAAGTTTATCGCCTTTTTATTCGGATCGATGGCGTTGCTGGGGCAAATGCGGACGGCTTCGCCTACTGAAGTTGGCATAAGAAAACAGGGCTTGGAGCAGGCGGCAAAGCTGCTGGGCGACGAAGTGAATGCAGGACGGGTGACTTCCGCGGCGATCCTTGTTGTTCGCAAAGGCCGCATTGTGCTTCATCGCGGATTTGGGGCTCAGCCTGATACTCCGTTTTTGCTGGCCTCCATTTCCAAACCAGTTACGGCGGCTGCATTGATGCTGCTGGTGGAGCGCGGGCAGGTATCCTTGCAGGATTCTGTTTCGGTTCATCTGAAGGAATTTAGCGGCAAGGATCGGGCTGGGATTCGGGTGCGGGATTTGCTTTCGCACACTTCCGGTTTGCCGGACATGTTGGCGGAAAATGTCGATTTGCGGCGGAGGCATGCTCCGCTTTCGGAGTTTGTGAAAGGCTCGATGACCACGCCGCTGCTGTTTGAACCTGGTAAAGATTTCAGCTATCAGAGCATGGGGATTTTGCTTGCGGCGGAGATTGTGGAGCGGGTCAGCGGGCAGCGGCTTCGGGATTTTCTGGATAAGGAATTCTTTCGACCTCTTGGAATGCGCAATACGTTTTTAGGTCTGATGGGACGGAAGATCGAAGATACGGCGCGGGCTCAACCGGTGACGGGGCAGGATCCGGGAGAGTGGGCGGCGTTCGGTTGGAACTCAAAATATTGGCGCGATCTTGGGGCGCCGTGGGGTGGGCTTCATTCCACTACTTCGGACTTGGCGGTGTTGCTACAGATGTTCTTGAATGGTGGCATTTATAACGGCGTCCGGGTGTTGAGCCCGGCGACGGTGGCTGCCATGATCCGAGATCAAAACCAGCACATCGAACGGCCTTGGGGTTTGGGTTGGGGATTATCGACCAGCCCGGTGTGGGCCTACTTTGGGGACTTGGCTTCGCCTCGCACTTTTGGGCATTCTGGCGCGACTGGGACTGTCGCTTGGGCGGACCCTGAGCGGCAGTTAATCACCGTGATCCTGACCACGCGGCCATCGAGTGAGGATGGTGGGCGATTGCTACGGAACGTGTCGAACGCTGTGACTGCGTCGGTGGACTAACGAAGGACTGGCTCGGCGTGAAGCCCGAGCAGGCTGGCCAGGGGGCCAGCTGCGGACCAGGGGGTCCGTCCCACCTTAAGCGAATTCTACTCTGGATTGCTTCGCGATTTTTTGAATGTACTCGCGGCCCTCGTCGAATTCGGCGGCGGACTTCAAGTGTTCCAGCATCAACGGGGCATCTTGGGGGAGCTTGGCTAGTTCGGTGAGATAAGAGTGGTAGTCGAGCTCGCCTCGGCCGGGGATTACTTCGAGGAAGTGCACATTCATCTCGGGTACGAACGCAAGATCTTTGGCATGGCAGGACATGATCCATTTGCCCAACTTTCGGAAAGTCTCTTCAATCACGGCGCGGGAGTTGTAGAACTTTTCGGGACTGTTGATGATGTTGCAAATGTCGACATGGACGGCGAACGAGGTCCGGTCGACGGCCTTGATGAGGCGCAAGTAATTGTCTGGCGTGTCGGGGAGATTCCAGCCCATCATTTCCACGGTGAACGTGGTTCGCTTGGGCTTGGTTGCGTCGATTACCTTGCGTACATTTTCCACTGTGGCGTCGAAGAATCGCTGCGAAAGGTTATCTTTGTGCGGCCCGTACCAGATCTTGGGGTTGAACGAACCTGCGATATCGACACAGCAGCGAGCTCCCACTTCTTCGGCCAGCGCGAGGCGTTCGGTGACGTATTCAATGTTGGTTTTGCGGGCTGCCGGGTCTGGGTCGAGCATATTTTTCCAGGCTCCGACTTCGGCGATGACTACGTTTTCCGCTTTGAATGCGGCTTCGATGGCGCGGATTTTCGCGAAATCCTTGAGCGACGCGGCGGGGCAGTAGGCTGCACTGTAACCGAGGCGGCGGTGTTCTTTGGCTAGTGCGGTGGGGTCTTCCGATTTGAGGAAGACTGGGCCGCCTAGACGGACTTTGGTTGATTTGGCGAGTAAGGCTGGGGCCAAGGCGGCTGATGATAGAATCTTTCTGCGAGTGAGCACTTACTGATTATAGACACGCTATAGTTGCCTCCGGCGCATCCCCCGATTCTCATCGGGGGCTAGTCAATCGGTCGAACACTACGACCAGAGTTCGTGGATGGGCTTGTAGAGTCCTTCGTTTGCGCTGGGGACATATTCGAAGCCGCGGCCGAATGGATCGTCGTAGCGAATGTTGGTCCAGTTGATGCCGAGCGCGGAATAGATGGTCGCTTCGATATCTTCGTTGCGAACGTCGCGGCCTTCGGACCATCCGGCGTCGACTGTGACGCGGCCGGCGTCGTCGGTTTGACCAATCGTTTTACCGCCTTTGACGCCACCCCCGGCGAACAGGCAGAACTGTTGCTGGTAGTGGTCACGGCCACCTTGATCGGTGAGCTTACCGACGGTGCGTCCGAATTCGCCCATCATTACGATCATGGTGTCTTTCAGGCTGCCGTTGGACTTCATGTCCTTGATTAGCTCACCCAAAGCTGGATCCAAAGTGTTTTTGGCCATCGTGTAGAGACCGCCGGTCTTGACGCCGGCCGCGTTAGTCTGCCCGTAGATGTTGGTGTGCATGTCCCAACCGCCAACGGTGACTTGAATGTAGCGCGTACCTTGGTTTGCTTCGAGAACTTGCTTTGCGGTGAGCAGTGCGTTGCCGAAGCCGGAGTTGCCGTAGCGAACCATGTCGGGGGCGCCCAATTTGAACGCCTTATCGACGGTGGAGTTGTACATCAAGCCTTTGGCCGATTTGTAGAAATCGCCGTAATCGTTCATCTGCTCGCTGATGGGGGAATTGACGCGAAGGTTCCCGTCGATTTGGTTGAGCAGATTGTATTTGTCCTCAAAGCGCGCTGTGCCGTCGGGGTTCGCCGTATTGGCAAGGCCTGTGGCGGCGGGCGTCACTTTGAAGGGTTCGTAGGATGCGGGCAAGTAGCCGGAACCCATCGCTCCGTTGCTGTTCAAGGCAAGGAAGCTGGGGAATCGCTGGCTCAACTGCCGCTCTCCGCGCTTTTCGGCGGCGACGATGGAGCCGATGTTGGGAGCGATGTCACCGAGAGCGGCTGTTGGGCTGCGGCCGATTTGCACCCAAGTTTGGGAAAGCGTGTGAGCGGCGGCCCAGGCGCGGACGGAACGCACAACAGCAATTTCACCCAGTTGGGAGCCGATATTGGGCATCAGGCCCATGGGGAAGAGTCCGCTGCCGAATTTCGTGGGATTGAAGTCGTTCGGCGTTGTGCCATCGAGGAATTTCAGATCGAAGGTATCGGTGTGGCTGGGGGCACCGGCCAGCAGGATGAAGATCACATTCTTGGCCGTGTTCTTGGTTTCCACGTTGGAGGACTTAATGACCTGACCTTCGAGATTCTTACTGAGGAAGGAAGCGGTGAGGCCTGCGCCGGCAAGGTTTAGAAAATTCCGGCGGCTAAAGTGCGGCCGGTTGTGGAAGGACACGTGTGTTTTCTGCAACTTCTGGACGAGCTTTTGGAATTTGGCTTCGTTATTCATTTTTTTGTCTTCCTTGTCCTTAGTAGTTAAACAGGAAATCTACCTTGTTGTACAAGGCCCACGTTAAGTTTTCGGCGGCGGTGATGCGATTGCCGGACTTGAGTGCTGATGTGGCGGCGAAGCGCTCCGTATCACTCGGCGGCCGGGTGAGAATGGTCAGGAACAGGGTATCGACCAACTGATCATCGGCCAGATTAATGAACTGGCGAACGATGCTTGTGGATTGACCGACTACGGCTGACTTCGTGCGGTTGGAAACGAATGCCGTATTCATCATTGTAAGGGCTTGCTGATCGGACCCATCGGGGCGGCGGTCATTTTCATCACGGTCGCCGCGGAAAAAACTGTCCATTATGGGTGCAATGTCACCGCTTCGCAGATTGGGAGACGGAAGCTGCATGGCCCAGGAGACGGAGCGGATTTTCTTATTGTCAGTAGAATCGGTACCGAACGTGTAGGTAGTCGGAAGGCCGGAGGTTTGGGCTACGGCGTCGGCGATCTCTTCCGACCAAAGGCGCCGAACGAGCTTACGGGCGTTGAGAGCTTCCCAATCCGGATTCCAGGATCCGCTATAGCTGGAAGACATCTGATAGGCGTCGGAATTGACGATTTGCCGTTGCAGCGCTTTCAGATCATAACCGCTACTGACAAAATCCTGAGCCAGATCCTTGAGCAAGCCTGCGTTCGAGGGTTGCAGCGTCCATGGGGCTGGTGGTGGATTATCGGGGTCAAGTCGAGCGAGATCGAACATCTTAACGGGGTCGACAAGACCTCTGGAGAAGAACTCTTTCCACATATAATTTACAGTGGCGCGGGCGAACTGGAAGTCGCTAGTAACGGCGGTTGCGGCAAGTTGCCGGAGATTGGGCGCGGTTGCCGGCGCAGAGGCATTGCTGAAGGGATACTTCGGCGCGGCAACGTTCAGTGTACCAACGGAAGTTCGGACTGGCCGGTTGCCTGTGGTGGTGTTGAGTGCATAAGTACGACCACGGGTGGAGCCTACCGTCCAATAGTAAGGCGAATTATTCACGGTTGGATCGGGACGAACAAGAGCTGTGTTGGTTGGAGCGAAGTAGGCCGCCAAGCCCCAAGCGTCCATACGCGTGGCTTGCTTGCCCCACAGCGAGAGGGTATCGAGATGGCCGCGACCGTTATGGCACAGAATGCAGTTCAGTTGGGACAGTCCGAGGAACGTGTCAGCTACGTTGGACGCCATCAAATCGTAAGTGTCTTGCGCCGGGCCGCTAGAGCGTCCAGCGAGGATCCAATTCAATTCGCCTTGATCCCAGCTATTGGTCCCGTCGCTTCCGATCAATTCGCGAGCGATTTGGTCATAGGGTTTATTTGCGGCAAGAGAGGACTTAATGTAGTTATAGAAAGCTTCCCGCCCATTGGCGTAGCGGCGGAGGCCGCTGACTTGGATCACTTCGGAGTTTTTGAACATGTCCCCAAAATATTGGGTCCACTTGTCCACCCATGCTTCACTGGCAAGGAGTTCTTCGACGTATTTCGCACGTTTGTCGGCAGCTTTGTCAGCTACGAAGGAAGTGGTGCGGGCCATGGTGGGCACTTTGCCGGTGAGGTCAAGCGTGGCGCGTCGGATAAATTCGTAGTCGTTGGTTTTGTTCGCCGGCGTGATGTTTCGCGCCTTGAGCACGCCATAAATATTGTTGTCGATGGTGGCGCTAGATGGATTCGCGCTGGCCTGTTGCCCGGAGGTGCGGCTACCGCCAGGGACGAAGCTTTGTGTGGGCGCTCCTAGGCGACTGGCGACAAACTCGGTCATCTCACTGTATTGACGGCGGCCCTTAGCGTTGAGTCCCGTTTCCGAAAAGGCGGCGCGGTCTTTACCAAAATAGCTACAGTCATCATGCGCGGCGGGAATCTCTTGCTCCGCAGCGCTAACTAAAAGGGTGCCGGCTAGCAACAAGGCGACAAAACCACCATTTGTTAAGAATAATTTAGAATACACGCGCCCTCTCCAGATTTATGAATATGAATCCAATATTGATTCTAAGCGGCTAAACCCGGCGAATGCCAGAGAGTTTCGATCTTAGTTAAAAAAAGCGTTGTCCCTGTAACCTTTCAGGGTTCTTACTTATTTCGCGCAGTAGACACACTACGACGGCTGGCACGGCTCCTGTTTTTGGAGAACAAGTATGAGAATCCTTAATGAAAGGACGCATCCCTGCTTTGTGCATTGGGTCTTGGCATCGGCTGCGCCTAGCTTTGCCGTCCGCACTCACAAGAATACGCCCCCCAAATTGGTCGATTGACGTGAGACTCACGTGCCCGCGAACGCTTTTGAGGGCAGTTCGGCGAGCTTTAATCACCCCGGTAGTTTCGGGAGCGTTTGAGCGCCCCCGGATTGGCCAATCCACTACGGTCAACTAAAGTGTGGCACGCGGGTTTTGAGGTTGGCTTGGACGGAGGGTTTGTCCTAGGCTGTTTTTAGGCGTTAAGTGTCTCGGTTGGAATGGGTTGTGTGGATAGTTGGGAATTGTGGATTTGCTTGTGATTGGAGTAGAGCAAACTTTTCAAACTGGATTTTGAATTGCCCCCTCCGTTGGAAGGCGGGTGGAGAGAGAAGCAATATCCGCTCAAAATCTGTCATTGCCCGAGGAGCTCGAAATGCTTTTCGCGAGAAATAGTTTTCGAGAAATACGAGCGGGCTTCAAATTAGTCCCGATGATGAACACGGGAAACCTCGACATACTTTGGTATCAAGAGCCACTTGCAAAACTCAGGCGAAAACCAAGAACAGGACCAAAATACTTGGCCGCAATTGAACGCGAAGAACGCGAGTGGGAACAAAGACAAGGGTTTCAATTGCAGGATTGTTACATGGTTGACTGGGGCGAAAACCCTTGAAAAGATTTCCCCAGTTGGAACGAAGTTTGCGAGAGGACCTCACGATTGGACAGCCATTGAACCGCACAAAATAGATATAGATTTGTCGATATCTTGAGTTGATTTAATTAGAATAATCGTTTTCTTGAGAAACGTTTGCGGTGGAGAGAGCACTAGTACAGAGAGACGAGATAGCGTGATGCGAGTGAGGGAGGTACTGCAAAATGCATAAGCGCCTGGTGATATTGTTTATTGTTTCGTCAAAGCTCAGCCCATGCGCATCGAAAGGCATTGTCGTCGAGAGAGATAAGGCAGAACATGATTTCCCGGTGACTTCGGATATTCCTTATTCTAAAATCACGTTCGAATCTCATGAAGATAGGCCGCCCTTCTGTGATGTCAGTTCATCGAATGCGGAAACGATGCCCGGCCTACACACCGCAAGTTACAACGTTCGGATTTTTCCAGCGTCTGAAGAATTCTTCAAGTTCACTATTTGCATCTCCGCCAAGTCGGCGCCCAAGGACGTAAGGTCTTTCCAGACTTGGATAAATCAAGTCAACACAATCTCGAATAGCGCGCCTTTTGACGTCGTGGTTCCAGCACTGTTGACCATTTATCCCGAGAAAGAAAGTGTGGGGATCATGTTGCCGGTGGTGGGAAAGGCTCCGGCTCTAGAGATTTCTCCGAACCAACAAGATTGCCGTCAACCATGGCCAGTTAGAATTCCCGGAAGCAATCTTGAGTGTCCGCTGGAAATGAAAACGGCCTTAAATGGGAGAATAATAGAAGTTCTTGACTGGGGCCGGCAATCAAATGCGCCTACATACTTTACGGGGGCAACCGTCAAAGGACGCACTGCTGGGCAATCTGGCCAAGGTAGTTTAGCAAAGTTCCTAAATACGGAAAAAGCAAACCTACGTGTGTTTGTCAGTTTCTGGCCTGCCTTAGTGGAGCTGCTATTTTCGCAAAAACCTGAAAGCAGCTATGAGCTGGCATTGAGTTTTCCGTACAGGCTTCGCGGGAGCGCCATGCCTAGATCAGCCGAACTTAACCTGCACATCATCTTTGAGGCCCACCCGTTGCTATTCTTCTTATTTTCAGCTTTGGGATGTTTACTTGGCATCCTTTTGCGCAGTATTCTGCTGCACGAACCTAGCTTTCATCGGTACTCTCAGTTAATGGCGGAGATTTTTTTCGCACTGATTTTGTGGTGGGGGCTTTCGTCCTTCTCGGGGGAGATCACAATTGCCGGGTACCATTTGAATACTTCGCGGCCACCTGCTGCATTTTTTGCAGGCTTTGTTGTGGGCGTGCTCAAAGCCGCTTGGTGTTTACAACAATTCATAGAGTGGATGAAAGAGCATGCCAAGCTTCCGAAACTAGGGGGCGCTAAATGAAATCGAAAACTACAAACTCGCTTCTGATCGTCAAATCCGCGAGTTGCTCCAAGTACTTGAGCCAAGCCAAAGCTGCCTTCGTGCTTCTGTCTATGTTTGCATTTGGCTGTGTTGCCAGCGGCCAATCTTTGAAGACTACTGGAATTATCTCCATGGCGTCTTTCCCTTCGGGGAAGCTGTTGCTGCTTGATCAAAAAGGACGCCTGCAAAAGATCAACACCGCGGTCGACGATTCCGTATTAGAAACTGTAACCGGCAATTTCGCAGAGGGAAATGCGCGGCATATCGCAGCGTATGTAAACCAGCAGGAATTCCTTTTGGCTGTAACCCCCCGCGAAATAGAATGGTTCCTGCCGAATGGAGGCGCGGCTGGCCATCGGCCAATTCCACTGCCCTTCACCGGGGAGGTGGGTGGCATAGCGGTCGATAGTTTTAATCGACGGGCCTACCTATCAGAAATGACCGCTGGTACAGTATGGGCAATTGCGTTAGATCGGGGAACCTCGACCAGACTGGCTTCCACCAAGGTATTCGAGAAGTTGGTTAGCATGGCTGTGGACTCCGCACGCCAGATCGTATTTGTCGCGGATGCAATCCAGGCTAAGGTTTACTTCATAAGAATTAACGAACTTGGCGGGCCCAGGTTTTGGTCATTGGCCGATGGCGACAAATCTTACAGAACTTTGTCAGCCCCCTACGGACTTGCCTACAACGAGAGAAGGCAGGAGATTTACGTAGCCGATGAAGGCCGCGGAGCAATCTATTCTCTGAATGCATCATCCGATCAGGCTCTCAAGGGCGCCGGCCTCGAGTGGGGCATGTTTAGAGGACGAGCGAACCCGTATCTAAAAAAGACCAGTTGGGAAGTTCCTAGTGTAATCGCCTTTGATCATAAGGGAAGACTGTGGGTATTTGATCGCCGATCCAATCAGTTGTTTTCCATTGATCCAGGCGTAACCAAGCAGGAAATGCTTATCCAACGGCAATTACCCGTAAGCAAGTAGATGCTACCGGCAAGCCATGCGCTCTCGATGCTGAGAGGATGAATCTCTAGCGCCTTCACAAAGGCGTTTAAGAAGATCTTTGGTTTCATCCACTGCTCGTCCGTTCTCGCTCGCGCCAGTGCGTGGCTCAATTCGACGATTGTGCCAGTCCAAAGTCCTAACGGTGTATCGCCGAACAACATTCTCAGGCTCTGAAGAAAATCCGCAACTATCAATTTGCGGCGCTCGACCGCGATGATGATGCTCGTATTAAAATCAATCCCGAAACTTGGGCTTTCATAGTTTACGTTGGGAAATTATTTTTTCCAGTCGTCTGCAAAGTCGTTGTCGACGGTGAGCGGTTCCCCGCTTAGACGATCTGCTTCTCTGATTAGTTCGATTCGATTCAGAAGTTGTCCGGCCAGCCGGGGGCGGGTCGAATGATTGCGACGGGCTTGTGCTCGCGTTCGATGATTATCTCCGCGCCGCTTTCCAATTTGCTCATCGCCGATGAGAGGTCGCTGGGCACTTCCGTTTCGTCACACGAATGAACCACATCATGGATCTTTTCCACGGACACGGTGCGTTTGGGTTCGTAGCCTTTGACCTTGCTATTTCCGGTACAATCGATGGTTTGCGACCTATGACAGCAGGGGAACAACTCGGGCCGTACCGCATTGAAGCGGTGATTGGCGAGGGTGGCATGGGGAAGCACGAGTTCAGCGAGCGGTTTGAACGCGAGGCTCGGGCGGTGGCGGCGTTCAATCATCCGAATATTTGCACGCCTCACGATGTTGGGCCGAACTACCTGCTGACGCGGATGGGGCTCCGTTGAAGGGGCCGCTGCCGGTGGAGAAGGCTGTTGTGAGCTGTTCCCTTTGCCGCCTCACACTAGCAATACATTCAACTCCCCTGATGAAGCGGCTTCGGATGGAAAATGTTTCCTGGTTCTTGCCTCGGTGGAGAAAGGAACTTCACCGCTTACAGTTATAGTGAATTGGCGTGCATTACTTAAGAAAGATGGGTTTGAAAAGTGGACAACGGCATAGCTCAACTGATCAAGACCGTAGCTCGGAAACGTTTGCTGTTTCTTCCTCACGCGGTGAAACAGATGTCGCGGCCTGAACGGATGATTAGCGCACAGGAAGTGCGACGGGTGGTCTTGCGTGGCGAGATCGTAGAAGACTACCCTGAGGATGCTCGTGGCCATAGTTGTTTAATTGTAGGCCAGGGTGACGAAGGGCGCTTGATCCACGTGGTATGCGCCCCGAAGCTACAGTATCTTGCGGTGATTACCGCGTACCTGCCCAAGGCCAGTGAGTGGGGACAGGATTTCAAAACAAGGAGGCAAAAGTGAATTGCATTCATTGCCAAGGGACGATGAAGAAGTCTCACGCGCCATTTCATATCGATCGCAAAGGCTATCATCTATCGCTGGAAACCGTGCCAGCCTGGGTTTGTTCGCAGTGCGGTGAGCCGTACTTTGACGAGCGAGAAGTAAAGACCATTCAGCGGTTGCTGACGCAACTGGACAAGCAGACAGCTTCATTGGCTTCAGTGGCATGAAAGCAGGGGAACAACTGGGGCTGTACCGCATTCAAGCGCCGATTGGCGAGGGTGGCATGGAGAAGGTGTATCGCGCGCGCGACACGCGGCTGGACCGGACCGTGGCGCTTAAGGTTGCAAAGCACGAGTTCAGTGAGCGGTTTGAACGCGAGGCTCGGGCGGTGGCGGCGTTCAATCATCCGAATATTTTCCCGCTTCACGATGTTGGGCCGAACTACCTGCTGATGGCGTACGTGGATGGGGCTCCGTCGAAGGGGCCGCTGCCGGTGGAGAAGGCTGTTGAGTATGCCAGGCAGATTTTGGATGCGTTGGATGCGGCGAATCGCAAGGGGATTACGCATCGGGATTTGAAGCCAGCCAATATAATGGTGACCAAGCAGGGGATCAAGCTGCTGGACTTTGGGTTGGCCAAGCAGAATGCCGTGCAGTGGAAGGAGACGAATGCGACGTTGGTGGCGCCGCTGGCGGGCGAGGGGCAGATTGTGGGCACGTTGCAGTATGTGGCTTCGGAGAACTGACCATGGACGGGAAGTTTCTTAACATCTCGGCCTATCGTTTCGTTGCTTTGGACGACCTGGCTGTTCTGCGCGGGCGGTTGCGGGATGCCTGCGTTCAGGCTGGATTGAAGGGCACCATTCTGCTGGCGCCTGAGGGCATTAATCTGTTTCTGGCTGGGGAGCCGGATAAGCTCTCCGGCTGGGTTGCCTGGCTTAAGTCCGATGCTCGTTTCGCGGGTGTTGAGCCGAAGGAAAGTTGGTCCGATCATCAGCCGTTCAATCGCATGCTGGTGAAGCTGAAGAAAGAGATCATAACTATGCGGCAGCCGCAGGTGCGGCCGATTGGGGTGCGGGCTCCGGCAGTGCGTCCTTTGGATTTGAAGCGGTGGTTGGATGCTGGGCATGACGACAGTGGCCGACCGGTCGTGATGCTGGACACGCGGAATGCTTTTGAGGTTGAGATTGGAACTTTTGAAGGGGCGGTTAATCCGGGGTTGCGGTCTTTTGGTCAATTTCCGGAGCGTGTTAGCGGACTGCGCGAGGGGCTTCAGGATAAGACGGTGGTTACCTTTTGTACCGGCGGCATTCGGTGTGAGAAGGCTGTCCTTTACATGCAAGATCATGGATTTGAAAACGTGTTTCAGTTAGATGGCGGGATATTGAAGTACTTTGAAGAAGTTGGGGGGGATCACTATCATGGGGAGTGTTTTGTTTTTGACCGGCGCGTGGCGTTGACTCCGGATTTGAAAGAGACGGGGACGGTGGAGTGCTTTAATTGCCGGGCGGTTGTGTCGGCTGAAGAGCAGAGGGCGGAGACCTATGTGTTTGGGAAATCTTGTGGGCGGTGCGTGGGGGCCGGGAGTAGTCGTTGATTGGCACTTTGTTCAGATCCTGAACAGTCGGACCAGGGGGTCCTCCCCACTTTTGGGGATCTTTCTGACCTTGAGCATACTCTGACTTTGAGCCTATTCTGACTTCTGCCGCGAGAGTTTTGGTTTTTTAGGATACTCTGGCTTTGCTGGAGTCTAGAAGTCGAACTTGTCCACGTTTGATTTGTCGAACACATACGGCTCGCCTAGCATTACGTGATCTTTCCTTACTTCGCGCGGGCCTAGGCTGCCGGCTTTGAAGCCGTCCGTGAGCCTTCCTTTCATCAGGGCGTCGGCGGCTTGGATGGTTAGATAGCCTAGGTCGTGCGTGTTCCACAGGACGATTGAACTGATTACGCCGTCGTGGATGTAGCTTTTGCACATGCTGGGGAGTGACAGGCCGGTTACCTTCACGTCCTTGCGGCCCGATTGCTTCACGGCTTCCGCGGCGCCGGGGACGGCTGGGGCGCTGATGCCGGCAATCGCTTTCACGTTGGGATGCACCTTCAAAATTGTTTGGGTTTCGGCGAAGGCTCGGTCGCGATCACTATCGCTGGGGCGGATCGTCACCATCTTTATGCCGGGATACTTTTCGGCCAAGCGAACACGCATGTGCTTGATCCATTCATTTTGATTCCCCGCGCTGAGTGAACCGGTGACTACGGCGAATTCGCCTTTGCCGTCGAGGATGGCGGCGGTTTGATCCACCACTGCGTAGCCGATGCCTTGGGCGGTGGCTTGATCGATTAGGTAGTCGCGGGCGTCGGGTTCGGCATCGGCATCCCAGGTGATTACCTTGATGCCCTTGGCGCGGGCTTTGCGGAGTACGGTGGAGATGCTGGCCGGGTTTTCAACGCTGACCGCGATCACGTCAACTCCGCGGGTGATCCAAGCTTCGACGATTTCGTTTTGCTTGGCGGGATCGAGGCCGGTGGGGCCGTCCCATATCAGATCGATGTTCAATTCGTTGGCGGCTTCTTCGGCGCCTTTGCGGCAACTGATGAAGTAGGGGTCGCCCTTTTCCTTGGGCATCATGCCGACTTGGATTCTACGCTGCCCTGTTGGTTGGGTTGGCTTATGTGTGATAGCGAATAGGAGGACGGCCGCGATGGCTGCCGCGCCGAGGGCAAGAGCTGGGCGGGAGAAGGTATTAGTTTCCTTGGACCGTCGGTTACGTTGTTCGAGGACGATGCTTAGGATTAGTAGGATGCCTGTTAGAATTCCGGCTAGTTCGGTTGGTTGAGCGGAAAGGCGGAGACCGTTTTGAAGGATGACTATGGCGGCAAGGCCGAGCAGCGTTCCGTGGACTGTCCCCTTACCCCCGAAGATGGATGTGCCACCGAGGACGGCGGCGGTGATGGCCATCAATTCATAGCCAGTACCGGCGTCAGACTTGGCTTGGCCGATGTGGGCGACATAGATGATGGCCGCGATACCAGCGGCTAGGCCCGACAACGTGTAGACCAGCATGAGGCGGGACTCAACGGGAATACCTGCGTAACGGGCCGCTGGTTCGCTGTAGCCGATGGCGCGTAGACCTCGACCGATGCCGGTACGGTGAAGCAGAAGCCAGAAAAGAAGTGCGATGGGGATGAAGACCAGGGCTTGAAACGGGATGGCTCCGAAGAGGTAGCCTTGACCCAGCGCCAGGAAATTCGGGGGCCAGCCGGTGTAGCTTTTCACGGCTCCGGTGAGGCCCTCGGCCATGCCTCGGAATAGGCTGAAGGTCCCGAGGGTGACGATTAACGGAAGCTGACGGAACCGTGTGATGACGAAGCCGTTGAGGGCTCCACCGAGGATGCCAGTGGCGAGACCCGCGGCAATGCTGGCTGCGAGCGGCCAACCGGCATCTTTCCAAAGTACGCCGGTGACGACGGCGCAGAGGCACATTAGCGAACCGACGGAGAGGTCAATGCCGCCGGTGACGATGACAAGTGTCATGGCGACGGCGAGGAGGCCGAGTTCGACGCTTAGGCGTAGGAGTTCAGAGGAATTCGTGCTGGTCAGAAAATTTGCGCCGGTGAAGGTGAAGACGAATGCTTCGATGGCGATCAGTGCGATTAGGATTCCGATGGAGCGGTTAGCGGGCTGCATATGCTCCTTCGGCTGATTTGGCGTGAGCGGCCTCGGAGGCCGCGGCGGCCATCAGAATGACGC
>JANXXI010000297.1 GCA_025350695.1 Acidobacteriota bacterium
GTACGGGAACACGAATTTTGGCCGTGGCTGCCTGATGGCTCGTCGCATGATTGAAAAGGGCGTCCGCACGGTGCAGATTTATTTCGGCAATTTCCAGCCTTGGGATAATCATGACGATATCATGCGCCATAAGGTGTTGGCTGCTGAGGCGGACCCTGCGATCGCGGCGTTGATAGAAGACTTGAAGCAGCGTGGATTGTTGGATGAGACCGTGGTGCTGGTGGGCGGCGAGTTTGGCCGCACGCCATCGGTGGAGGTAAGTGGTTTGGTGAATGTACAGAACGGGCGCGACCATAACAATCATGGGTTCAGCATGCTGGTGGCTGGGGGTGGCTTCAAGGGCGGCACGGTGTATGGGGCGACGGACGAGTTTGGTTTCAAGGCTGTGGAAAAGCCTGTTCATCCGCACGATTTGCAGGCGACGATTTTGAATCAGATGGGTATTGATCACACCAAGTTGACGTATCGCTACAGTGGGCGGGATTTCCGTTTGACCGATGTGGAAGGTACGGTGATCCGGGATATTTTGGTTTAATGACCATGCGGGCTTTTGGGATACAGGATAGATGTTGATGTCAGAAACACCTACGGATGTCTATGATCTTTTTCAGCCAGTTGAAAACAATATCGGGTTTTCCAGCAAGTCTCGCAACTTGCAGCCTGAAGCGAAAGCCCAACTGGCTGTATGGCCTCTCGATAAAAATGGTCAAATCCGGCTAAACCCGTAGGAACGGCGAACGCGGTGGACAATGATGGATGAACCTTGGACGAACCATCTTCTCCGAATTCTTGAGGTTTCTGCCGGATCGCGAATTCTGCCGTCGTGTTTCCAATTACAATGGCAATGCCTGGTTGCGAAGTTTCACTTGTGGGGACCGATAGCCGGCAATGGTGTTCGCACAAGGCACTTACCGGGAAAATTTGCGTGACATAGTGGCGCGTTTGGAATACGTTAGGGGCGATAGCTTACAATAAGGGATTCCACAGTCGCGTGGCGCTGTCCATGTTGGCCGATGCGAATGACTCGCAGATATTGGCCGACTAAACTAAAGCATGCCGGATGCCCATTACGTCGGTGCCTCCAAGACTCGGATCAGCCTTTGTTGCAAGCGTCGCTCATTTTTTGTCTCGCACTCCCAAACGGTCAAGACCATCCATCCGTCCTGTCTTAATTGCCTTCGAACGCGCCCGTCGCGCTCACGGTTCTTCGCGATCTTGGCGCACCAAAAGGCGACATTTGAAGAAGGCGGATTTCCATGAGGGCAGGTATGCCCGTGCCAAAAACACCCATGGACGAAAATCACTACACGCCGCGTTCGAAATACGATATCCGGCCTGCCAGGAAGATCGGGAGAGTGAAGGCGGTAGCGATAGCCGTTTCGGTACAGCATTCGCCGGACCGAAAGTTCGGGCCCGGTGTTCTTAACACGAACTGCGGACATTATCGCGCTTCTTTGTTGAGTCGTTATTCGATCCACGGGAAATAGTTCGCCATGCTTAAATCGGTGAGTTATTTTATTGACTTTCTCCGATGCACTTCATCATGGTGTACGTTACAGATGGTGATGAGATTTTCAACGGTATTCTCGCCTTTGTCCTTGTGATGTAGAAGGTGGTGGAGTTCGAGCATTTTCCGGGGATCGTCGGGGGATAGCATGGATCGGTTCCACCCGCATCGCACGCATCTGAAATGGTCTCTTTGTAGCACGGCGACCCGTACAGGGTCAGGTATTCTACGGTCGTGTTCGTAGGTCTGCCGATCTTCTTCCAGCACGTAAACGCCAATAGCCAGATCGTCCCGACCACTGTTTTTAGTAACGATGGGCCAGCCGTACTCTGTGCGAAGTTCGCGGACGCGGCGAGCCCATTCCTTTTTGTCCTGGGCGAGATATCTTAGTTCCTCGCCGGTTATCTCCGCGCCGACGTTTTTTCGGAAGTACTCGATGATCTTATCGCTGACTGAGGCTTTCTTTCTTCTCGCTTCATTGAGAACGTTCCATCGATGTGCCGCTTGACGATCTTGTTCGCTTCGCATCAAGACGTAT
Source organism: Acidobacteriota bacterium (assembly GCA_025350695.1). Taxonomy (GTDB): domain Bacteria; phylum Acidobacteriota; class Terriglobia; order Bryobacterales; family Bryobacteraceae; genus JANXSF01. The sequence goes on from JANXXI010000297.1 coordinate 2,046, forward strand.
TGTTCAGGTTTGATGCTTGCAGGCTGAATTCCGAGCAAGTTTTGCAGACTGGCGGCTTCTTCGGCGTTCTTGACCGCATTTGCGTCTTCGGCGATGTCTCGAAACGTTACGCCCGAATAAATGGACCAGCCGAATTGAACGCGGAGTTCCCTGACGCGTCGAGACCAAGCGTCAATACCCGCAACAACCATTAGTTCATCGCCGTCAATAACTATCTTAGGATATCGCCTGAAGTACTCGATTATTCGATCACGGGCCGAAGAAGCTTCAGCCTTCGGGATTAACGAACCACCCAAGTCCCGCAGTTTGTGGAAGGCCGGGATCAACACAATCACTTTGCTGCGAAGATCAGACCGCTCTAGTTCGGCTGCGAAATTGGTCAGGAGATCGACAAGCGCCTTTCGAATCGTTTCCGGATCGTCGTTAGGTCGCGACCGACGTGCCAATGAAGGTCTCCATTTGATTCGGCGACATTTTCGTCTTCGCACTGCGAAAAACATGGTTGCAGACAGTTCCCGTTCGTGTCGTACCCTGCAAATAGGCCAAGAGTTGTTCCCCGATAAATCGGGTATAGACAGGAGGGATGGCTTCGTTCAGTTCGTTCTTCGTCATCCAATCGATTTCCATAGCGTCACTGGCAGCAGCTACACTACAATTTCCGCCGCCATTAACGGATACGAAGTCGAGCATTTCGTCGGTTTTGCCGTATTGAGCCTTACGTTTATCGAAGGTGTGACAGATGGGGTGCCTGCCGTGCGGCGGCGTCATGATAAGGAAATTCGCCTCGAACAATCTATGTCGAAGAACCCGTAATCCTTTGAACATTGTGCCGCAAAGGACGATGGCATCGACAAGAGGAGCACCCTCTACGTTTTCGATGATGTAAGGAAGGCCCGAGCGTTTGAGCATTTCCCGGACAGGTTCAACGAGGCGTGGCCATGCTGCGGCGTTGCCATTCCGCTTGGCCAAGTCCGAATACGATTGGCACGGAGGTGATGCGTGAACGGCATCGAAAGTTGCAATGAAGCTAGGATCCAGGGCGAGCGCATCTGCTTGGATAAAAGGAAACGGATAGCGCGGTTGCGGCTTGATGTCAACGCCGACCACGTCGAAGCCAGCTTCAGCGTAACCGGCGCCCGCGCCGCCGGCGCAGCAAAATAGATCGAGCAACCTCAGCTTTGTCTTCGTGTCTTTTCTCGTGGTCGAGTCATGATCGACCATATCCAGGTGTGATTTCATTTATTTTCCAACTCCAAGGAAAGCACGGGGTTGCATCACCCCGGCGTTGTCTTTACCGATCAGTGTTCCAGGCGAGATTTGATGTCTCTTCAGACCATATCTATGTGACACTTTGTTCCATAGTACGACATTGTACCAATTGGTACAGAGTGGACTGAGGTGCATCCCTCGCATGAATTCTGGAGCCTTTTATATACGCCGAAGCCCCGACCGTTCTACGTCTTCGACCTCTTTCAACTCAGCGCTTCCTGCTTGTTTTGCGCACCAAATCCAACATCATTCTGTGGATTAGACAGCACTTCTACGGCACAAGCGAGAACGCCGTAACTCCAATCCGCAAATAAGATCTGCTCCTTTGCATTTTTCGTCATCGAAACTCTTCAAGCGCAAGCATTCGGGTCAATCTCGACTAAACCCGCGTGACCGATTCCCGCCTGTTCATAACCGAGAGCTTGACCGCCTGCACCGGCGCATAGCTCAAGTGTTGTCAATTCGCTCATCCGGCGTCTGCCAATTTCGCCGATGCGCTTGAAAGATCCCCTCTTCCACGGGTTTTCAGACATTTCAGGGAAGAGAAGATCGGTTTTGTCGTCACGCTTCCGTTTCATATGGTCTTCGGTTCGTATCGACAAATTTTCGTCTTTCTTCATTTTTCTCCAAAATTTATGACCTAGCGCAGCTCCGGCAGGAGATTTAAGCGTTTAACGCAATAGGCCGATCTAGTATTATCGCTCAATTAGATTGGCCCCATGCTTAATAGACGATTTTAGGTCTGATGCCAAGTGGTATCGCGAAACTGAGGATAGGTAATTGTTCACACTAAGCCGTCTCAATCGCCGCAGCGTCCTGCAACCCGCGCGCCGCAATTTCAATTTCGCGAATTCGGAACTTTTGAATCTTCCCAGTGACCGTCATCGGAAACGCATCCACGAAGCGGATGTACTGCGGGATTTTGA
>JANXXI010000336.1 GCA_025350695.1 Acidobacteriota bacterium
CCAGCCCCACGAGGAATGTAATCAGAACGCTTAAGAGAAGCCATCGATGTTTTTGACCGCCGAAGGCCACCAGCAAAATTAGCGAAATAATGGCGGGAACATAGAAGACCCCATAGTTTAACACGCGCTTCACCATAATGCGCGGCCACGTTTTGAATGAAAGATACTGGCTGCTGTCTTGGAACGTGGGATCAAATTCGGTGTAAAAGCGCTCCATCACAGCATGGTTGTAATCGGGTTTCGGTCGCACTTTGCCGAAAGCAAACACAGGCGCAATGGCGTACGTTTTCCTATTGAGTAGGTAAGGAAGCTGCGTTGCATCGCCGGTCAGACGCCAGCAATAGTAGGACATGGCAACAGCCGCCAGAATCAGAACCGCGATCCACGGCAGAAGGACACGGCTCACCCTCCAAGCGAGAGTGCGATACGGACCGCGGACGATCGAATAGAGGAAAGCGACGACGAGCGGAGCCGACAGCAACAACCCCTCCCATGGTCTGCTGTTTGCAAGAATGACCAATCCAATTGCGAACACAATCGCCAATCGAGGCCGCGAACTTCCTGACTCAAGCAACCGGCCCACGGAGCCCAGAATCAGGCATCCGCCCGTAGCGGCCACGGCGCCGCCCCAATAGGAGTTGATCCAATAGTTTGTCCCGCTAAACAACGCGCCCACCAAGAGCGCACCGGCCAACGCCCATCCTGGCGGAAGCCATACCTGCATCATCCAACATGCTGCCGCCGCAAACGCGGCCATGCCTAGTAAAACTCCGGCCCAAGGATGGCCGAATAGGAGCGATCCAACCGCAAGAGTCAGGCCCTGCATGGGCGGATACATCGACATGTAGGTGGGTTGTTGCAGAATGTGGAAGCTCTCGAAGAACACCCACATCGGATGCGGCGGATTGGTGAGCCTGCCGTGCGCAAAAGTGTCCGCAGCCAGCAGGTAGCTGAATTCGTCGTGAATCGCCGGAGCCGGAACCGGAAGCAGTGGCAGAAGAGCCAGCCGGGCCGCCACGACGGCCACGGCGGCAATAATTGGACCAAAGGTTTTCCAAGGCAATAGACCAGTGTTTATCATAGAGGGCTTCAAGATGCGTTTTCTAAGTGTACAATGTGGCGGTTAGAATGAACCCGAACTCTCCGGTTCCGAAGGCCGCTCTCACTGCTGGTTGGCATGATCGGCAATACTACAGAAGAGCTGCCGCCGCCGCAGTTGGGCCTTTTTCCAATGCGGCAGGCATTGAAACAAGTCAAGGCCAACAAAGGGAGCCCGGGAGTGGACAAGATGACTGTCCAACAACTGCCGGAGTACCTGAAACAGGACTGGCCAACAATCCGGGAACAGTTGTTGAGTGGAACCTATAAGCCGCAGCCGGTGAAACGGGTGGAAATCCCAAAGCCGGACGGAGGGGTGCGCAAGCTTGGCATCCCGACGGTGCTGGACCGATTTATTTATGCAGCAGGCGGTAATGCAGGTTTTGCAACGCAAGTGGGACCGGACATTTTCCGAACACAGCTATGGATTTCGTCCTGGGCGAAGCGCGCATCAGGCGGTGGACAAGGCGCACCAGTATGTGGCTGAAGGCTACCGCTGGGTGGTCAGCCACGACATACTGATGGCGAAACTCGCCGAACGGGTCAGTGACAAGCGAGTGCTGAAGCTGATCCGGGCGTTTCTAACGGCTGGAGTGATGGAGCATGGGATGGTCAGTCCGGTGGATGAGGGCACGCCGCAAGGCGGGCCGTTATCGCCCCTGTTGTCGAACATCGTGCTTGATGAGGTAGACCAGGAGTTGGAGCGGCGCGGACTACGGTTCGTACGGTACGCGGACGACAGCAATATATACGTTCGCAGCCGGCGGGCCGGGGAACGGGTGATGGTAAGCATCACGCGGTTTCTGTGTGCAAAGCTCAAGGTCAACCAGCAGAAAAGTGCGGTGGCGCGGCCATGGGAAAGGAAGTTTCTCGGTTTCAGCTTCACGAACGGGCGGCAGCCTAAACGGCGGATTGCGCCGAAGGCGGTTGTCCGGTTCAAGGAGCGGATTCGGGAACTGACGTATCGGACACGGGGTGTAAGTATAACCCGAATGGCTGAAGATCTTACTCGGTATTTCCGGGGATGGATCGGCTATTTCGGAAAGTGCGAAACGCCTTCGGTGCTGGAAAGTCTTGAGGAGTGGACCAGACGCAGGCTGCGGTCGGCGATCTGGAAGCAGTGGAAACGGGGTACTGTGCGGTTTGCCGAGTTGCGCAATCGGGGTGTGAGCAAGGATCTTGCTGCCAAAACGGCAGGAAGCTCTCATGGCCCGTGACGACTCGCGGATTCGCCAGGACTTCATATCGCATTGCCCAATGCCTATTTCGACTCGCTTGGGATTCCGAGATTAACGGTGCGCTGATCGCTTAACTCACCGAACCGCCGGATGCGGACCCGCATGTCCGGTGGTGTGGTAGGGGCGGAGCCGTGAGGTTCCCCCCTATGCCGATTGCTCGCTGGGCATTAATATCTCTGTGACAGGTAAGACTCCGAGGAAAGCGCTTTAGATAAGTATTATTCGAAGGTTAAGGCTTTCTCGGCGGCGGAGTTGGTATGGGCCAAGGACGCGGAGGTGGCCGGTTCTAGTTTGATCGAGCCAGGCGTCTGGGGTCCGCTAATTTCCAGCTCGCCAACTTTACTCTTTCGGAAGCCATAATTGATCGATTGGAATGGCTTGATCTACTTCGTCTTGAATGCGGAGAATTGTTTTAGGGTTTCGATATGCATCCCCTTCCAACTCTATTGCACGAAACCTCTCACTCAACTCAGCCGCTTTCTGTTTGTGGTGTTCAGCTATTTTTTGGCTTATTCGCATGGATGTAACAAGCGCATCGATACGATAATAAATTTCTAGGCATCCATAAATGGAGCTTACCGTATTGATCGATCTTGTCCGAAAGGCGGAGGATTGGGCGCAACGCAGAAATGAGGGTAGATGCTGCGAGAAGGCCAGAAGGAAAATTTGCGCCATCGGATTATTCCAGATAGCTAGGCCCGCGAACCAATCTCTGATTGGCCAAGGGGTATTAATATATAAGACGTTATGTTGCGTGTTATTGATACACTTGCGAATTTCGGCAAGATGAAGGCTTTAAACTAGTCTTTGTGTGAAATTGTGAACCGATGTAAATCGTTCTTCTTCTGCCATATTGGCAATTTCTTGCTGTTTCAAAGCGAGAGGCTGCAATGAATCATCAGTAATAAAGTATTGCTTCTTTACACTGTCATGAACAACATCCAGAGGCTCGCCTGAAGGAAGTCTTTCCATTTAAGGCCCATCGGTACATGGTCATGCGGGCCATACCCGTCAAGTTTGCTGCGTAGCCAATTGAGAGATATGTTTTACCAAAGATTGTCTTTTTCAATTTAACGTCTCTTGATGTGGAATAGTTGCCTTGTTGTGATGAGCGGCGATACGTTCCAAGTAGGTTCTCTGGCCATTGAATTGCTAGTCCATCTGAACCATGCGTTCATCCGCTATAAATAGATACAGTGTAATGTTGTGCTCAATGGGAGGCCACGTCGGCTGATGTCTGGTAAGTCTGCTCGAGCCCTAATCCTGATCAATGGAGTCCTGCTTCTTGCTTTGCTTACGGGCGCGGCCGTAATAGTTCAATCGCGCCAGAGCTCGACTGTACCCAAAATTGCGCTAGTTCCTCAAACCGCAGGAGCAATGCTCTGGGACGTGGAGCACTTCGGGGCCGCAGCAGCCGCTGAAAAATTGAAATGCCACCTTTACTGGAACGCGCCGACATCGGAAACAGATGTGGCCGGCCAAATCTCCCTCATCGATAAAGTTGTCCGCGAAAAGTTTCAAGGCCTAGTGCTGGCTCCAAATCACCCATTGGCGATTCTTACTGCTCTGCAGAGGGCACTCGTTGCGAAACTGCCGGTCGTCGTCGTTTCCGCGCCGCTCGACCTTCCCGCCAGCGATAAGCTGGGATACATTGTGAATGATGACGAAAAAATGGGGGAACTGGCAGCTGCCGAAGTCGCAAGGATTGTGCAAGGAAAGGGCAACATAGCATTGGCCGGACTGGCGCGGTACGCACCTGGTGTGAAGCCGAGAGTGCTTGGCGCTGAACGCTTCCTGGCCAGTCGGTTTCCGGATATACATATTGTCAGTCGCCTGGGCGCCGCTTATTACCCCTCCCGTACCGAAGATCTTACAAATGGAGCTTTGCGTTCGCATCCAGACTTGAAAGCTATCTTGAGTTTTACTGCAAACTCAACGCGAGGAGTTCATGCTGCATTGAAGAGCCGGGGCCAGCTGCGGACTGTGCAGATCGTAGGCTGCGAGCAGGATACCGACCTGATAAATCATCTGGACAAGGGTGAAATTGCCGCCATTGTTGCTGAAGATACCTATCGCATGGGTTACGAGGCGGTCGGACTTATCTACGCTACTCTGGCGGGAGCCCCTCTTCCTGCGCGCTCAGTAATTGAACCTCGTCTGCTCACCCGGGAGAATGTCAAATCCGCCGAAATGAGTCTTTTTACTGGATTCCCCAGGTGAGGCAATCATAATGCGAACCTTCCGGCGAAAACTGGTTCTTTCAACTATTGCGACTGCGTTGCTGGCAGGTGGAATTCTTGGCGGAAGAAAGCTCTACATCAGCCGTCCCGCTTACGGGCTTCCTTACAATGCTCGGTTTACGCCGGATGAGGAGGATCGCTGGGGCGCGTTGGGAGGCTCCTGGGAAGTTGCCGATGGTGCGATGCGTAACGATTCCAATGATCGCGGCGCGAAGCTTCTTACGGGTTTGCCAAACTGGAAGGACTATCAGGTGGAAGGCGATGTGCAACTCCAGGGAGAAGGCAGCGCTGGAATGTTGGCGCGGGTAACGGATGCAGAGATAGGTGAAAATTCCTTCAAGGGTTATTATGCCGGTGTTCGAACGGTCGACAACAGCCTTAATCTGGGAGCATTCGACTTTGCATATCACGAGGTAGCCAAAGTCACGCTGACTGAATCTGTCAAGCTGTTCCGCTGGTACCACGTGAGGCTTAAAGCGGATGGGTGTCAGATCACGGCTTCAGTACGGGCTGATGGAATGAGTGAGGTGAAAACACGCCCGTTGAACGATCCGGATTGTTTTCGTTCGGGCGCCGTTGGCCTCCGATCGAACGGGACGGGCGGTGTTTGGCGGAATGTTGTCGTGTCGCCGATCAGTTCAGTCGTGGCCTCAGCTAATAGCAAAGTGCAAACTCTTCCGGCATCAAGTACAACCGCTCTGCAGCGCCCCAAGCCAGTCGCTGAGGGTCTCCCTTCAAATCCAACCCAGTCAATAATTTCTTTGTTGTATTTACCTCCGTTTGGAAATCCAGCAGCTGTCATTCGTGGAACCGTGGTTCTCACACGGCCAATGGTTTACGTGCAGGATTCAACAGGCGGCGTTGAAGTTCAAGCCAACAGCATCCCTACTCTAAAGATTGGTGACGAGGTGGAAGTAGCAGGTGAAGTGGATGTGGGTAAATCCAATCCAGTTATTCGGAGAGCCAGCTTCTATTTAGTGCGGGAAGGTGTGCCAATTTCCCCTGTTGTGATCACGGCGAACCAGGCCGCTGAAGGTAACTTCGATGGTAGATTTGTGCAAGTCGAAGGATTTCTGCGCGCAATTGCAGAAGGGAAAGACGGTGCGCTAACGCTTGATCTCGATTCGGGTACGCAGTCTTTTCGAGCCATCCTTCCGCCTGGCCGCAGCCGTTCCCACCTGCAACATATCGCGATCGAAAGCCGCCTTCGTTTGCGTGGCATTTCCGTGATCGATCCACGATTCAAGATGAATTCCGATCCCTTCGTGATCCTGGTGCGGTCGACTGAAGATGTGGATGTAGTGGCTGGTCCTCCCTGGTGGAGGCCTTCGACACTAATCTTTGCCGGGCTTGTTCTTCTTGGCCTAATTTTCGCTTTCAACTATCTTTATTTGTTTGCAAAGCATTGGCGTTTGCGCGCCGTTGCGGATGAGCGCGAGCGTTTGGCACACGAGATTCACGATACTTTGGCGCAAAGCTTCGCAGGGATCGGCTTTCAGCTTCAGGCTATCCGCAACAGCTTGCCTGTTGGCTCGAAGTCGCTGGTAGGGCAAGTAGATTTGGCGATGCTGATGACTCGGACAAGCCACGAGGAAGCGCGCCGTAGTATCGCCAGCCTCCGTCCTGAATCACTTGGGAGCATAGGATTGCTGCCCGCCCTTCGAGAGTGTGCTGAACGGATGGTAAAGAACGGAAACGTGAAGGTTGAAACATTTGGGGAAGACGGCGGGCGTGGTCTACCGCCACGTATTAAAGATACGCTGTTCAGAATCGGCCAGGAGGCAATCGCAAATTCAATTCGTCATGCGCAGCCAGGTACGATTCGCATCACGTTTCATAGGACGCGCTCTTCCATCTGCCTGTCAGTGGAAGATGACGGGGAGGGTTTTGTTGCCGATAGTGATCGCGCAGGGTTCGGGTTATTGGGCATGCGGAGGAGAGCGGAAAGTATTTCGGCCACTTTAATTGTCAAGAGCACTCCAAGCTCGGGCACTAGCGTCGAAGTGAAAGCAGTCGCTGGGTCTCCCTTTCTGCGCTGGCCGTGGTGGCGCCCTACGGCTTTCCACTAAAAATATGATGGACACCAAGAGCATTCGAATCATGATCATTGACGATCACCCAGTTGTTCGCGTCGGGCTCACGAGCATGTTGAGCACGCAACCGGGCATATGCGTTGTAGGGAGCGCCTCGAATGGACGAGAGGCTCTGATTCTTCTTGATTCGATTACGCCTGATGTCATTCTGATGGACCTTCGTATGACGGGAATGAGCGGATTGGATGCGATACGTGCGATCAATCTGCGTCCTGATCCCCCACGGATTCTTGTCTTGAGCAGTTTCGACACTGACGAGGACATCTATCAATCTGTAGGCGCGGGTGCGCAAGGGTATGTTCTAAAGGACACGCCACAAGACCAGTTACTGGAGGCGATCCAGCGTGTTTACGCGAAGAAGCGCTACTTTCCGGCGAACATTGCTGCACGGTTGACGGAGCGGATGGCGAGATCTAATCTCACTCCGAGAGAATTGCAGGTCTTACAGCTTGTGGCTAAAGGACTTACCAATAAGGAAATCGGGCGTGTCTTCGGCATCAGTGATAATACGGCACGGAATCACGTAAATAGCATCATTGAAAAACTGGAGGTTTCAGACAGAACTGAAGCTGCTACTATTGCAATGCGGCAAGGGCTTGTATCTATTACGGATTAGGAAAGACATTTAGGCGATAATAGTCTTCTGCCTGAGTTGAGAAAGAAGGGTCGTGCGAACTAGATTGGTGAGAAGCTCATGACGGTGCGATATTTCCTGGCGTTTTGGTTAGTAGCGAGCAATGTTTCGGCTCCACCGGCGTTTGTCGATGCTACGGCTGAATCTAAAATCAGTTTTGTGTCCGAAGCCAGCAAAACGACCGCTAAGTATCTAATCGAAGCGATGGGCGGCGGCGTCGCTATGATCGATGCCGATGGAGACGGCAACCTGGATCTGTTCTTTGTGAACGGCGCGTCGTTGAAGACAGGTATGAGTGTGAAGGACCGTCCGGATAAGAGCGATCCGAGATTCTGGAATCGGCTTTATCGAAATATGGGAAACGGATCTTTCACTGATATAACGGATAAGGCCGGGCTGCGCGGTAATGGCTACGGACAGGGCGTTGCGGTGGGCGATTGCGATAACGACGGACGCCCGGACCTGTTTGTTAGTTCGCACGGCGGGAATGCGCTGTACCACAATCAGGGTGGTGCGGTGTTTGAAGACATAACGGTTAAGGCAGGCGTCGCCGGTGGCGGATGGTCAACCAGCGCGGGATTTATCGACTATGATCGCGACGGGATTTTAGATCTCTTCGTTGCACGCTATTTGGATTGGGATTTTGACAAGAATAAACGTTGCGGCGGCGAAGGATCAGCCTTGCAGGCATACTGCCACCCCAATGAATTCGCGCCGGTGACACACCTCCTCTATCACGGCGTGGGCGGTTGCCGCTTTGAAGACGTCAGCGCGAAGACGGGCATAGCAAAGGCTCCCGGCAAGGGCTTGGGTGTGGCGTTTCAGGATGTGGATCGCGATGGTTGGCCCGATATTTTCGTCGCCAATGACAGCTTTCCGCAACAGCTATTTCGCAACAAAAGGGACGGGACATTTGAAGAAATAGCTCTTGCCATGGGTGCGGCTTATGATGAAGACGGCAAAGTATTCGCGGGCATGGGTGTAGACTTGGCGGACTACAACAATGACGGA
>JANXXI010000352.1 GCA_025350695.1 Acidobacteriota bacterium
TACTCCTTGGATTGTCGAAGTCGGTTGCGCGAACAACCTCTTCTAACGTGAGCCCTTTTCTGATTTAACGCTAGCCTATGGGTACGGGGGTGTTTTTACCGCGGCAGCGGTTTAGTTCATTGTTTAAGTTCTCATCGGCTCCAGGGAGAAACGATATCAACCGAAAAGTAACGGCCCCAGCCCAGTTGTTTGTATTGAATGCGCAGGGACATTGCCGCTAGCGCAAGAAAGACAAGCAGCCGAGTCTTACGATTTCGCTTCATATGGACATCTTACCTCGTCCAGTTAAAGCCAGATGCCCAAAGAAAATGCGGCGGCCCTATAATAACAGTTGCGGAGTAGAAAGATTGTTATCCGAAAAAGGTAAGAATGATGCGTCAGGTGGGCTAGTCGCCTTTCCTGCCGGTGAGTTTTCCGGATGGCTTTCAAGCACCGAGGCTTCCTTGGAATTTGGAACCGGCGGGGCTGACGTACCGTGCGGGGCTTGTCGAGGGTGTTGCCGCTCTTCGATGTTTATACAGATCAAGCCTGAAGAAACGCAGGCGCTAAACCGAATTCCCCGCGAACTTTTATTTGAAGCCCCTGGATTGCCAGAGGGCCATTTGCTGATGGGCTATACCGACCAAGGGAATTGCCCAATGCTGGTGGACAACGAATGCTCGATTTATGAAGATCGCCCGCAGACTTGCCGCGATTATGATTGCCGGATTTATGCGGCCACCGGTATTCGTGTGAATCCACGGGATGAGGCTGAGATCGCCAAGCGCGTCGACCAGTGGGCCTTCGATTACCGGGACGATGGGAGTCGCGAGGAACACAGAATTGTGAAGGCAGCGGCGGCGTTTCTGCGGGACAATCGGGATCTATTTCCGAAGGGGTGGTTGCCGGGTTATCCAGTGGAATTGGCCGCCCTGACGGTGACAATTTACCGGATTTTCGCGGAGTTGACGGCGATGAAGGGAAAGGATGAAGACTCCATCCCGGACGCTGTTATTGCTCAGGAGATCGTTAGGGCGTTGGGGTAAGCGTGCGAAGGACGGAAAACAGGCACGGTCGGCCCAACACAACAGCTTCGGGATCGTTTTCGATTTCAAATAAGGCGGGGCGCATTCACGAAGTGAAGTACTCATGCGCGGAGCGACCATGTGGCTGGAGCTACAATCCTGATCCTGCCAAAGGCTATGCTATCGACTACACATCGTGGGACGACCGACGATCTTTCAATTGGCGTCGGAAGTGGGATGGTGATCAGGTACCTGAGACCTACACCGCGCTTAATAGAATTGCCAAAGTAAATGCTCAGACTTGAAACTGTGAGGTGTCTCAAAAAGGGTCGTTTGTGCAATAATCTGGTACAGTGAGGAGGCCGGTACTACTTCACTGCCGAGCATGCCGTTAGGCAGGATCTACCGACCCGCAGCCTCAGTTGGGTAGACTAAACTTGTGCCGTTGAAGGTTCGGGAAGTCATTCGGAAGATCGAAAGTGCGGGCTGGCAACTCGTGCGGACGTCCGGCGACCATCGTGTATTCCGAAGCCCCGATGGTCGCATTACAGTCGTGTCCGGTAGGCTAGGGGATGACGTTCGTCCAGGCACCTACAAGGCGATTTTGAGGCAAACTGGTATTGACGAGGAGAAGACATGACCCGCAAGTATTCGCTGGTAATGGAAAACGGCCCGACGGGATACAGTGGCTATGTGCCAGAACTCCCATCGATCCTGGTAACTGGCGGTTCCGCCGAGGAATTGCTGAGCCGTGCTGCGGAGGCGATCCGAATCTATTGGGAGGTGCTTCAGGCAGAACGTTCCCCCACGTCTGAGCTTCGTGAGATCGAAGTCGAGTTGCCGGTCTGACTCGGTTCAAGACGGCCCAGCGATCCTTTAGCCGAGCCCTATCCGCCTTAAAACTTTTGGTGGGCATTTCGGTTACACAATGCCGCGGCCGGGCGAAAGGATTCCCTCTGTGCGATCGCGAACTTTGTAGGGCCTAGCCGTGTCTAATTTCAATGGCGCGTGGTGCGTGATCTTAGGATGTCAGGTCGGAAAGGAAACCGTATTCGTTTGGACTTTTCTTACGTCACAGGTCTGAAATGCGGGTCGACTTATTCGCTTGACGCGATATTTGAACCAACGGCCACCGACGATCAAGTCCGCTTGATGGTTCAATCGTTGCTCACCGACAGGTTCAAAATGCGGACTCATCGCATCACCAAACAAGCGGATGGATATGCCTTAGCCATCGGAAAAGGTGGACCCAAAATCAGAACGAGGAATACGGACGATGAGACACCCGCAATGCATGCATGTATCAAAGATGGATCATCGATTGATAAAACGGAGCACTACATCTCTGCTACACTTCCGCAAAGCAGGTGTAATAGCTATCAAGGCCCGTTGCGTATCCATTTCACAACTCGCCGAAAATCCGCAACGGTTAATTGGGATGCCCATATGGGACAACAGCGGTCTCACTGGAGAGTTCAATTTTACCTTTCGCTTCAAGGAACTGAACAGCGGAGAGTTGGATACTGACGCTCCGTCACTTGTGACCGCACTGGAACAAAACTTCGGCCTCAAACTGACAAAGCGAAAGGGCTTGATTGAAACGTTGGTAATTGATCACGCCGAAGAACCGTCCGCCAATTGAGAAAGCTCCGCACGGTTCCCACAAACGGTAGGTTTCGGGACGCGACGAAAATAATCCGTCCTGTTTTCACGTCTGCGCAGAGCGGAGTTGTACGATTGGGAAGGCCGTGGAGAAGAAAATCGTTATCCACACACGGACTGGCAGAACGGACGGCCTTGAGCGTCTGGTCGCCGCGTTCATTCGTAATGGGGTCAGGTTTGTTGGTGTCGTCGGTCCCGACTGCTCAAAGATCGAGGAAGAGATCGACGAGCTTTGTGTCGGGGACGGTTCTAATACACATTACATGCTGACGTCCAGCCACCCGAACGAGACCTTGGAAGAAGCAGTCGCGTTCGCCCGGTCGCTGGCCGGTGAATTCGAGGGCGAAGTGGAGTTGGTTGAACTGACGGACGACGTTTCAGAAACGGTAGATTTCGGGATTCCGTCTGCTCCTTGTAATTCGTGACAGAACCGCCCATATTCCGGTATTGTGGAAAGAAGGAGCACAGCGCAATGGAAATTCAATTCGCATCCGAGCTTGAAAAGCAACTCAAC
>JANXXI010000057.1 GCA_025350695.1 Acidobacteriota bacterium
TGCCGGCTGCAAAACTGGTTTGCCCTTCTCGCCCCTTCCCGTTTATCGCAATACGCCACGCTCCATGCCCTGTTTCCTCATCCCCTCACCAAATCCGCGACGAACAAAACCCATAGCCCTCAATCTTACGGTGCGCTTTAGTTCACCGCATTTTTAGACCAATTCCGCGCCTGATCCGGTTTCCACTTCATAGGCTTTTGTCGCGCGAAATCGGGCAAAAAATCTATGCAGTGACAATCACACGGCTCAGGGCTGACTAACTTCTGACGTAAAATATCGCTCCCATTTGGTCACTACAGTTCTAAGGTAAATCCGTCGATCAAATCTAGGTGGAAAGCCATATATGAGCCTTAACCTAATGTCCCTCATCGGTAAGCTGAACGATTCCACTCGTTCGGCGCTGCAGGGCGCCGCGAGCCTCTGCGTGACAAGAACCAATTTCGAGGTCGAGGTGCCGCATCTCCTCGCGAAATTGTTGGAACAACGGGACCCGGATCTTACCCGGACGCTCTCCCTCTTCAAATTAAACCAAGGTCAGCTCGAAAAGGACCTCACGCAGAGCCTCGAAAAGTTGAAAACGGGGAGCAATGGCAACCCGCAGTTCAGCCCCACCCTGGTAAAAACCTTCGCGGAAGCTTGGACTATCGGGTCGGCCAAAGGGGAGGCGGCGATTACGCCCAGCCTATGCTTTCTGGCCCTGGCGACAAATGGTGAACTGGGAATTTTGGCGCGGCAGATTTCCGGAGAATTCGAGAAGGTCTCCAAAACCCCAGGAATTGAACAGGAAGAATCCCTTGCTCCACGTGCTGAACGGGCGATTGTTGCTGCACCTCCGTCGCCGGCGCCTAAAGCGCCGCCTCCACCTCCCGGCTCAACCCCTAACCTGGACGCTTATACCGAAGACCTTACCGAAAAGGCGCGCCAAGGCGGCATCGACCCGATTCTTGGGCGCGATCAGGAGATCCGGCAAATCATTGACATCCTAATGCGCCGCAGGCAGAACAACCCGATTCTGACGGGTGAGGCTGGGGTGGGCAAGACCGCAATCGTGGAAGGCTTGGCGCTACGCATCGCCGAAGAAGAAGTGCCGCCTTCTCTCAAGAACGTGACTATACGGACGCTTGATTTGACGTTGCTTCAAGCTGGCGCGGGCATTCGCGGCGAGTTCGAGAATCGGCTGAAGAAACTGATTGAAGAGGTGAAATCCAGTCCCACGCCGGTGATCCTGTTTATTGACGAAGCGCATAATCTGATCGGCGCTGGTGGACAGGCTGGCCAGAACGACGCAGCCAACATCCTGAAACCTGCATTGGCGCGCGGGGAGTTACGAACCATCGCGGCCACCACTTGGTCTGAATACAAGAAATACTTTGAGCGCGATCCCGCCCTGGCGCGCCGTTTCCAACTAGTAAAGGTGGAGGAGCCCTCCGAGTTCAGTTGCGTTGTCATGGTTCGTGGACTGGTCCCGATCCTTGAAAAGCATCATAGCGTCCGCATTCTGGACGAAGCAGTGGATGCGGCCGTGAAACTGTCGCACCGGTACATTGCCGGACGGCAGTTACCAGACAAAGCGGTCAGCGTGCTGGATACGGCGTGTGCCCGGGTGAAGCTTTCAGAGCATGTTTCGCCTCCCAACGTCGAACGCTTGCGGCGGCAATTAGAAGAAATTCGCGCCGAAAGACGCGTGCTGGAAAAAGAATCGAACACGGGCATTGATCACGTTCATCGTTTGGGCGCGCTTGGTATCCGGGAAAAAGAAACAGCGGAAAAGGTAACTGCCGTGGAAGGACGGTTTCAGCGCGAGGCGCAATTGGTGAGCAAGGTCCGCGACCTTTGCCAGCAAGTGGAAGCGGCTGCCAACTTTCAAGCGGCCGAACCCATTCGCGGAGAGCTGAACCTGTGTACAGACCGCCTGGAAGAAATGCAAAACGGTAACCCCATGGTTCGCGTGGCTGTCGATGCGCAGGTAGTGAGCGAAGTTGTTTCCGCTTGGACAGGCATACCTACGGGCAACATGGTACGGGATGAACTGGAGGCTATGTTAGCGCTGCGGGGCAAGATCGCCGACCGGGTAATTGGCCAGGAGCAGGCCATTGAGATTATCGCCCGCCGCTTGGAAATTTCCAGAGCGAACATGGAAGATCCCAATAAGCCGTTCGGCGTATTTCTGCTTGCTGGACCTTCTGGCGTCGGCAAAACCGAAACAGCCCACGCGTTGGCCGAGTTGCTCTATGGGGGCAGCCGGAATCTGGTTACGCTCAACATGAGTGAGTTCCAGGAGCCCCACTCGGTATCCACAATCAAAGGCTCACCGCCAGGATATGTGGGATATGGCGAGGGGGGACTTCTGACTGAGGCGGTGCGGCGACGTCCCTATTCAGTTGTACTGCTGGACGAAGTGGAAAAAGCTCATCCGGCGGTGCTCGAGTTGTTCTTCCAAGTGTTCGATCAAGGCGTGATGGAAGACGGCGAAGGCCGCGAGATTGACTTCAGGAATACGTTGATCCTGCTGGCGACCAGTGCGGGGTCGGGCACTCTGGTCAAGGCTTGTAGTGATTCCGAACGTGCGCCACGCGCTGATTTGTTGATCCAAGCGTTGAAGCCGGAACTGACCAAGGCATTTCGGCCATCCTTCCTAAACCGGTTGGAGGTTGTACCTTACGTTCCTGTCCGGGATGAAGCATTGAAGCAGATCGTCAAGTTGCAGTTGAACCGCGTGAAGGCTCGTCTTGATTTGAATCACAAGATGCAACTATCGTGGGATGATACGGTGGCCGAGGAGATTGCCCGGCGGTGCCGTGAAGTGGATTCCGGGGCGCGGAATGTGGATAGCATTATCTCGAATAACCTGCTGCCGCGCATTTCGCATCTCTTGTTGGAATTGATGGCGACGCGGGAGAAGAAGGCGGCGATGCATGTGTCGCTGGCGGCGAATGGGACTTTTTTGTTGAAGTAGGTAAGACGGTTCATTCGGGGCTAGCATGATGATGGATAATTAGACTGGCCCAGCAAAGGACAACGAAATCTCGAAAACGATTTACCAGCTCAAGCCTGCGTTTCAAAACCTTCTTCGGCCCGTCACCCGATTACTGTGGGGTGCGGGCATCACGGCCAACCAGGTGACAATCGGGGCTGCGCTTCTTTCTTTGGTTTCGGGAGCCTTTTTGTTATCGAATTCGTCCAATCCGCGGGTGTTACTGCTGCTAGGTCCTGTCTTGCTTATCCGCATGGCGTTGAATGCGATTGACGGGATGCTAGCCAGGGAATTTAATCAGAAGAGCCGCCTAGGGGCAATTCTCAACGAACTCTGCGACGTGATATCGGACACGGCTCTTTATCTGCCGTTGGGGATGGGGTGGGGATTTTCGCCTATTCTGGTAATTTTAGTCGTAATACTGGGAATCCTTAGTGAGATGGCAGGCGTATTAGGAGTGACGGTGGGGGGCAGCCGCCGCTACGATGGTCCGATGGGAAAAAGTGATCGAGCCTTAATTTTTGGCGTCGCAGGGTTGGCGATCGGGTGCGGAGCGCCTATTGGCATTTGGGGAAATATCGTGTTGAGCGGCATGCTTATCCTGCTTATGGCGACTATTGGAAACCGGGCTCGAATGGCCCTGCGGGAGTCCAATTGAAGCTTCTCGAAACAATAAATCCTAGCTTTTTAGCGGTATTGTCGGGAACCTTGTTCTTACTTCTATCGGCGACGATCATTGTTACGTTGCTAAGCCGTCTTCGTCCCGCCAGGGATTTTGAAGAGTTAAACAAACGGGTGAAAACCTGGTGGGTCATCGCTCTACTTTTTCTCGGGGCACTGATACCAGGACTGGGGGTGACGCTTGCATTTTTTGCCTTCCTCAGTTTCCTCGCGCTTAAGGAGTACTTCTCTCTGATTCCGACGCGACGGGCGGACCGCCGCGTTTTGTTCTACGCCTACCTTGCTATTCCGATTCAATACGCGTGGGTGTACGTGGATTGGTATGGGATGTTCGCAATCTTCATACCTGTCTATATGTTCCTTTTCCTTCCGCTGAAGATGGCAATGATTGGGGAAACCGAGGGATTCTTACAAGCGGTGGGAACCGTTTATTGGGGCTTGATGACTACCGTTTACAGTCTTAGCCATTTGGGCGCCTTGCTTTTGTTGCCTCATCGCGGAGGTTCGGTTTGGCGCTCGGAAACGACTGGTGGAGTGAGCCTGGTATTGTATGTCGTTCTGCTCACGCAACTGAACGACGTGATGCAATACATCTGGGGCAAGAGCCTGGGAAAAGCCAAGGTGGTTCCGTCCGTCAGCCCCGGTAAGACTTGGGCCGGACTCATCGGCGGCGCTTCAACGACGGTCCTGCTGTCTGTGGCTCTGGCGCCTTATCTTACGCCGCTTAGTTTACCCCAATCCGTATTTGCGGGTGCGGTGATAGGACTGGGCGGATTCTGCGGTGATATAACCGTTTCGGCAATCAAGCGGGACTTGCATCAGAAAGATAGCGGAACGATGCTACCGGGCCATGGTGGAATATTGGATCGTGTGGATAGCCTGACATATACTGCTCCACTATTTTTTCACCTCGTGCGGTATCTGAGCTTCTAACATGGAAGCCCTGTGCCGGTTTCTATTCTTCTTCGGGTTGGTGAAATCGTTAACGCTAGTGGTGCTTGGGTTGAATGTGCGGCGTCAACACTTGCTGCCCCAAGCGGGTCCGGCCATCCTGGTGGCAAACCACAATAGTCATTTGGATACGGTTGTGTTGCTGTCTTTGTTCCCCTATCGCTTGGCGATGAAAGTGAGACCGGTCGCGGCGGCGGATTACTTCTTCAAGAATCGTTACCTGGCTTGGTTTGTGGTGAATGTTCTGCGGATCATTCCTGTAGACAGGAGGCTTCGTACAGGGGCGGCGGAGATGTCTCGCGGCGTTTCGGCGGCGCTGCGAGCCGGCGACATAGTTCTGGTGTTTCCTGAAGGAACCCGCGGAGAGCCGGAATCTTTGAGCCAGTTCCGATCAGGCATTTCACACATTGCAATGTCGAATCCCGGGGCCCCGGTGATTCCGGTATTTGTACACGGCGCCGGCAAGGCGCTTCCTCGTGGAGAAGCGATGCTGGTGCCTTTCTTTTGCGATGTCTTTGTGGGGGAACCTTTGTTCTGGTGTGGAGACAAGACGCAGTTCATGGCGGCGCTTCAGAGTCGTTTTGAGGCTCTCGCGGTGGAAGGAGACTTCGCTAGATGGAAGTAATAATGCCGATGGTTTCGCCACTGCTTCGCAATCGTATAATTCAAGACGCTGTTTTACGCTTGGCCAGGGCTTTTAATGGCGAGAGCCGCATAGTGGCCCCGGATGGAACCTTGACGGCAATCGGATCTGAGCGGAATGCGCGGAAAGTCGCTCGCCGCGCGGAAAGCAGCGTTCCGGCGTACCGTGATTTTGCCGGGGCGCATCGCCAGAGTGGGGCGCATCAGGACCGTCCATCGTTGGATAAGGGTAAGTATATCCTTCGCTATCCGGTGGCTCAGATGCTGGCCGATGATTGGAAAGACACGTTCACAATATTCCGTTCATCGGGCTCTTCAGGTAAGGCGCAATATTGGCCACAGCTGAAGAAAACCCACCGGCTTTCAAAATGGGCCTTCCGCTTGCAGTTGGAGCATTGCTTTGAAATTCATCGCCACAAAAGCATCGCCATCGTGGGGCTTTCCTTGGGGAGTTGGGTGGGTGGCGACCACGTGTCATGGTTGCTGAAGTGTATGGCCATGGAAGCGAACTACCCGTTCTGTGTGTTCGCTCCGGGCAATCATCACGATGAAATCATCGAAATGATTTCCGAGGTCCAAGAGTATGTGGATCAGATCATTCTCTTCGTGTGCCCCTCGGCCATCGGACACTTACATCTACTGGCTAGCCAAAAACTGGCACCTCTCCCTTTGGCAAAGCTGCGCTATGTGGTGCTTGGAGAGCCGTTTCCGGAAAGCTTGCGGCTATCAATGGCGAAAGACATGGGGGCTGCGGTGGGGAAGAATTTCCTGTTCTCCGTTTACGGAAGCGCCGATACGGGTACGCTTGGAATCGAGTCGCCGGCTTCGGTGGCCGTCCGTCAGTTGCTCGCTCTAAATCCAGGACTGCGGGATGAAACCGGCATTGAGGATCCTGTTCCGCATCTGTTTCATTCTTGCGCTCCGGACACATACCTTGAAAGCGTGCACGGCGAACTGTGCGTAACTCGTTGGCAGGGCATTCCACTAGTGCGCTACAACCTGCATGACTCGGTGCGGTTTTTCGATTGGCGAACGCTACGCGCAAGGGTGCTCACAAGCTGCCGCGTCGATCCATCATGTAATCACTTGCTTCAGGTTCTGCGGCAATCGAGCAGTGCGCTGCCTTCCGTTCTCGCCATTGCCGGACGGGCGGACCGTTGCCTGATTCTTTGCGGCACCAATTTGACGGAGACCATGCTGGATGCAGCAATTCGTAATACGGAACTTGATTCGATTCTTACAGGCGCCTATGAAGCGCGGATCGTGTATGAGAACGATCGGCAGTTTTTGAAGTTTGAACTTGAAATGAAGCCGGACCTGGTGTTGGATGACGTCCTGGACCGGCGTGTATATGCTAGTTTGGTTGCCGCCCTGGGGAGAGTACAGCCCGAATTTCTGGACGATTGGCGAAACATGTACCAGTTATGGGATGCCGATCCCCTGCAAAGGATCTTACGTGTGAACTACCACCACTGGCCCGCGCTGTCGAAGAGCGTGGAATTGCAACCCAAACAACGAGGGATTCGGTTATGAAGGTCGGGGCATTTGCTTCAGCCGCTCGCTTTTGGTTACTGAGCTCGCGTGCTTTGTGGGCGGCGCTACTGTGGGGTTTTGCCGAGGGAACGCTCTTCTTCCTTGTGCCCGACATCTTCCTTACCGCGACAGCGCTATTTTCGGTGCGCCGATCCCTGCTGCAAATGGGGGCTGTGGTTGTGGGCTCATTAGCAGCGGGAGCCCTGATGTTTAGTATGGCGGCGAACAATCCAGAGGCGGCGCGGAACGCGGTGCTTCAAGTCCCGTTTGTTGGGCAGCCGATGTTCGATAGAGTAGAGCGTGATTTCCGGAGCTCGGGTGTGTGGGCACTGTGTAAGGGTCCCATGTCCGGTGTCCCTTATAAAGTCTACGCGGTGAAAGCGCCGACTTACTCTCCGTGGTGGCTATTCCTCCTGGTCAGTATTCCCGCGCGCCTAGAACGGCTGGTGATTACCTGGGCCATGTTTTCTTGCGCGGGAATCTTACTTCGAAAGAACAGTTGGTTCCGGCCTATCCAAGCGTTGGTTGGCCATGCTTTGTATTGGATGGGTATTTATACATACTACTGGTCGGTGATCTGATGGCTTCGCACGGGATGACTCTGCGAGGTTGGACGTCGCTCGGCCGATCTCTTCCGGGCGTTGCCGCAATCATTTTTACTGAATTAGATTCTCCTGCAATTGCTGGAGTTTGTCTTGTTATTGCTGTTTGGGCCGATGCAGTCGCCAGTTGGTGGGCGCGGCGGGCCGGATCGACTCAGACGCCGCTGGGAGTCCAGATTGAAAATCTTGCGGATTGCGTTTGCTTTGTCGCGGCACCCGTTGCATTCGCACTATGTGTTTCCAAGGATCGTCGAATCGCGATCCCTCTTGCTGTTTTCGCGCTGGCGGGAATTTTCCGATTGGCCCGTTTCCAAGTGGAAGGTCTTGTGCGTGGCGGATATCGGGGCCTGCCTGTCACCTACAATGGGTACCTTTTCCCAGCGATGGCGCTAATTCTTTTCTATTGGCCCTCTGGGAATTCGCCGCTGGTATGGGCGCCTTTCCTCCTGGTTGTATCCGCATTGATGGTGAGTACTTTTGTTGTTCCGGAGATTTGATTGTGCGCAACCTGAACCTGAGTGAACTTTCCGGCCTTGCTATTGGTTTAGGGCGAACCTATCGAATGCTCGAGAAAATGCCGCGAGTTTCGCGCGATGAGATGCTTGCCTGGCAATTGGGGAAAATTCGCAATTTGGTGCAGCATGCCTACCTGAAGATCCCTTTCTACAAAGCTCTTTACAGCGGTGCTGGATTTCAGTTAGGTGACCTCAAGACATGGGAAGATTTTCGCCGGTTACCCGTGGTGAAAAAAGACGATGTTGTCGCGAACTATCCGGAGCGTATGCTGGAAGCCGGTTATGACCTTGATCGACTAATTGTTTCGCGCAGCAGCGGATCAAGTGGGAAAGTGTTGGATATAGCCTACGATCAGCGCGCGATGAGCACATTTATTCTCGCCGGGCTTCGCCTGTATCGGATGGGATTCCGCTACCTTCCATGGCACAAACATCTGTACGTCTACACCTCGCCTTATCCGTTGAGTTCCTTATTCGGGCTGTATCCATTGCACTTCGTTTCGACGCTGACTCCTATTCCTGAAATCGTAAGTGCTCTACGGCGTGTGCGACCGGCGTTGCTGGTTTGCTACCCTTCGCACTTACGGCAGATCGCCGCCGCAATTCCGGACAAGGAGAGGAACTCGTTGGGGCTCAAGGTCATTTCGGTTAACTCCGAGATGTCCACACAGCTTGAACGCGACGAATTGAAGCGCCAGTTCGGATGTCCCGTTCTTGACGAATATTCTTCGGAGGAACTCACCCGCATTGCCGCCCAGTGTTTGTCCGGAAGTTACCATATTTTTGAAGACATCAACTACATGGAGGTCTTGGACGATTCAGGGAAACCGGTGGATGGTCTAGGAGTTTTGGTGGGCACGAACCTTCACAACTATGCAATGCCCATGATCCGCTATCAACAGAATGATCTGGGTTCGATTCACGAGTCAAAGTGCGGGTGTGGCTGGCGGTTCCGCAGTCTTACACAGCTGGAGGGCCGACGAAACGATAGCTTCATCATGCCGTCGGGGAAAGTTCTGTCGTCAGGATTTCTTCTGGACGCTACGTATGAATTTCTATTGAACTATCGCACGGCCATTCGAGAATTTTGTCTAATCCAGGAAAGCTGCGGTTCCGTGACCCTGCAGATTGTTCCCGATTCCGGCTGGAGTAACGAAGTGTCAAGCAAGATCGCACAGCGTTTCAGAAATCTACTCGAAGCCGACGTTTCCTTTCAAATCACAGTGGTTGAGGCTTGCGAGAAGACGAAAAGCGGGAAGCAAAATCCAATTGTGTGCCGCGTCAAAACCGTTGGCTGACCAAAACGCAAATTGTCGTGCAATAACTTCAGGTGCGTTGGTCAAGAAATCGACACGACCTCTACCAGAGTTCGTACGCCCATCTCATCGGGAAGGTTGTAACGCTCCACGATCGTCACTCGCACCTTCCGCTTCTTGATTTCGTGGACTGCGGCGGCGATTTCGGCCTCCACGTCCGGGCCTTTGTAGAGCAATACACGGGTCTTGTGCTTGAAGGCGGGCATCAACAGCGGAATAGCGCGTTCCATCGGGGCAAAGGCGCGGGCCGTAACCAGATCCACCGCGTTTTCTTCAAGCCATGCCTCCGCACGATCAGGCAGCACGGTAACATTAGTTAATCCAAGCTCCGCCAAAGCGTCTGACACGAAGCGCGCTTTTTTCTGGGTGGATTCCAGTAGGAAGAAGTGGGATTCGGGTAGCACTACGGCCAAAGGAATTCCTGGAAAACCTGCACCCGTGCCGGCGTCGGCGATGCGCGCCGCACCCTGGAATTGACGCCACGGAAAAACGGAATCGACGACGTGCTTGATGGCGGCCTCGCGCGAAGAAACGATGCGGGTGAGATTGAAATTCTTGTTCGCCTCGACGATTAATTCGAGGTGCCGGGCGGCGATGGCAACGCATTTTTCGCGGTTGGGTAAATCAGCGGGCAGCAACTGGACGAGGTCTTCGGTGAACGGCACCTTTTTATAATCGCTTAAGTGCGGCTGGTCCTGTTGATTACCTGGTCAATAGCCTTCGAGAATTCGGCGGGCGTGTGGATAGTGATGCTCTTGCCTTTGACGTTTTTCAGTGCCAGAGTGATGGCATCGGGCAACCCGGCATTGGGGCTGCGCCGGAAGAAGGACTCGAACCGGAAGTAGAAGAATCGCGGCAATGCTCCTTGCGGCTTTTCGATGGACACGGCGGGAATCTTATCCAAATGACGGGCCATTGGGCCAAGGAAAACCACCACGTCGGCGGGATTTTCGGTTTGCTCGCTATTGATCAGATTGGCGAGAAGATCAAGGTGTCCCTTGCGGTCTTTCAGAACGGAATAATCGACTGAATTCAAGTCGATTTTCTGGATTGCGTCGCTGACTTCTTCAAAATCCGTGACCTGAAATTTGTCGCGCCGGAAGATTTCCTTGTGCTGTTCCAGATTGAATACAACAAGCCGCACGGAAACCGATGGAACACGGTCTAAAAGAGCGGATAGGGTGCCCAACAGAATGGCTTCATCGCTCGCCCGAAGTTGCGCACGGCGCGAAGACATGGGCGTGGCGTGAACCATTACCGTGAGTCGTAGCTTGCGGGCATCCGCGTCGTCGCCGGAGGATTTCGGAATGCCGCGCAGGGAAAGGTCAGTGACTGCATTGGGCGGAATGGCGGCCTTGATGTTGCGGTTCGCGCCTTTCAGTTCGGCGACGGCAGTCCATTTCTTGCGGCACACGCGGCCGGAATTATCGGCCAGGACCCACGCCACCTCATATTGGCCTTCGCCCATCAGGACATTGCCGCCGGTTTCAATAACCTGATTCTTCTTGTCCGGAGCATCATCGGGGATGGGTGGCAGGCTCATACCCTGGGCGAAGTAAACGGGCTTGCCGTCCTTGGGTGTGACACGACTCAGCACGGTTAACCGATTACCCTGTCCAATGTATTGCGTCAAAGGAATGCGAACCACATAGCCTGCTTGAAAACGGAAGCCGTAGTTAAGCGTGGGCTTGATGGGCGTGACGTCGCAACGAAGGGGCTTCTCGTCGGCATGTGGCTCGAAAGATTTAGCCATTCGCTGAATGCGGGCGGGGCTCACCATCACTTGCGCGGTGAGGGGGAATGTTGCGAGGAGGCTGATGAGGGCGAGCCGCATGCTGACTCTATTATGACGTCCTGGCTCAGGTTTACGGTTGTTACTTGAGAGCGGATTGGAAACTTATTCACTTCAATCAAACTTTCGGGGCCCGGAGGTGTACCAGTTTAAGATTGCCTAACGTCCAGACTTCCCCGATCGCTAATGCGGCAAGCCGGAACTGTGTGGATTTACTCTTCACGGTGATTTGCGTGATTAGAAACATAGGGGATAGAGTGGAGAAGACATGAACACCCTCCTTTCAATGCCTCCAATGATACAAATCGTTCCGATTCTTGTTTCGGTTGTCGCATTGATCCTTCCTTTCTTTTCGCTCAATTACAGCAGAAGAGCCCTGATCTTGGAGCCGAAGTGAAGGGGTGAGTGGGCAAGAGCCAAAACATTTGCGACTCTAAATGTTTCAGAGACGATGACTCACCCGCATCAAGCATCGAGACAAAAGCCGCTATCGGCGGTGTCAGACCCCCCCTCTTACCCAGGTAGCCGGTACCTGAACTGTTACTAATACGGTCACCACAGGACATGGCAGCGTAGGCGATTTGGAATCGTACGATCCAGAGTTGCCCGGAGTATTGGCTGCTTCTGTCAGATTGGGCGTTACAGCGGGTACCAACGTCTTCCAAATCGAATCGAAGGATGCTAAGCGTGAAGTAACGATCATTGGACAATAGGCGTGTGGGCTGTGGTAAGTGAAGGCAGTGCGCTTGCGCGCCTACTGTGACCATTGGAGGCCAATCGGCACAGGTCCTGTTCTGTGGGCTTGCGCTCGGCAACGTCGGGTTGTAAAATTTCAATGTCGTGGTTCCTGGCAATGCTGCAAGAGGAATTCAGCCAGTTGTGATCACGACGAGGGGTGTGGTGAGTAAGTAGACCCTGTTGCCTGTGAAATAGTGAAACGAAGTAACTCAGCGCCGATCAACACAGACAAATTTCTTTACCGATATCCCTGTTTGTCTGTTTTGATCTGCGGTCTTTTCGCAGCCCTTCAACTCACAGCGCAGATTGTTCCAGATCAGTTCATCGTGCAACTATCGGAAGAGCCGTCCCATAAAACCGCTCGTCGGGGAGTTGTCCGATCGCAACAGGCCAAGGTCCGGCAAGCGATTGGGATCAAGGCCAAGATTCTGGATTCAGTGGAACTGGTTGCCAATGCTTTGATTGTGGAAACCAAGAATCCTGATTCGCTGCTGGCTGTACCTGGCGTGTTGCGTGTTTACCCGGTTCAGGAATTCCAGCCTCAGTTGGATGTTATGGCAGGGTTGCACCATGTTCCCGAGGCTTGGGCTCGCATCGGCGGACAAGGGAATGCGGGTGCGGGAGTGAAAATCGCAATTCTGGATTCGGGGATCGACAGGGATCATGCGGGGTTCCAGGATGAATCGCTGCCGACTCCAAACGGGTATCCAAAGGTGAGCGATGCGGCTATTCTTCTCGCTTTGTCGAAGAAGATCATCGTCGGTCGCAGTTACGACCACCTTCTAGGCCGAGGTCCCATTAACCTGGACATTACGGATCGTACCGGGCATGGTACAGCGGTGGCTATGATAGCCGCCGGCGTCACCAATACGGGCTCCTATGGATTGATTACCGGGTTTGCTCCGAAAGCCTACTTGGGGGTGTACCGAATCTCAAGCACCGGCGGAGCATCCACCAGTTCCATTTTGAAGGCAATGGATGATGCGGTTGACGATGGAATGGACGTCTTCAACCTGAGCTTTGGAAATGCTACGCCGCTTCGATTGGACTTAGACATTGTGGCCGACGCGATTGAACGGGCTTCGGCAGCCGGGGTGATCGTAATTGTGTCCGGTGGGAATTATGGGCCGGGCTCGTCCACGGTAAGTTCGCACGCGGCGGCATCGACCGCGGTCGGGGTTGGCGCGTCTAACAATGCACGATCGTTCAGATCAGCGGTAAAGACTGGGGACCAAACGATGATTGCTCTTGCTGGGGACGGTCCAGCACCAGATCCAGTTGTGTCGACTGATTTGACGGATGCCGCTACAGCCAGCGATCCAACCGGTACTTTGTGCTTGCCTCCACCAAGCGGTGCCTTCGAGGGGAAAGCGGTGCTGATTCTTCGTGGGAATTGCATATTTCAAACGAAGTTGAACAATGCCCAAGTCGGGGGGGCTAGAGCAGCGATTGTTTATGCAACCGAGGCTGCTCCCGACCCTTTCACAATGAGTGTTGATGGAGCCCAACTTCCGGCCATGATGATGAGTTTCGGCAACGGGATCAAGCTAAAAAACCTTCTGAAAGAGGGGTCCACTGCAGTGACATTGTATTTCGCGGAAATAGCCATTGCGCAGCCGTCAAACCAGTTGTCTGAGTTCAGTTCCCGCGGACCTGCGGTTAATATAGGAATCAAGCCAGACATTCTGGCCGTTGGAGGAGATGTTTCCACGGCGACGCAGTCTAAGTTCCCCGATGGAGGGAATTACGATAGGCGTGGCTACACAGTTTTGGAGGGCACCAGCTTTTCGGCACCAGCAATTGCTGGCGCCATGGCCGTTGTCAAAGGGGCGCGGCCCGGCCTGAATTCAGCCCAGTACCGATCCCTAATAGTGAATAGCGCATCCCCGATGATTCTGAGCAATGGCACAGTGGCCCCGGTGATGATGGCCGGTGCAGGATTGCTGGATCTCGATGCCGCAGTGCGCAACACCACCGTACTGGCTCCCGTAACAATGAGTTTCGGAGTGGGGGGCTTAAATCCTGAAATGTCGCGAATGGTTGAAGTGACGAATCTGGGCAACGAGAGCGATACATTCTCCATCACGATTCAGAGCACCGACCCCTTAAGCGCAACGGCGGAACCAGCCACGCTTGAAATTCCTTCTGGTGAGACCCGCAAGTTCAACTTGAATTTCCAGGGCAAGGACATCGCCAATGGGGAGTATCAAGGATTTGTGAAGATCAAGGGCGTGAATTCGCCGGTGGAATCCAGAATGCCGTATTGGTACGCGGCCCCAACTTACAAACCTGCGACGGTAAGGATAATAACTCAGTCCTTGACTGGGACGGTGAATTCGTCCCAGACTTTTGGATGTGTGCTGCTCGACGCCACCGGAATCCCCATCTCAGGAGTGCGCCCTGAAGTTAAAGTGACGTCAGGAGGCGGTCGGTTCGATGGCTTGCTTTCCCTTGAGCCAAAGAATCCAGGAGTTTGGAGTGTTTTGGTGAAATTGGGCGTATCTGCAGGACCAAATGTGTTCCGCATCACATCGGGCGATGCCAACCGAGATGTAACAATTGAAGGGCAATAAGAAACGTTTGCCGTCCACTCACAGCGCTTTCCACCTTGATTGAAGGACCGGTACGATTTTAGGGTTCGATACACACCCGACCGGGCAGTACCGGCCGCCGCCGGCGCGAACGCTCCAGTGGGAGCAGCAGGCGATGTGGATGCTCCTCCAGACTTGTACGCGGCATTCCAACAGCAACTGGGACTGAAACTGGAATCCACCAAGGCTGCCGTTTCCGTGATGGTCATTGACCAGGTGGCCAAGGCGTCGGAGAACTAGAATAATTTAATAATTGGATTACGGAGCGAGTTTACAAATTTCAAGTCTAGCCTCAACCACCGGGATCCTTTATGGGGTGCGCATTTTCTACTTCCCCTTCTTTGCCCTCACCCCATTCTTAGCGACCGCCGCCACGGAACCAACCGGCGGAACCTGGATGCAAAGAACTTACTAACTAACCCAGCATGGGCGCACGTGGCCGTAGCGGGCGATGAATTCTACGTTCGCGAGTTCAAGAGGATTACTGCGTACCGTCTGAAATAGCGTTTGTCACCGCGGCAACTCGGTCATCCATAGATTGCCTGTAAGTTCTCCCATGGCGAAGATTATCTTGTTGCCTACGGGAGTGATGCGAACCAAACCCGTGTTAGGAACGTGCAGTAAGGAAATCCGGGGGTTGTGCAAGTGCAATACAGGGTAGATTGTCCCTATTGGCTTTTTCGTATTCGCATCCAGCGTCCGAGCCCAAATACAGCGGAACCCGTCCCGGTCCGACAGGAAGTAAATTCGATTTCCATCCGGCGAGAAAGCCGCCTCACGATCCAAACCCTGTCCATCCGTTACGGGGAGCCATCCTGAAAGCGGAACCGGATGGCCACTGTAGGGAGCCAGGAAAATCTGGCGCTGGCGTCCTATTTGCTGACCTATATTGCCAGAGGTGTGAAAAGTGAACCATTTCTCATCCGGCGAAAGGCGGGGTCCGGTTGTAGACAGAGTCGGGTGCTGGGCAAGGTCGGTGAGCACACCATTGCTTGGATCTAACCTCCGGGGCGGGAACGGCACTATGATTTTGTCGTCCGATGTCCAATCGTCCGGCCGGTCGCATTTTTCGCACAAGAACCGCGGGCCGCCGCCGCTAGTGGAGACCACGTAGGTGCGGACGCCATCCTCCCAGAATGCTATTTTGCTTCCATCGCGAGAGATCAAAGCGTAGGTCACTGGCTTAACGATCGTGGTAATCGCTGATTCCTGTGCACTGATCATGTCTCTCACCCAAATCTCAAATTTGCCAGAGCGGTTGGATGTGTAAGCCATTTTCGACCCATCCGCGGAAAGAGAAGGACGGTAGTTTAGCGCCTTATCTTGGGTCAACCGTCGTGGATTGGTCAACGCGCCAGTTTTCTCAAGGGCTGCTTCCCATATGCTGGAGGAACTGCTGTGATTGGCAAAGACCACCCTCCCGTCATCGGAAACGGCAGGCAACTCCTCGCTCCCACTGCCAAGCGTAATTTGTTTGAGTTCACCAGCAAGCAGAGACTTTTCCGGCTTGATAGGCACAGTCCAAAGATTGTAACTATCGCCATGTTTGGCGGAGACGATTAGCTGATTTCGAAACCGCGCCACCGAGACGCTTCTAACTTGGCCCAAGAACGGATCATCTCCCGCCAGCGGGGTGGCGCTCAACCGGGTTGCTTGCTTGCCATCCGTGGGGCACATCCAAAGATAAAATGGCATGACGATACCATCCGCGGCCGCAAAAATTAAGGACCGTCCATCAGGAGACCAGGCGGCGGCCCCGCCCACGGTAACAACATTTGGGGCGAGCATCCGCTCCGAACCTGTTGCTCGTGCGTAAACGTAAAGATTGCCCGAAAAGGCGCCGGATCCAAAGTGGCCCCTCAAATAGGCTATCTGCGTGCCATCTGGAGAAGAGCGGGGAAGGTATGCGTCTTTGATCACCAACCTGGCCTCACCGCCAAGTGGGGAGACCGAGTAAATCCCTCCGCCGTCGCGGTCCGATCGAAAGAGAACCTCGCTACCATCGGGGGAGATTTCCGGTTCATAGTTGTCGGCCGGCCCTTCGGTTAACTTGCGTGCGGGGCCACTGGCGACCTGCTGCACCCAAATATCCAGGTTCCCTTGGGCGCCGCGATCCGATGCATACGCGAGGAGTTTTCCGTCGCGTGAAATCGCAGGATCTGTTGTAAGGCCAGAATCCCTGGTGAGTTGTTTAGGCGGGGTGGGGGCGGCCGTTGGCTGTTCGCGATTGAGCCAGAGCCGTGCGAGGAACGCGGCGGCGACCAGCAGCACTCCGCAACCGGCCAGCCAAAACATCCTTGAATTTGACCTTAGCTGGACGATCTTAACTACGATTGGTTCCGGCTCGGGTAGCTCCGCGCCGGTTCGCTCCACGGGTGCGATGAACCGGTATCCACGCCGCGGTAGGGTTTCAACGAAGCGCGGATTCGAGGCCGAATCGCCTAACGCATCGCGCAGTTTGCGGACTGCCGTATTCAGCCCCTCCTCGAAATCCACAAACGTTTCGCCCCACAGTTTTCCCCGCAGCTCGTCTCGAGTCACCACCTCTCCGGGGTGCTCAAGCAAAAGAAGCAGCAATCGGAAGGGCTGTTCCTGCAGGTTGATGCGGCGTTCGCCCTTGCGCAACTCACCCGTCGCTGGATCGGCTTCAAATGTTCCGAACCGAATCACACGTTTATCCGGCGAGGGGCTTTCCATAAAGTTGATCTGTCCGATTATACACCACCAATCAAACTTTTCCGCCAAGTCAGATCCGGCGCTAATTCATGGTCAAACAACGACTTAGCCGATCATGTGCTCCTTTGTGGCGAATCAGCGTTAGATCGGTTCCCGTCCATGGAATCGAAGCCACCGAGCCTTTAGAGTCGATCTCACTATGACTCTTCTGAGATCGAAAATTGGATTGTTGTTGGCTTGTCTGTGCGGCACTGCGGACGCGAAAGACTCCCCCGTGGAAATCACAATCGATGTTTATGACTACTCGGGCATCAAGTCCGACGCACTGCTGAATGCGCAGGGCTCCGCAGGCGAGATTCTTAGACGAGCGGGTATCGACGCCAAATGGAGAACCTGCCTGGAACCCGCGCGGCCCGCAAGTTGCGATTCGGGAGTTGACGACGTCACGCACCTTGTTGTGAAAATCCTGCCGGAACCCATGTTCCGAAAGATCACAACTTCGCGGGATCAGCTGGGAATGTCGGTGACCGGCCGCCCCGGGGGATTCGCCCTCGACGCCTATGTTTGTTTGGAAAGGGTGATGAATCAGGCGACCTTGGCGAAGACGTCGTGGACGCCCCTCCTGGGGGCAACGATTACCCATGAGGTGGGACATTTGCTGCTAGGCGACAATAGCCACTTCGCGAACGGGATCATGCGCGGACCCTGGGGTTTGAGGGAAATCAAAGAAATCGGTGTCCGCCGCTTGGATTTCGCTCCTCAGCAGGCCGAGAAAATGCGAGCCGAAGTGCGTCGGCGGGTACTGAATCGCACAGCCAGCTTTTTGAGGTAGGATCAGCCTTCGAGGTGGAAGGTACGTGGGCTTGATGGGCGTGACGTCGCAACGGAGGGCTTCTCGTCGGCATGTGGCTCGAAAGATTTAGCCATTCGCTGAATGCGGGCGGGCGGTAAGGGGGAGAGAAGTCTTCGGAGTTTGGGGCGAGAGCCGCACAACCTTTTAGTTTAGCGTAACTTGTGTAAGCCGGCTCCACGTGGCGAAGTACCGCCTCAAACCGGGGATCGGCCTTAAAATACACGACTCCCGTGGACTGATCGCCTTTGGAGCGGTTCATCCATTCGAAGGCCTTATCCTTGTCGCCCTGGGTGAAATAGACCTTCGCGAGCCATTCAGCAGCCAAGTGTTGACTCTTTGCAACTTCCTCCAGTTTTGAGATATGTTCAGGATGTTTTGAGTTCTTCAGGAAATTTGCATGTCTTTTAGATATTCTTGGCTCATGGAGATTTCGATGATTCGTAACTTTTTGTTAGGTATTGGACTTACCGGCTTGGCAATGGCCGCCGGGAAGTTGGAGTTGAAAGATTTGCCGCCTGCTGTCCGGAAGACTGTCGAGGCTGAAACCAAGGACGCAACGATCAAGAATATCGTCAAGGAAAAGGAAAAAGGCAAGACGGTATACGAGGTGGAAACGATGGTGAACGGCAAGAGCCGCGATATCGTTGTGGACTCCACCGGAGCTCTGGAAACAGTTGAGGAGCAGGCCGATTTGGACAGTTTTCCAGCCGCGGCGAAAGCAGCCATCTTGAAGAAGATCGCCGATGGCAAGTTGACGATGGCCGAGACTTTGAAGAAGGGCTCCACATTGAATTACGAAGCGGCTTACACGACCAAGGGTGGGAAGAAGAAGGAAGTAATTGTTAGCGCCGAAGGCGTGGAGGTGAAGTAACATGCGGGGTATTTTTGTCATCGGCTTGCTCGCGGCTTTCACACTCAACGCTGAGGATTATCGGTCTGAATTCAAAGTGGACAAGAAGAATCTGGGAACCAAGGGGGCCAATCCGTACTTTCCTCTAAGGGCCGGTTACAAGTTGGAATTCGCCCATGGCAAAGATACCCGCGTGTGGACTATTACCAGCGAAACGAAAGTGATCGATGGCGTGGAAACGGTGGTTGTGGAAGATCGCGAAATGAAGAACGGACGTCTGGCGGAGCTTACCAAAGACTATTTCGCAATCGATGTCAGGACGAATGATGTCTACTATTTTGGCGAAGATGTTGAGGTCTACAAGAACGGAAAAGTTGTCAACAGGAAAGGGAGTTGGCTTTCCGGAATGAACGGCGCTAAGTTTGGGCTATATATGCCGGGAAAGCCGAACGTGGGGATGAAGTACTACCAGGAAAGCGCACCGGGTGTGGGTCAGGATCGCGCTGAGATATTGTCGTTGACCGAGACGGTCGTTACCCCTGCTGGAAAGTTTGAAAACTGCGTTCATACGATTGAGACCAGCCCAATTGAGAAGAGTCTGAAGGACCACAAGTGGTATGCGCCGGGAGTTGGGGAAGTCAAGGATGACCAGATGCAGTTGGTCAAGCATTCGGGGAAGTAGGTTTAAGGTTCATCGCCCGTGATCGGTGGGTCCTTCTTGCGACGCGGGCTAGGATTTACTTGGCACTGTTGATGTCGCCGCCGGCGGTCCGTTCGGCGAAGTAGGTTTCGGTTCGGAGGGCGGAGAGCTTTTCGGCAACGGCTACATTGATGAATTGATTCAGAGCGACACCTTCGGCGGCGGCCACTTTCTTGGCCACACCTAATAGTGACTCTTGCAAACGTAGCGCTACATTACTTCACTTCTGGTCATTTTCCTCTCCTATTTCCCGCCAGGCAACTCCTGGCCTGCAGACCCTAATTCCGAACCGGTTCGTTGCTGCCTGCAGATGCCTTAGGTTAAAGGTGACGAGCGTCTGGGCCTGCCCATTCACGGCTGTTTCCAGCACCATCTCGTCGGCTGGGTTCTTCAAATGCGGCCTCCACAAAAACGGAATGCGGACCGGCCGTCAACACTAATCCGAGGGCATCCAGGATAGCTCCAACGTCCTCACGAGTGGCGCCCGCTTCCTTGAGGTTTTCAGGGCGCGTCAACACAGCCTCATACTCAAGCATCAGAGCCACCGAGACCAGCACCTACGGCTTTGACTACGAAAAGCGGCCAGCATGACATCAGTGTCGAGTACCAAGCGCAGTCTATGGGAATGATATCTAAACGAGAGCATTTTGGCCTTCCGGTTAGTTTAAAGACACCTATCTATCCCGCAGAACAGAATTTTGAAGTTTCCGGTCGCCCGACTTTCTTCCCTTCAACGCTGCCAACCATAACAGCGCCTCCCAAATCTATGGGCTGATTCTTTGGATTCCCCAATCCTTGGAACGATCCGGGTCTTTCGAGCTTTGCGACCGGCTCCTTTATTGCTAATTGGATTACCGCGTGGACTTCATCCGTAGAAGGT
>JANXXI010000359.1 GCA_025350695.1 Acidobacteriota bacterium
CGCGTTGCCAATGACGCTGAGCAGCAGAACTCCGATCACTGTTCCGAGGACTGAGGCGCGGCCACCGGTAATGGATGCCCCTCCAACGACGGCGGCGGCGATGGCTTTCATTTCGAGACCCGTGCCGGGGTTACCGGGAACGTCGCTGAAGCGGATTGCGTTGAGCATGGCGGCTGCGGCGGTGAGTACGCCCATCAACACGAAGACGGCCGTAACGATGCGGTCTGTAGGAATGCCGGCTAGGATGGCTGCGGCGGGGTTTGATCCGGTGGCGAATAGTTGACGGCCGGCGGAAAGATTTCGCAGGGCCCAGGCGGTGAGTAATACGATAAAAACCGTTTTGGCAAGGATAAGGGCCGAGCCGGCTGGTTGCCCCAAGCCAGCCCATTGAAAGCTTGGCGGAAGGTTTTGAACCCAAGCTCCTTCGGTGGTCCAGCGGAGGAAGTCGCGGAGAGCGATCATGGTGGCGAGTGTGACGACGATGGACGGGATGCGGAAACCGGTGACGAGTAATCCATTGAGTGCGCCGAGCATGGCTCCGGTGGCTAGAACGGCGATTCCAACTAGTGGCATCGGCAAGCCGGATTTGGCCAGCAGGCCGGCGGCGACGCTGGCTATGGCGAATTGAGAGCCGACGGAAATATCGATGTGGCCGGCTAAGATGACGAGCGTCATACCGAGGGCGACGAGCATGGCTGGGGCTGAGTTCAACAACAGGTCGAGCAGGTTGGCCGGCGAAAAGAACGAAGGGGCGGCGAAAAGCAAGATCAGCAAGATGAGCAGCAGAACTGATCCGGCGGCGAATTCACGGGGTTTCATTTTAGGCGGCTCCTCGCTTGCAGGGTAGGGCAAGGTGAAGGATGGATTCCTGAGTGGCCTCGGCGCGGTTGAGGATTCCGGCGAGCTTGCCTTCGGACATGACGGCGATGCGATCGCTCATGCCGAGGATTTCGGGGAGTTCGCTTGAGATCATCAGGATGGCCATGCCTTCGCGGGCCATTTCACTAATCAGGGCGTGTACTTCGGCCTTGGCGCCGACGTCGATGCCTTGCGTTGGTTCGTCGAGGAGCAGGACAGACGGCTTGGTTGCAAGCCAACGGCTGAGGACCACTTTTTGTTGGTTGCCTCCAGACAGGTTGGCGGCGGGTGTATCTACGGATGGAGTTTTTGTGCCTAGCCTGTGAGCAAATTCCTTGGCGGTGCTTTCTTCCTTGGCGAAGTTCAAGAAGCCCGGCGGAAGCTTCGCAAGCGTGGTGTTTTCGGCAACCGACATTTCCTGAATCAGGCCGTGACGACGACGGTCTTCAGGGACGTAACCGATGCCGGCGCTTATCGCGTCTTGCGGCGATTGGATGGCGATCGGCTTTCCCCGGATCTCGATTACGCCGGATGTGGCGGGGGTGAGTCCGAAGAGAATATTGGCCAGTTCGGTGCGGCCGGAGCCGACCAAGCCGGCCAAGCCAACGATTTCACCGGCGCGAATATCGAGATCGATTGGTCCAATACCCTGGGCTTTGATTGCGCGGAGGCGGACGACAGTATCGCCAGCGGAGACCTTCTGTTTGGGAAAAATTGCGGAGACGTCGCGGCCTACCATGAGGTGGACGAGTTCTTCGCGGCCAACCTCGTTCCTCTGCTTGGTGGCAATTAGTTCGCCATCGCGGAGGACGGAGACGCGGTCACTGATGCGGGCGAGTTCCTCCAGGCGGTGAGAGATATAGATGATGCCGGCGCCTTTTGCGCGCAGCTCGCCGATGACGCGGAACAGGTTGTCTACTTCCTTATCGGAAAGAGATGCAGTGGGTTCGTCCATGACGAAGATTTTTGCTTCGCAGCCAATGGCCTTGGCGATTTCCACCATCTGTTGCTGGGGCATGGAAAGGGAGGCGGCGTCCTGATCGGGGTTGATAGAGGCTCCGACGCGAGCGAGCAACTCCGTGGCGCGGGTGCGGCGCTGGGACCAATTGACCTTTGCGAAGGGAGTGCGGGGTTCGAGGGCGAGCGCAATATTTTCAGCGACGGTGAGATGGCCGAAGAGCGATGGCTGTTGGTAAATAGCGGCGACGCCGCGCGATTTCATTCCTGCGGGAGTGGGTTGATCGATGGTGTGGCCTTCGATGGTGAGGCGGCCCGCGTCGGGCTGGATGGCGCCGGTGATGATTTTGATCAGCGTCGATTTGCCTGCTCCATTTTCGCCGATTAGAGCGTGGACTTCGGATGGAGCCAGGCTGAAGCGGACGTTCTTTAGGGCTTGCACGCCTGCGTAGGATTTGTAGATTCCGGCAGCTTCGAGTAGGGACATTGTTTAGTCCAGGTGGAAGACTTCTTCGAGGGGACGCATCTGTTCGTCGGCGGCGGCAGCGTCTCCGCCTTCGAAGAATTTGGACATCGTGGATTGCCAACGGTGATTGATTTCCTTGGAGGCCATGCCGCGTAGAGCGGCGTCGAAATCCTGGGTTTCGAGGTAACCGACGAGGAGGCCGTCGGGGGCTAGGAAGAGGGTGTAGTTGCTCCAGCCGGTTTCGCTGAGGGCTGCGAGCATTTCGGGCCAGACGTGTGTGTGGCGCTCGCGGTATTCGTCGAGCATTTGGGGTTTCACACGGAGAAGGAAGCAGATACGCTTGGTCCCAGTCACAAGCGGCGATTGTAGCATAGGGCGGGACCTGGACAGGGCGTCCTCAGGTCCGCTCTGTCCCCGCCGACCTCGGCTGGTCGGAACAACTAACTGATGGGGGTGCTACTCTGATCAGGAATGTCACAGAATCGTATGGAAGAAGTGAATCGTCGGCATCGGGCGGCCCTGGAGGGCGGTGGGGCCGAGCGGCAGGAGCGGCAGCATAAGGAAGGGAAACTCTCGGCGCGAGAGCGTGTGGAGCTGTTGCTGGACGAAGGAACTTTCGAGGAGATAGACAAACTTGTGCGTCATCGGTGCCGCGATTTTGGCATGGACGAGCAGGTGATCGATGGCGATGGTTTCATCACCGGTTGGGGCTACATTCACGGCCGGCTGGCTTACGTTTTCGCGCAGGATTTCACTGTGTTTGGTGGGTCACTTTCGGAAACCAATGCCTTGAAAATTTGCAAGCTGATGGATCTGGCGATGAAGAATGGCGCGCCTTTGATTGGGTTGAATGATTCCGGCGGGGCAAGGATTCAGGAGGGTGTGATTTCGCTCGGCGGTTATGCTGACATCTTCCTGCGGAATACTCTGGCTAGTGGGGTGGTCCCGCAGATTTCAGCCATTATGGGCTCCTGCGCCGGTGGGGCTGTTTATTCGCCGGCGATCACGGACTTTGTGTTCATGGTGGACAAAACCAGCTACATGTTCGTGACTGGGCCGGATGTGATCAAAACCGTGACGCATGAGGACGTGACCAAGGAAGAACTTGGCGGGGGCATGACGCATAACGAGAAAAGCGGCGTGGCCCACTTTCTTTCCGACGATGATGCGGCTTGCTTGCGGCACATAAGGCGGCTGATGAGTTACCTGCCACAGAACAATTTGGATGAGGCTCCGCGCAAGGCGACGATGGATTCTCCGAACCGGACGGATGCCGCGCTGGATACGATTGTGCCGCTGGAATCGAACCAGCCCTACGACATCAAAGACGTAATTCAGATGATTGTCGACGATGGGGACTTTTTGGAGGTTCACGAGCATTTCGCGCGGAACATCGTGGTCGGCTTTGCCCGGATGGATGGACGCACGATAGGGATTGTGGCCAATCAGCCAGCGTTTTTAGCGGGATGTTTGGACATCAACTCGTCGACTAAGGCGGCGCGTTTTGTTAGATTTTGCGATGCTTTTCAAATCCCAATTATTACGTTTGAAGATGTTCCGGGATTCCTGCCGGGGACTGATCAGGAGTTTGGAGGAATCATCCGTCATGGTGCGAAGTTGCTTTACGCGTATGCGGAGGCTACGGTACCGAAGATCACGGTGATAACTCGCAAAGCTTATGGCGGGGCTTATTGCGTAATGGGGTCGAAGCATTTGCGGACGGACCTCAATTTGGCGTGGCCGACGGCGGAGATCGCCGTGATGGGGGCTGAGGGGGCGGTGAACATCCTGTACCGGCGTGAGGATGCGGACATGAGGGCGCAACGGATTGAGGAGTACAAGGATCGGTTTGCCAGCCCGTTTGTGGCGGCGGAGCGTGGGTTCGTCGATGATGTGATTGCCCCTAGAGAGACGCGGCCTAAGATCATCCGGGCGCTGAGGATGCTTGAAGGCAAGACGGATACAATGCCGCGTAAGAAGCATGGGAACATCCCGCTCTAATGCAACCCTGTTCACTTAGGATCGATCTTGACGAACGCTGCTGACCATTTTGCGGCGTCCGAACAACCGACAGAGTTCGGAAGAATCCCCCGATTCTCATCGGGGGTTATATGATCATGCGATGGTTTAAGTTTAAGTTGTATCGCATTGATTTTATTAATTGTTGTGTGTTGTTTTTCTGAATTTGTTTTTGACTCGAGAGCTGTTTGGAATTGAATATTTAAACCACTTTAGTTCTATTGAAGGCGCTTTTATAAGCATCGCAAGGTACTTGACGGAACATTGGGGAGATGTTGCCTGGTGGCCGTTGTGGAATTCTGGCATGCCGTTCGAGTATGTTTACGTTCCGCTGCTGCACACCGTGGTGGCCGGGGTGGCGAAGGGATCCGGCTGGGGCGCGGCGCGGGCCTATCACGTCGTGACGGGCGTGGGCTATTGCCTCGGGCCGGTTGCTCTTTACGTATTAGCGCGGACCATGGCGGCGGGTCCCATGGCGGCTATGACTGCTGGGTTACTCTACTCAGTGTTTTCTCCTTCCTTGCTGTTCATGGCGGATGTACGCGCGGATTCCGGGACGCTTTTTGCTGGGCGCCGGTTGCGCGTGATGACGGTGTTCGGCGAGGGTCCTCATGTGATGGGGATGACGCTTGCGACGGTGGCGCTGGCGGGATTCTATCGGTGCCTAGCCGAGCTAAAATCAGGGACCACGAAACTGGGAAGCAACATGGCGTGGGCGGCGATTGGATTGGCCTTGGCGATCATGACCAATACGCCAGCTACCTTAATGTTGGTGGTTGCGTTACTATGCCTGTTCTTTTCGCTTCCTGATATTTCGTTCGGACGGCAGGTGGTTCGGGCGGGCGTAGTCGCTGTGTGGGGTTATGCCATTGCATGCTGGGCTGTGCCTCCTTCCTACCTCAAAATGGTTTTCCGAAATTTGGGTGCAACCCATACCGGTTTTGCTGCTGGGGGATGGCGCTGGGGTTTGCTCCTTGGCTTGTTGCTGCTGCTTTATGGGCTCGGTCGATTGCTGAAGCATTTACCTTTATATCTTAGGTTTGGATTGCTGTATTGTATGTTCTTGTTGACCGTTTCTCCAGGCGCCGATTCCGGGAAGTTCGAATTGTTGCCGGAGGCCGGGCGGTTCCATCTTGAGCTTGAACTGGCCGTTTGTCTGGTGATCGCGGGGGTTTTTGCCCAAGCCTATGATCAATTGTCGCGCCCTAAGCGGATGATGGCTATGGGGGTTTGCCTAGCCTCTCTGGGGCTATTGATTGGCTCCTTGTTGATTCGAGTGAAGTTCGATTTGATTCCGGCGCAGCTTGAGAGTCAGTCCGAATTCCAGAGCGCCCGTTGGTTGGCGGACCACGGCAGTGAGTGGCAAGGACGGGTATTCGCTCCAGGATCTAACTCATTTTGGTTGAATGCGTTTACCGATCTACCTCAAGTAACGGGTTGCTGTGATCAGGGCCGCAGCAGCGAAATGCCGGGGCGCTTGGCTGCAGTTGTGAACTTGGCTGAAACATCAGAACAGCGTGAGCGAGCCATTCTTTGGCTGAAGGCGTTTGGCGTGGGTGCTGTGATTGCGCCCGGCGCGAAGAGCACTGAGGAGTACAAGGACTTTCGGAGAGCGGAGAAGTTCAAAGGCATGCTGCCCGTGCTGCATGAGGGCGCTGGGGATATCCTCTATCAAGTCCCAAACACGGCGCCCGGGTTGGTGCAGATTCTGAACGCGGATCAACAGTTGGAAGTGCCGTTTGATTCTCCAGAATTTTACTTGAAGCTTGAACGGTACGTTGCTGGTTCGGGGGATGTTGCTCCAACCGTTACTTGGAAGAATTCCCATGCCATGAACATCGACGCGGTGTTGAAACCTGGGCAAATTGTCAACGTCAAGATTTCGAACGTGCCTGGATGGCGAGCCACTGTTGGCGGTAAGCGGATTCCGATTGTGCGGGACGCGCTGGACTATATGACGGTCAAGCCAGATTGCAATGGCGCGTGCGAAATCAGGTTGGAGTGGTCGAGCCCTGTACCTGTCTGGGTTACCGGACTTGCCTCGGTGATAGCAATTCTGCTGTGTCTTCTAAAGATTCGTGTTTAGGGACTAGAGTCTGACGGCAATTGGTGCTAATTTCAAATGAAGCCGATGAAAACACTGGAGACGCGTGAGATATCGAAGACATACCGGGGACGGAAAGTGGTCGATAACGTTTCCATCAAAGTGCATCAAGGTGAAGTCGTCGGATTGCTAGGGCCCAACGGGGCAGGAAAGACGACATCTTTTTACATGATTGTTGGTTTGGTGACCCCCGATTCGGGGCAAGTGTTGTTGGACGATGTGGACATTACCACGCAAGCGATGTACCAGCGGGCGAGGCGTGGCATCTCCTACCTGCCACAAGAGCCGAGCGTGTTTCGCAAACTAACGGTCGAAGAAAATCTGATGGCGA
This sequence comes from Acidobacteriota bacterium, assembly GCA_025350695.1. Lineage (GTDB taxonomy): Bacteria > Acidobacteriota > Terriglobia > Bryobacterales > Bryobacteraceae > JANXSF01. The sequence goes on from JANXXI010000359.1 coordinate 6,736, forward strand.
TTTTGGAAACGCTCCCGATGAAGGATCAACTGCGGCATGCGCGGATGAGCCAACTGGTGGATCAATTGGGGCTGGACACTGTGCGTCAGAGCAAAGGCTACATGCTGTCGGGCGGCGAACGGCGGCGCGTGGAAATTGCACGGTCGTTGGTGATTGAGCCTGATTTTTTGCTGCTGGACGAACCATTTTCGGGGATCGATCCGATTCAGGTTTTGGAACTGCAGCGGATTGTGTTCGACCTGAAGCGGTCGGGCATTGGGATCCTGATTACCGATCACAATGTGCGGGAGACGCTGGCCGTTACTGATCGTGCTTACATCATCAACAACGGGAAGATTTTCCGCGCGGGGTCGCCGGAATCGCTTGGCCGCGATGCCGAGGTTAAGAAGGTGTACCTGGGCGAGAGTTTTCTCTATCAGGGTCCGGTGCAGTAAATCTTAATTTCCTTTCCGAGCCGGCGTTACGGGTTTGGGTGCATGGTGATTGGGGAACTCCGGTTTGAGGTAGACAGGCGTGGGATTCTTCTTTAGTTGATCCATCAGCACGGTGACCGCTCTTTCCAGTTGTGGATCCCGTCCTTGGCTCCAGATCGCGGGGTTCATTCCTACTTCGATGTCGGGTTGGACACCATTATTTTCCACGTCCCATTGGCCGCGCAGATTATAGAATGCAAGATTAGGCGCGGTGTCCGAGCCGCCATCCATCAATTGCGGGACAAAGCCGGTGTTGCCGATCAGGCCGCCACCGGTGCGTTTTCCCACAAGCTGACCAATCTTCAATTCCTTAAAGATCCACGGCATGGCATCGCCGCCGGAGAAAGCCCGTTCATTTATGACCATTACCTTGGGTCCGAAGATTCCTCCCATGGGCGTGGTCAAAGGCTGGCCGGCATGAACAAAGACAATGTGCGTAGACGTTAGCGCCGGATTGCGGAACAGGAGCTTTTTAGCGGGCTGGCCGTTGAGCGCAATGGCGGCGACTCAGAATGAATAGGGAAAATCGCACCGGTCCCTCCAATGGGTTGGAAATAGGACAAGTGTAGCAATTCTGAAGAGTGTCTCCAACTTCTGGGCAGTGCGTCCTTGGGCCGCCGGCCTACGACGAGTCGGCCCAACTTGATCTTAAAATTAGATGCTTAAAACTGGGCAAGGCGAATCTCGGACGATTGCATAGAGATGGGACATAAAGCGTGAGAAGTGCCCTTGAGCATGGCCGCGGCCAGTGATCACAAGATCCGCCTCCGCATCGCGAACAGCTTGTTGTAATCCTATAGAGACGGAACCTTCGTATAACTTAACTTCTCCGGCCACTCCGAGTTGGTTCTTCATCAAGGCCAAGCGGTCGCCTGCCATATCTAGCATTTGCTGGCGCATCGGGGAAAGGTCGACATCCCAACTCACGGCCGGCATTTCCACAGTATGAGCTACCGAAAGCTTTGCTCCGTAAGAATTGGCGAACGAGTCCGCGGCTTTCCATATCGCTTGCGCTTCATCGTCGCTAGACACGGCGCAGACAATCGACTTATAAGGCAGACACGGGGAATGCCCTGTAGGGGCTTCATGCACGCCGGTCCAAACGGCGCAATTTACGTCGTGCAACATTTTGGAGGTGACCGAGCCAAGTAGCATGCGGCGGAAAAGGCCTTCGCCATGAGTGGCCATCATCAACAAGTCCACCCCGTAGCGCTCAATTGTATTGGGGATAACGTCCGCTGGGTCCCCTTCGGTGATCACTAATTCCTTGCCTTGATCGGGAAAGTTGTCATGAGCGAACTTCTCCATACGCTTTTCGACCGATCGACGAAAGACCGGGAAGGCTTCGACCAGCGTTGAGGGGTCGGTAAACATTGCTGACACTGGATCGAATGCATGGACAATCACTAGTGTGGCAAGGTTTTGACGAACCATCTCCTTTACGTGGGGCACGATGGCTTCGGATGCTGCGGAAAAATCTGTAGCGAATAGGATTCGTTTGAAGGGGTACATGTCTAATTCCTTTCACTCGACCGATTGCACGCGGAGGGCCAATAGGTTTTGGCGATGTAAATGCTGTGGGAATCCGCATGCAAAAGTGGATCGATATTGTTGTGTTCGGCGAACTTTGCCAAGAGCGCATTCACTGGGATTGTCTACGCCAGAAGATCGGAATTAACGTGATTTTGGCCCATTCACTGAAGAAATTGAGGGAAATAACGCGCGAACGCGAAGTGGAAGGTGTGTTGGTGGAAATGCCCCATGTGGGGCAAGTCAAGAATGTGATTGGCAAAGCCCGGATAGTTGTCTGTCATCCAATGTCTGCCCCCCCGAACTCGGAACAATTGGAGGCGATTGGGGCATTTCACGCAGTTGCACTCCCCTTGAATGCGGATGAAGTTTTGCACAGTCTGGGTTTTGTTTGGCAGGCGGTTGAGGCCTCAAAACCCGCTAGAGTGATTGCAATCGATGCGGCCTAAACTTAAACACAACGCACGCCCGAAGCATTTTGCCTTACCGGCAGCCCTGCGGACAGGAATCCATAGGCCTCAAGGTTTAAACCCGATCCGGGAATATTTAAGCTCAATTCCGGATATAGCTTACGTAAGCATTCAGAGGCATACGAGCGCTTCAAGATTTACTGTTCAAATACAAACAACGTTTACGAAACGATTGTCGCCAGGGGGAATCTACTGGATAGCGTATTACTGTAACTTTCCTCGCCCACCTGGCGAATTGAGTCATGTAGTAGTGTGTGGCGGCCGAAATCCAGAGCCGCAAATATTAGCTTTTAGGAGACAAAAAATGACGAAACTTTCAACTATGCTGGCCCTCACGCTTTCGATTGCCGGCTTGACCCTCACTCCAGCTTTTGGCCAGGACGCTATGTCCGGCAAGATGTCGAACAAAAGCAAGATGGAAATGATGAAGAAGATGTCCGAGCAAGACAAAGCGGACATGTACGACAAGATGTCCGATGCGGACAAGATGATGGCATGCAAGAGAGCGGGGCACGACATGAGCAAAATGTCCTCGTCCGACCGGATGTCAATGATGGAGAAGATGTCCGCAGCCGACAAAGCCGCCGCCTTCGACAAAATGCCCGAGTCGAAGAAAATGATGATGATGGGAAAGATGGACAAGATGGGCATGGACAAAATGGGTAAGGACAAAATGGACAAAGACAAGATGAAGAACTAATTTGATGCCCGCCGAAGAAAAACATTCTCTGGCCATACGCTGGTTCCACTGGCTGAACTTTCCGCTCTTGTTCATCATGATCTGGAGCGGAATGCTGATCTACTGGGCTAACGATGTGTACCGCCTGGGGTGGGGCGAAACCACCCTTATTCACTTCTTTCCGGATTGGTTGAATGTCCGGCTTAACCTGCCCCAACGTCTGGCTGAGGGCATGTCTATTCATTTTGTGTTCATGTGGCTGTTCGCGGTAAATGGTTTGGTTTATGTGATGTATCTTGCCATTTCCGGGGAATGGCGGCATGTTGTTCCTGGCCGTCATTCCATTCGCGACGCTGTGCTTGTCACGTTACACGACTTGCACCTTCGCAAGGAACTTCCGCCTCAAGGGAAATACAATGGTGGGCAGAAGATCGCCTACACCAGTATCGTGCTGATCGGAATCGGAAGCTTGATTACGGGGGCCGCCATCTATAAGCCCGCGCAATTGTCGTGGCTGACGAAAATGCTTGGGGGCTATCCAATGGCGCGCTGGGAACACTTCTGGCTCATGATGGCGGTTCTAGGATTTTTTGCCGTCCATATCGTTCAGGTACTGCGCGCGGGCTGGGATAACTTCCGGTCAATGGTTGCCGGTTATTCACTGGTGGCTCCGGAGAAATCCGCTAATCCACCGCGCGAGGAGCGAGCGTGAAAACAGAAGACGAGAAGCTTGCCGCCCGCAGCCGCCGCGCTTTCCTGACAATGGGAGTGGCGGGCCTGGCGGGGTTTGCCGGGTGGAGTTGGTTGCGATCCCGGCCTCTCGATCAGGGTCTACCAGGGCCACTACGGAGCGTCTTGGGTCTCAACGAGCGCCTTGCCCGGGGTTACTTCAGTGATGATCACCGGATGCCCGAATTTGCGCTACGCGCTGTGAATTCGGACACGCGCGTGAACGGCGATATCGGCCTGGGTAGCGACTTCGATCCCGCAACTTGGAAGCTGGAGGTACAGAACGGCAAGACCCCCCAGTTACAAATCAGCCTAAGCGAAATTCAACAGTTGCCCCGCATCGAGCAGATCACGGAATTGAACTGCATTGAAGGGTGGACGGAGGTTGTTCATTGGACCGGCGTTCGCTTTCGTGATTTCACGGCCCGGTATGATCCGGCATTTTCAGCGACGGGAGCCCAATACGTTCGCCTCGATACGCCGGATGAAGAATACTTCGTGGGCCTTGATGCGGCAAGCGCGCTCCACCCGCAAACCTTGCTGTGTTTTGAGATGAACGGAAAACCGCTCACACTAGCGCATGGCGCTCCCCTTCGGCTGGTCATCCCGGTGAAGTATGGCGTCAAAAATTTGAAGCGTATCGGCAGGATCACTTACACGACTGATCGCCCGGATGATTATTGGGCCAATCAGGGTTATGACTGGTACGCTGGCCTGTAGGTTGTGATAGCGCCACTGAAAGCCTCCCAAGAAGGCTGGCATTTGACACACTGCCGCGCAAGTTTTGCACTGTGCTGTTAAATCGCCGGGTAGATGTTACCGCAAATCCAGTTAATCCGACCATTTTCGATGCGGCCTGAACTTGAACCCTCCACAAGCAATGCGATATCGTAGTTTGCTTACTCAATGGAGGATCGATCACGAATGGCAGGCGCCGAAGTCACATGGAAGAACGGCAAATTTGGAACCACGCAACGACGCGATAGATGGTGGGTGGAGTCCGCTCTGGTTTTTTGCGGATTCACCGCGTTCATCATTTACGCGACTTGGGCGGCATTCCAAGGGAAGTTTTATACCCACGGTCCTTATCTTTCCCCCTTTTATTCGCCGGAGATTTTCGGCGATTCTCCGCACGCCATCTTTGGCCCCAAGCCTGGTTGGATTCCGGATTGGATACCCTTTTCTCCCGCATTGCTGATCTTGTGGGCTCCTGGATTATTCCGGTTCACCTGCTATTACTATAGGGGCGCGTATTATAAATCGCACTGGTCTGATCCGCCGGCCTGTGCGGTAGGCGAACCACGGAACAAGTATTTGGGTGAGAATTCTTTTCCTCTCATCATGCAAAATGTGCACCGCTATCTGATGTACATCGCCATCGCCTTCCTTTTTCTGCTGGCTTGGGACGTGTGGAAGGCAATGTGGTTTACCGACGCAACTGGGACGCATTTTGGCATCGGGCTTGGGACCATCATTTTGGCGGTCAACGTTTGTCTACTTTCGAGTTACGCATTGGGATGCCACTCCCTGCGCCATATTGTTGGGGGTTACCTTGATTCGATTTCCGAACACCCTGTGCGTCACAAAGCGTACGAATGCGTGAGTTGTCTAAATGCCAGCCACAAGAAATGGGCGTGGTGTAGCTTGTTTTCCGTGGCGTTTACCGACATCTATGTAAGGCTCTGTTCCATGGGCATTTGGTCTGACTGGAGAATCTTTTAAATGGCCGAGTATCGTGAATATTCTTACGATGTATTGATTGTTGGGGCTGGTGGAGCAGGGCTTAGGGCGGCGATTGAAGCGGCGGCGAGTGGCGTGACGGTTGGCGTTGTGACCAAGTCTCTGCTGGGTAAGGCCCACACGGTAATGGCCGAAGGCGGCGTGGCTGCTGCGATGGCGAACGTCGATGATCGAGACAATTGGAAGGTTCATTTTTCCGATACGATGCGGGGCGGCCAGTATCTAAACAACTGCCGCATGGCGGAACTTCATGCCCGAGAGGCGCCGGATCGGGTGCGGGAGTTGGAATCCTGGGGCGCGCTGTTTGATCGCACCAAGGACGGCAAAATCCTGCAACGGAATTTCGGAGGGCATCGCTATCCGAGGCTGGCCCACGTGGGTGACCGCACTGGCTTGGAAATGATTCGCACGCTGCAGGATCATGGGATCCATCAGGGCATGGAAGTACACATGGAGTGCACGATTCTGACGCTGCTGACTGACGGCGGGCGCATTTCGGGAGCATTTGGATACGACCGCGAGCGGGGGCATTTCATGTTGTGGAAGGCGAAGTCCGTGGTGCTGTGTACGGGCGGCATCGGGCGGGCCTATAAAATTTCATCCAATAGTTGGGAATATACAGGGGACGGCCATTCGCTGGCCTATCATGCCGGCGCCGAATTGATGGATATGGAGTTTGTTCAGTTCCATCCAACGGGAATGGTTTGGCCCCCTAGCGTAGCTGGCATTTTGGTGACCGAGGGCGTTCGTGGCGAAGGCGGAGTGCTGCGCAATAGCGAAGGCAAGCGCTTCATGTTCGATGACATTCCAGATCTTTACAAGAACCAGACGGCGGACAACGAAGCGGAGGGCTGGAAGTATACACAGGGTGATAAGAACGCTCGCCGGCCGCCTGAGTTGCTGACTCGCGATCACGTGGCGCGTTGCATTAATCGTGAAGTGAAAGCGGGGCGTGGAAGCCCGCATGGTGGTGTGTTCTTGGACATCGCATGGATCAAGCAGCACATTCCGAACTCGGAAGAGCACATCAAGAAAAAGCTGCCGAGCATGTATCACCAGTTCAAGCAACTGGCGGACATCGACATCACGAAAGTTCCGATGGAAGTTGGTCCGACGACCCACTACATGATGGGCGGCGTTCGGGTGGATGGCGACACGCAGATGTCCACATTGCCTGGGTTGTTCGCGGCTGGTGAGTGTGCCGCCGGGTTGCACGGAGCCAATCGATTGGGCGGTAATTCCCTTTCTGATTTGTTGGTATTTGGTAGACGGGCAGGGCAATACGCGGCGGAGTTTGCCAAGGCAAACAAAGCGCCGGCAGTGGATGCGGCGCAAGTGGATGCTGCTGCGAAAAGGTCTCTAGTACCGTTTGATCGCGGTATGAAGGGTGAGCGGCCTTATCAGATTCAGTACGACCTGCAGGACAAGATGCAGGAACTGGTAGGCATTGTGCGCATGGAAAGCGAAATGAAAGAAGCGCTTGAAGTGATCGCCAAGCTGCACAAGCGCGAAGAGAATGTCGGCGTCGATGGCAATCGCATGTACAACAATGGGTGGCACACGGCGATGGATCTGCCTAATCTGCTTACCGTTTCCGAAGCCATCACTCGTGCGGCCATTCTGCGACAGGAAAGCCGCGGCGCTCAGTTTCGTGAAGATTTCCAAGGGAAAGATCCCGAATGGGGCAAGTACAATTTAGTGGTGAAAAAGTCTGACAGCGGCATGGTGGTGGAGAAACGGCCAGTGGCGGAATTGTCGCCTGACTTGAAGCAAATTGTTGAGGAGATGAAGTAATGGCCCAGGCGACGTTTCGAATCTGGCGGTCCAACGGAACAGGCGGGGCGTTCCAGGATTTCAAGACCGAAGTTTCTGAAGGCATGGTGGTGCTGGACGCCGTGCACAAGATCCAAGCAGAGCAAGCGGGTGATTTGGCCGTGCGTTGGAACTGCAAGGCCGGCAAGTGCGGTTCTTGTTCGGCGGAGATTAATGGCATGCCTCGATTGATGTGCATGACCAGGCTGAATGAGTTGCCGATGGACGAACCGGTGACCGTGGAGCCGATGCACGCATTCCCCGGAATTAAGGATTTGGTAACTGACGTTTCCTGGAACTACGAAGTAAAAAAGAAGATCAAGAAATTCAAGCCCCGGAAGCCGGATGCCGCCGACGGCACTTGGCGCATGCAACAGGCGGATGTGGACCGCGTGCAGGAATTCCGCAAGTGCATTGAGTGCTTTCTTTGTCAGGACGTTTGCCACGTGTTGCGCGAGCACGACAAACACGATGAGTTTATCGGCCCCCGATACTTGGTTTACACGGCGGCCCTTGAGATGCACCCCCTTGATACCGAGGACCGTTTGAAGGATTTGAAGTTCGACCATGGCATTGGCTACTGCAACATCACAACGTGTTGCCGTCAGGTTTGCCCAGAGAATATTACGATTACGGAAAACGCGATTATTCCGTTGAAGGAACGCGTAGTAGATCAGTATTATGATCCTCTAAGTATGTTGTTCCGGATGTTCACCGGCAAGTAGTGTGGAAAGCTGGGGGAGGCGAATGATGTTTGAGTTGAAGATCTTGTCCCGCGAAGCAGTCCCATCGGCGCTCGCGAAGGCGGAGCGTTATCGCCTTCTGAACGAGCCCGCGCAAGCCGAGAGCATATGCTTGGATATTCTTGCGGCGGAACCTGATCATCAACAGGCTCACGTGATGTTGGCTCTTACGCTAGCCGATCAATTTGACAAGGACCCGCGCCGGTTTCAGGGTTCCTTGGAAACTGTGTCCAAGTTGATCGACCCCTATGAACGCCACTACTATACCGGTGTGATGTGGGAACGGCGGGCCAAGGCGCGTATGGATCTTGGCGGGTACGGGGCCAACATCATTGCCCACGAATGGTATATGGAAGCGATGCGATGGTATGAAAAGGCTGAAGCAATCAGGCCCCATGGGAACGACGATTCGCTGCTTCGCTGGAACACTTGCGCGCGTTTCTTGAACAGCCACCCTACTGCTTCCCAAGCGACCTCGGCAGAGATGTACGAACCTCAGTTGTTGGAATAGTTGTTTTGATATAAACTAACGGTCACCTAAACTTTAGTAAGGGGTGACTTTGTGCGACCGTCCGCGATTCTCTATTTGTGCGCGCTGTGCTTCGTTTTTGCCTTCTCTCAGAACATAACCGGCACGGTTGCGGGACGTGTGACTGACCCAGCTGGTTCAACCGTCCCCGGCGCTGCAGTGGCGTTGATCAACGTCAATACCAACTTGAAATTTACCGCTAGGTCGACTGAGGAAGGCGCCTTTGCTTTTCCTTTATTGCAGCCAGGCTCCTACCGAATGACGGCCGAAAAGAATGGCTTTCAGCGATTCAGTACAGAAGTGTTTAACCTTGCGGTGGACCAGACGCAGCGCGTTGACGTTGTGCTGAAGGTGGGCAATGTCCTTGAAGCAATCACCGTGATGGAGCGGCCGGCTCTAGTGGAAAGCGATACTTCCTCGCTGGGACAGGTGATCACAACCAGGGAAATTGAAGAGTTGCCGATGAACGGGCGCAATCCGATGAGCGTGGCAGAGTTTACGCCCGGTTTCCAACCCATGGGTGGGTTTGGAGATGGACTGCAAGCCACGCGGGCGGCTGCGCAAATGGTGGGCGCGTCGAACTTTTCCTCGAACGGCGGCGTTACCGGGAACAATGAAATTTTGTTGGATGGCGTCCCCATGACGGTATGTTGCCAGGGCCAGGCCGTGCTGGTGCCCTCGGCGGATACAGTGAGTCAGGTAAAGGTACAAACCAATTCATCGACTGCGGAGTTTGGCCGGACAAGCGGCGGCGTGTTGAACATCATCACTAAATCGGGAACGAACCAGGTGCATGGCAGCGTGTTCGAATTCTTCCGCAACGAAAAGCTGGATGCTGCGAATTTTTTTACCAATCGCAGCGCGAAGCAACCGATTCCAGGACGTGACGATTTCCGCGGTCCATTGCGCTTCAATCAATTTGGATTTACGCTGGGCGGGCCAATGATGATTCCGAAGCTGTACAACGGGCGTGACCGGACGTTTTTCTTCTTTGGCTGGGAGGGAACTCACACTCGGACGTCAAACTATAACAATGCAGTCACGCTTCCAACTCTGCTTCGAGACGGAAATTTCAGGGAATCGCCGTTTCCGATCTATGATCCGACAACAGTTCACCTGAACGAGGCCGGCGCTAACGTTCGCGATCCTTTTCCGGGCCAGCAGATTCCATCAAATCGGATCTCTCCAATTGCGAAAAACTACATGAAGTTCTATCCCTCGCCCGACATTCCTGGCATTGTGCAGAACTATAGTTGGACTGCCTCCACCGGCACAGACGACAATCAGGGCAACGTGAAGATTGATCACAATTTCAATTCGGCGAATCGCTTCTTTGCGCGCTTCAGCATTTCCGACAACGACAACAAGGTTCCCGATTGGGTGGACCCGTCTTATCCCAGCGGCAACAAACAGTACGTCACGGCGCATACGTTCGTGATGGACTACGTCAAGGTTTTGGATGCTTCGAAGGTGCTTGATTTCCGTTATGCATTCGCCAAACAACGCAACAAGAATTTCGGTAACGCGAATTTGTACGATGCCGGTAGTTTAGGATTTTCAAACAATTATGTTTCGCAACAAGCTTTCCCCGCAATGCCCCAACTGAACATCAGCGGTTATCGGGCGACCGGTGGAACAGCCAGACGCGATTGGGACCACTACACCCATGCGCTCAATGCAAGTTTGAGTTGGATTCATGGCGGGCATACCGTTAAGGCTGGTTGGGATGGACGGATGTTCATCGACAACACAGTGACGCTGGATAGCGGCGGTGGAACGTTCTCCTTTGACGGCCAATGGACGAAGGGTCCCGGCCCGAACGTGGCCATGCCTGCGGGTTCGCAACCTTACTATTCGATGGCGACGTTTCTGTTGGGTAATTTGTCCAGTTCGCAGTTGCTCTATCGGGAGTCGGTCGCGCGGCGGCAATTGTACAATGCTTTTTTCTTTCAGGACGATTGGCGTGTTTCCCGCAGGCTGACCTTGAACATCGGACTGCGATTGGAAGTTGAAACCGGCTTCCGCGAACGGTATGACCGGCAAACCAGCTTCAACCCTGATGTCTTGAGTCCACTGTCGAGCAAGGTGGAATCCACACTCGGCCGCAAAGTGTATGGCGCGGTGCAATTTGCAGGCAAGGATGGAGCGCCACGAAATTTGTGGGCCACTAGCCACAATCTGGGGCCGCGTTTCGGACTGGCATATTCGTTAAACGCGAAGACGGTATTGCGCACCGGATTTGGCATCACATTTTTTCCCACAACACAGCGAGCCTATATCATCAATTCAGGCATTGGTTATTCGGTGACTAACTCAGCCGTGACGTCGATTGACAGCATCACGCCGATTGCCGCTTTCGACAATCCATTTCCGCCGGAGTTTCCCGTACAGCGGCCGACGGGTAGTAGCCAAGGCGCCGACACCGGATATGGCACCGGCGTCACGGGTGGTGTTTTTAGCGCAGCCAACTCCTATGTTGAGCAGTGGAACTTCGGAATTCAACGCGAATTGCCGAACGCTCTAGTAGTCTCGGTTTCTTA
>JANXXI010000379.1 GCA_025350695.1 Acidobacteriota bacterium
TGAATGAGGTCAGGACGGGGCAATAGCGAGGCCGTGGTTTGTCGAAGTGGCCGCAGCGGTGCGTCCACGTCACCGATCTGTCTTCTTTTCCTAAAATAGAAACAGCGCCAGGTCGCCCCCACCCAATCCATCGGCCAGCGAAATCTCCGGCTCTTCCACGATATCCTCGCCCGCAATCTTCACGCTGCGATAATAATCGAGGCCCGTACCGGCTGGGATCAGACGTCCCATGATCACGTTTTCCTTGAGACCGCGCAGGTAGTCCAACCTTGCCGTTGATCGCGGCTTCGGTCAACACACGAGTCGTCTCCTGGAAGCTCGCGGCCGAGATGAACGAATCCGTCGATAGCGACGCCTTCGTGATTCCCAACAACACAGCCTTGCCCGACGCCGGCTTCCCGCCGGCATCCATTACGCGAGCATTCTCTTGCTTGAACTTGAATCGATCCACCACTTCCTCGGGGAGGAATTCGGAATCGCCAATGTCCTCAATCCGAACCCAACGCAGCATCTGTCTTGAAATTACTTCCAAATGCTTGTCGTTGATGTTCACGCCCTGCAGACGGTACACCTCCTGGATTTCGTTCACCAGGTACTTCTGCAGTTCGCGTTCGCCGAGCACCGCCAGAATGTCGTGCGGGTTGCGCGGGCCATCCATCAGAGGATCGCCGGCCTTCACCTTTTCACCATCCTGCACGTTGATATGGACGCCGCGCGGAATCGAGTATTCACGCACCGTGCCATCGTCGCCATGGACGGAAATCTTGCGATAGCCCTTCGACACTTCACCATGCCGGATGATGCCATCGATTTCGGCGATCACCGCTGGTTCCCGCGGCTTGCGGGCTTCAAACAATTCGACAACTCGCGGCAAACCGCCGGTGATGTCCTTTGTCTTAGAGGTGGCGCGCGGGATCTTCGCAATTACGTCGCCGGCGTGTGCTTCATCGCCGTCGCGCACCATCAAGTGGGCGTGGGTCGGCATGAGGTACTTCTTCTCATCCGCTTTATGCCCGCCAATAGGCCGCACCAAAACCATGGGCTGCCGTTTCTCTTCGGTCGTTTCAGCCACGACCAACTGCGACATACCAGTAATTTCGTCAACCTGTTCGGTCAACGTGGCGCCTTCAATCAAATCCTTGAAGTGAATCACGCCGGTAACTTCCGTCAGAATGGAGAATGTGTAAGGATCCCATTCCAGCATCTTCTCGTTGGCTTTAACGGCCTGATTCTCTTCATAGAGAATACGCGCGCCGTAAACTACCTGGTAGCGTTCCCGTTCCCGGTTCTTTTCGTCCACAACGGCCAGAATGCCGCTACGGTTCATAGCGATCAGTTCGCCCTTTGCATTGCGGACGGTCTGAATGCCGATATGCTTCACGAAGCCGTTGGTACGGGCTTCCTGCGTCGATTGTTCCGATGCCCTGGTTGCCGCTCCACCGATGTGGAACGTACGCATGGTAAGCTGCGTTCCAGGTTCGCCGATGGACTGCGCCGCGATAACGCCGCAAGCCTCGCCACGTTCCACCAAACGACCAGTGGCCAGATTACGGCCATAGCAAAGTTGGCAAACGCCGCGTTTGGATTCGCAGGTTAGCACGGAGCGGATCTTCACTCGTTCGATACCGGCTGCCTGAATAGCGGAAGCCAGTTCTTCGGTGATTTCATGATTCACCTTTACGATGATGTTGTTCTCGAAGTCCAGCTGATCTTCAAGCGCCACTCGGCCCACAATACGGTCGCGCAACGGTTCAATGATTTCGCCCGATTCGATGATTGGCTCAACGTAAATTCCGTCCATCGTTCCGCAATCGGTATCGGTGACAATAACGTCTTGCGCCACGTCCACCAGTCGGCGGGTGAGGTAACCGGAATCGGCGGTCTTCAGAGCGGTATCGGCCAAGCCTTTACGCGCACCGTGAGTGGAGATGAAGTACTGCAGCACGTTCAAACCTTCACGGAAGTTCGCGGTAATCGGCGTTTCGATGATTTCGCCCGAGGGCTTAGCCATCAATCCGCGCATACCAGACAACTGGCGAATCTGTTGTTTCGATCCGCGGGCGCCGGAGTCGGCCATGATGTAAATCGGGTTCAGGTAACGGCCCGTACGGTCGTCTTCCTCCATCACCTTGAACATCTCTTCGGAGACGCGGTCGGTAACTTTGGACCAGATTTCGATGATCTTGTTGTAGCGTTCCCTCTGGGTAATCGCGCCTTCCTGATACTGGTTCTGAACTTCAATCACCAGTTTCTCCGCTTCTTTCACCAGCGTTGCTTTCTGCTTAGGCACAACCATGTCGTCGATGCCGATGGAGATGCCGGCGCGGGTCGCGTACAGGAACCCAAGAGCCTTAACTTCATCCAACATCTTCACGGTGACGTGCAGGCCGAAGCGCAGGTAGCAATAGTGCACCATCTGCGTGAGACCCTTCTTCTTCAGCAGGCCATTGATAAACGGCATATCGTCGGGCAGAACGTCGTTCAGAATAACGCGGCCCACGGAGGTATCCATGTCGGCTTTGTCATACTGCACCGGTTCGGTGTGCATGATGTTCTGGCTATCGAACGCCTTGCCCAATTCGAGCACGCGACCGGTGTAGCGCAGCTTGATAGGGGTAAGCGTTTCCACTTCACCCATTTCAAGAGCAATTAGCACATCGTCGATGGAGGCGAATTTCTTGCCTTCGCCCTTCGTGCCGGGGACGGCTTTAGTTAGGTAGTACAAGCCCAACACCATGTCCTGCGAAGGAATGGCGATAGGTGCGCCGTGCGCCGGAGACAGAATGTTGTTTGAAGACAACATCAGCGTTGTGGCTTCAATCTGCGCTTCGGGCGACAGCGGAATGTGAACAGCCATCTGATCGCCGTCGAAATCGGCGTTGAAGGCGGTACAAACCAGCGGATGCAGCTTAATTGCTTTGCCTTCCACCAGCACCGGTTCAAAGGCCTGAATGCCTAAGCGGTGAAGTGTGGGCGCGCGGTTAAGAAGAATCGGATGGTCGCGAATAACTTCTTCAAGGATGTCCCAAACTACCGGATCCTGCTGCTCTACTAATTCCTTGGCTTGTTTGATCGTCGTGCAGTGACCACGTTGTTCCAAACGGTGATAGATGAAGGGCTTGAATAATTCCAAGGCCATCTTCTTCGGCAAACCACATTGGTTCAACTTAAGGTCCGGACCAACCACAATGACCGAACGGCCGGAGTAATCGACGCGTTTGCCGAGCAAATTCTGCCGGAAGCGGCCCTGTTTACCTTTAAGCGTATCGGAGAGCGACTTGAGAGGACGATTGTTCGCGCCACGAAGCACGCGACCGCGGCGGCCGTTGTCGAACAAGGCGTCGACAGCTTCCTGCAGCATGCGCTTTTCGTTGCGGACGATCACGTCGGGCGCGTGCAATTCCATCAACTTCTTCAAACGGTTGTTGCGGTTGATCACGCGGCGGTATAAATCGTTTAAATCGGATGTCGCAAAGCGACCGCCATCGAGCGGCACCAACGGACGCAGTTCCGGCGGAATCACTGGAATTACATCCAGAATCATCCATTCGGGCTTGTTGGCCGACTTGCGGAAGCTTTCCGCCACGCGCAAACGCTTCGCATACTTCAGCTTCTTTTGCGCCGACTGCTCAGTCTTCATCTTCTCTCGAATCATGATCGAGAGAGATTCAACGTCCATCTTGCGCAGCAGCTCTTTGATGCCTTCGGCGCCCATCATGGCCGTATACTTCCCGTGGAAATCGATGTCCAGCTGCCGTTTGCGCTCGTCGGTGATTACTTCACCGGCGGTGATTTCGGCAACTTCACCTGGATCGACAATTACGTAGGCTTCAAAGTAAAGAACTCGTTCCAGTTCACGCAAAGTGATGTCAAGCAGGTAACCAATACGGCTGGGCAACCCCTTGAAGAACCACACATGCGAGCAAGGACTTGCCAGTTCAATGTGACCCAGGCGTTCGCGACGAACACGAGACAATGTGACTTCAACACCGCACTTATCGCAAATAACACCGCGATGCTTCATGCGCTTATACTTGCCGCACAAACATTCCCAATCGGCAATAGGTCCAAAGATGCGGGCGCAGAATAACCCGTCCCGCTCTGGCTTGAACGTACGATAGTTGATGGTCTCGGGCTTGGTTACTTCGCCGTGAGACCAGCTTCGAATTTTTTCTGGAGAGGCGAGACTGATACGGATTGAATCGAAATCCGCAATCAGATTCGCGCGATCATATGGGGAAGATCTATACATCATCGCTCAACTTCCTCCTTAATCCGCCGCCAGCGCAGTGTCAATCACTTCGCGGGGCTTCTTCATCAATTCAACATCAAGACACAAGGACTGCAGTTCGCGAATTAACACGTTGAACGATTCGGGAACGCCAGGTTCGGCTGCCGCCTCACCCTTAACGATGGCCTCGTAAATCTTCGCGCGGCCATAAACGTCGTCCGATTTCGCCGTCAACAATTCCTGCAGCACGTAAGCAGCGCCGTAAGCTTCAAGGGCCCACACTTCCATTTCGCCGAAACGTTGTCCGCCGAATTGAGCCTTGCCGCCCAGCGGCTGCTGGGTAATGAGAGAATACGGCCCGATGGAGCGGGCGTGAATTTTATCGTCAACCAAGTGCGAAAGCTTCAACATATAGATGTAGCCCACTGTCACTGGCTGTTCAAACAAGAGACCTGACATGCCGTCAAGCAACCGGACCTTACCGGAAGTTGGCAAATCAGCCTTAACCAACATCTTCTTGATGTCCACTTCGGTTGCACCGTCAAACACTGGCGTTGCGAAATGGAAGCCCAGATGCTTTGCCGCCCATCCCAAATGCGTTTCCAAAATCTGACCGACGTTCATACGGGAGGGAACGCCCAGAGGATTCAGCACGATCTCAACCGGCGTACCGTCGGCCAAGTGCGGCATATCTTCTTCCGGCACGATGCGGGAAATAACACCCTTGTTACCGTGGCGGCCAGCCATCTTATCGCCCACGCTCAGCTTACGCTTCATGGCGATATAGACCTTCACAAGCTTGATGACGCCCGGAGGCAATTCGTCACCCTTGCGAAGTTTGGCCGTCTTCTCTTCGGTGATCTTTTCAAGCACCGCAATCTGACGCGAAGTCATCTCTTCAATTTCATCGATGATCTCAGGCAGTCGCGGATTCTTGTCCTTCATCCGGACACGTTTCAAATCACGGCCGCGTAGAGATTCAACCATCTCGCGGTTCATGAAGGCGCCCTTCGATACCAACTTCTTGTTGGTTTTTTCGTCGTGCAGATCCGCCAGAATTTCCTGGCCGTCTATTTCCTTCGTCAGGCGCTTGGCGCGCTCGTCATTAAGAATGCGCTTTTCGTCTTCCAAGTTGCGATGCAGCTTGGCAACTTGGTTTTCCAGAATCTGCTTCGACCGTTCGTCGAGTTCAGTTCCCTTACGGGCGAACACCTTGCAGTCGACAACCGTGCCTTCCATACCAGGAGGGCAGTAGAGCGAAGCATCTTTTACGTCGCCCGCTTTTTCGCCGAAGATGGCGCGCAGAAGTTTTTCTTCCGGCGTCAGTTGCGTTTCACCCTTTGGCGTTACCTTGCCTACAAGAATGTCGCCTGGCTTCACCGTTGCGCCAATACGGATAATGCCACTTTCGTCCAGATTCCGAAGGAAGCTTTCCGAGATATTCGGAATATCTCGTGTGATTTCCTCCGGTCCCAACTTGGTATCGCGGGATTCCACTTCTAACTCTTCAATATGTATCGAAGTGTAGTAGTCTTCCTTAACCAGCTTCTCGGAAACAACGATTGCGTCCTCGAAGTTATAGCCGCGCCATGGCATGAAGGCCACCAGCACGTTGCGGCCAAGCGCCAATTCGCCCAACTCCGTGCAAGGACCGTCGGCCAGCACATCGCCCTTTTTCACTCGTTGACCCAAAGACACAATCGGCTTCTGGGTAATACAAGTGTTTTGGTTCGAGCGCTTGAACTTGATCAGCGTATAAATGTCCGATCCGACTTCACGCGACATCTGTCCTTCATGGGCGGAGGAGCCGTCCACACGGACAATGACGCGTTCGCTATCGACCGAATCCACAATACCGGCGCGCTTACAGATAACCACCGCCCCGGAATCGCGAGCCGTGACGCGCTCCATGCCGGTACCCACAAACGGCGCTTCGGCGCGTAGCAGCGGTACAGCCTGGCGTTGCATGTTCGATCCCATCAATGCGCGGTTAGCGTCATCGTTTTCAAGGAACGGAATCAAGCTGGCGGCAACCGAAACAAGCTGTTTCGGACTGACGTCCATGTACTGTACTTCTTCACGATGAATCAGAACGAAGTTACCCTGCTGCCGGGCGTTCACTAGTTCGTCGGTAATCCTACCCACCGGATCAAGCTTGATGTTCGCCTGGGCAATGATGTACTTATCTTCTTCCCACGCGGATAGGTAGTCGCAATGGGCTTCAAATTCAGCAGGCTGCTTGCCCGTCTTGATCCCCCCATTGAGTTTTTCCATTTCCGGACGAGTGATAACCTGGTTAACTTTCGTGTGTGTATCGCCAGGATTGGATACTTTAACTTCGTCCACCACCACGCCTTCAATCACCCGCCGGTACGGACTTTCAATGAAGCCATACTCATTGATGCGGGCAAAGCATGATAGCGACGAAATCAAACCGATGTTCGGACCTTCAGGCGTTTCAATCGGGCAGATGCGGCCATAGTGAGTCGGATGAACGTCACGAACCTCAAAGCCAGCGCGCTCACGGGACAAACCACCAGGTCCAAGGGCCGAGAGACGGCGCTTATGCGTGATCTCCGACAATGGATTGGTTTGATCCATGAACTGCGACAACTGGCTGGACCCGAAGAATTCGCGAATCGCGGCCATAACGGGCTTCGCATTTACCAAGTCATGCGGCATTGCTGTCGACATTTCCTGATACACCGACATCTTTTCCTTGATGGCCCGTTCCATGCGGACCAAACCGATGCGGAACTGATTTTCCAGCAGTTCGCCCACGGCGCGGACGCGGCGGTTACCCAAATGATCGATGTCATCCACCAAGCCGATACCCTTGCGCAGACGCAGCAGGTAGCGGATTGTGGAAACAAAATCGTCACCATCAAGCGTACGGCGGTCCAGCGGATTTTTCTCGCTGTAAGCAGGATCAGCCTTGTAAGCTTCAGGAGCGTAATCAGCCTGATCGTGCAGCTTAATGTTGAACTTCATGCGTCCGACGCGGGATAAGTCATACTTGCGCGCATCGAAGAACATGCCCTGGAAGAGCGATGTGGCCGTATCGACGGTTGGCGGATCGCCCGGGCGAAGCTTGCGGTAAATTTCAAGCAGAGCGTCGTTCTGCGTCTTGATCGGATCCTTGCGCAAGGTGGCCGAGATCACGTTGCCAACATCGTCGCGCTCGGGGAAGAACAATTCCAGCTTGGTGACGCCTGCATCCATTAGCTTGGTGAGTAGGGACGCGGTCAATTCCTGGTTGGCCTCCACCAGGATTTCGCCGGTTTCCTGATCAACCACGTCGGCCATGACCAACGCGCCTTCAAGATCGTTGCTTGCCACCTCGAACTGTTCAACCTTGGCTTTCGCCATGTCTTTCAGCACGCTGTTGGTGATCTTGCGGCCTTGCGGAACAACGGTGTCACCGCCCTTTGAGCTGATGGCGAAGGAAAGCTTAAGTCCAAGCAATGCGCCACGGCCCGATTCCGCCGCAACCCAAAGTAGCTTCTTGTCCTTGATCTTTAGCGTTGTGTGCGTATCGGTGTAGAACGTGCGCAGTACCTGCTCGTCCGTCTTCATGCCCAAGGCGCGAAGGAACACCGAACCGTAGAACTTACGCTTACGATCAATGCGGACGTACAAAAGATTCTTGTTGTCGTATTCGAATTCAACCCAACTGCCGCGATACGGAATGATCTTGCCCAGGTAATAGCCTTGCGCCGCTACCTTTTCGAAGAAAACGCCGGGTGAGCGATGCAACTGGCTGACAATTACGCGTTCAGTGCCGTTGATGATGAAGGTGCCGTTGGATGTCATCAGCGGAATTTCGCCGAAGAACACTTCCTGCTCTTTGATATCGCGAACGGTCTTAACCGCGGTTTCTGGATCCTTGTCGTATACCGTAAGTCGAATCGTGACCTTGAGGGGCGCGGAATAAGTCATCCCACGCTCTTCGCACTCAGGCACGTCATATTTCAATTGGAGGCCAACAGGATCGCCGCAACGGTTACAGAAGGTGACAATGTTCTTGTTGAAGGTGCCGCACTTGTGACAAAGGACATCACCGGCATGAAAGGGATCGGTTCGAATCGTGGCGCCGCAAGCCGGATTCCGGCAAGTGGAACGTAAGTGATGCAAACCCTTCAGATTGCCACATTTACATTCCCAGTTACCAATCGCGTAGTCAACAAATTCCAGCTGCGAAAGGCCGCGGAAATCGGTGATTGGGAACACGCTGGAGAATACGCTTTGCAGTCCGGAGTCGTCGCGCTCTGGCGGCAGGAGCTCCATTTGCAGAAAACGCGCATAACTCTGCTTTTGCACTTCGATCAGATTCGGAATGGGAACCGAGGTCTTGATCTTCGAGAAATCGACACGCTCGCGAATATTGGAAATTGCTGTGTTACTCATGTTTCGTTCGTCCACTCCTATGCAGAACGGCCACAACTCAAACTACAGAGATCGCAGGTGGGCGCCGGATGCCCAACCGGAAACTTTTTTCAAACAGGGAACCAAGCGCCAGCCGAAAACACGCCACAATGAGGGTTGGCTGTTCCCGATCCGCTGAGCGAATCATCTAGACGTATTTCCGGATACACTTCGGCTGAGGTAAATTGAAGCAAGGAATGCTCGATAGCAGTTTGAGGTAAACTGCGTGCTGAAGGGTTCAAAGATGATGTCACAGGCGCAAAAATCCGGTCCGGTTCCGGGGTCTTGCAGTTATAGTACCAAATTAGGAAGTCCCTGGTCAAACGCGGGTAAAGCAATAGGGCCAATAAGGTAGGTTCATACAGAAAACACCTCAGTTGATCCAAATGCCATCACCGAAAGGGATTGGCCCCGATTACTGGTACCAGACTGGCTTTAACAAATAGGTTAGCGCTGGAGGCCTTCTCGCTCGTAAGCGAGGGCCACCAGCGCATTTTCTCTTGAATTGGAAAACAGAGAACTACTTGACTTCGACTGTCGCGCCCGCGTCAACAAACTTCTTCTTGATAGCCTCTGATTCTTCCTTGTTGATGCCTTCTTTGATCGTCTTGGGGGCGCCGTCCACCAAATCCTTGGCTTCTTTGAGGCCGAGGCTGGTGACTTCACGGACAACCTTGATTACACCGATCTTGTTGGCTCCTGCGCCAGTGAGTACAACCGTGAACTCGGTCTTCTCTTCGGCGGCGGGTGCAGCGGCTCCGCCAGCGGCGGGTGCTGCGGCCACTGAGGCAGCGGCGGCGGATACGCCTAACTTCTCTTCGAGCATCTTCACCAATTGGGAAGCCTCAAGCAGCGTCAAGCCCTGAATCTGTTCTGCGATAGCATTGATGTCGGCCATTGTCTTCTAAAACTCCTGAACTCTTTTAATAGTTAAAATTCGTTTTGTTACTGCAATTCCTGGTTGCCCGCTCGCATCACAGCGTCAGGCTTGAAACTTGTTCTCTTTGACGCCCTGATCGATGACCACGGCAAGGTTTCGGCCCACCGCATTCGTGACGGTAGCCAAACGCTGCGCCGGGGAGTTGATCAGCCACAGAATCTTCGCGTACAGCTCGTTCTTCGACGGCAAGCTGGCGAGCTCGGTGATTCCAGCCACATCAATGACGCGGCCTTCCACCATACCGGCTTTGAACTTGAACGCCGGATTGGTCTTCGCATAAGCACTCAATGCCTTTGCTAAAGATACCGGATCGCCAGTTGTGTGAACCAGCGAATTCATCCCTACAAGCTTATCGAACAACGACTCCCTACCGGTGCCTTCCGCGGCCTTTTGAGCCACGTTGTTCTTAATCACTTGGTAGCTCCCACCAGATGCGCGGATAGTTTTGCGCAGGTTGTAGTCCTGCAACACCGTCATCTTTTCGAAGCCGGCGAGGAACAAATGATTAGCGGACTCAAGCTGCTTATGCAACTCTACGCCATCTTTGTGTTTGTCTGCTTTCTTCTTCATTTGACGATTCCTTCTTACGCTGCGCCCTTGATGGCGTTCATTTCAACCGTGTCCAGACTGATGCCAGGACCCATTGTGGAACAAATTGTTACACTGCGCACGAATTTGCCCTTCGCTGCTGGTGGCTTTGCGCGTAACACAGCATGAATCAAGCTATCTGCGTTGGCGAAAAGATTGTCGGTTGTGAAGCTTACTTTGCCAACCGGTGCGTGGATTACGCCGGTCTTATCGACGCGGAATTCCACTTTACCAGCCTTGGCTTCAGTGATCGCTTTAACAACGTCCGTTGTGACGGTGCCAGTTTTGGGGTTCGGCATCAGGCCGCGAGGACCTAGAATCTTACCCAGTTTACCTACGCTGCGCATCATATCCGGGGTGGCGATGACTGAGTCGTAATCCAGCCAATTCTCGGTTTGGATTTTGGTGACCATTTCTTCGCCGCCGAAGAAGTCGGCCCCTGCCGCCTCTGCTTCGCGAATCTTGTCACCCGATGCGATCACCAATACTTTGACTTTCTTACCCAAACCGTGAGGCAATACAACGGTGCCGCGGACCATCTGGTCAGCGTGCTTTGGGTCGACGCCGAGGCGCATATGCACTTCGACCGTCTCGTCAAACTTGGTGAATTTGAGTTTTTGAACGAGCGGAACCGCTTCTTTAAGCGAGTATGGTTTTAGTGGATCTACCTGCTTGGCAGCAGCCAGATACTTTTTGCCTTGTTTTCTAGCCATGGTGTGTATGGTGCAATCGGCAGCGACAAACGACGCGCTGCCTCCCACGTCTTTGTTAGGTTAGCATGGGTGGGAGGAGTGGCGCAAGTTCAGCGGACTACGGGACTGCGGGGACTGCGTGAATGCCGATTGCCTCATCGGACGCAAAACGCGATTAAGCAACGGGTGAGGCGGAATTGCAAGAGTTGACACAAGAATCGCTAGGCGCGTAGGGCTAATGCACGCAAGATTCAACCCGATAATCTGCGCGTACGGAAAAGACGAGTCTCTTTCATACTGGATTTCAAGGAGACTCATAAAAAAATGGATTTACACAACCATACTCGCAAAATAAAGATTTACTCAGTTGAATTAGCTCTCCAGAATCAGTTCCCGCTCAACCAGAATGTCCGCATAATTAGCCTCAATCCCCCGAATATTGAGTTCATGTTGAAGCGCCTTCTGATAAACCTTCTCCAAAAATCCAGCTTCTAAAGCATTGGAGACTTCGAAAGCCGACTCCAGCACTTTGTCGGCAAGATCATTTAATCGGTCTTGTTTTTATCGGCGCACTCAGCGTGCATCAGCGGCCCATAATTCTTAAGTGCGGACAACGGGCAAAAACTCTCAAAATCAGAAAGGTTCTGAAGTTCGCCATGCGCCACCACTGCCACAACTGCCACGGCAGGTGGTCAAACCTATGCCGCCGTGTCTATCATGAAAGGATGCGCTTACGTTTGATCCCATTGGCAACGCTGCTGCTCGCCCAAGCCTTGCCCGCCCAACCGCAGGCCATAATCCCACTCTCCGAAGTCCGCGCAGGTCAACGCGCCACCGGACGCACCGTCTTCTCAGGCAACAAAGTGGAAGAGTTCCAAGTAGAAATCCTCGGCATCTTAGAAAACCTCGGCCCCAAACAAAACATCATCCTCGGCAAACTCTCCGGCGGCCCGCTCGAAAAAACCGGAGTCATGCAAGGAATGAGCGGCAGCCCCGTCTACCTCAACGGCCGCCTCATGGGAGCCGTCGCCCTGGCCTTCCCCTTCGCCAAAGAAGCCATCGCCGGCATCCGCCCCATTGAAGAAATGCTCACCGTCGAATCCAGCGCAATTACGGAACGCCTCGAAGCCGCTCGCCCCATCACCCTCGGCGAAACTCGCCTCGTCGACATCGCCACCCCAGTCTCCTTCTCCGGCTTCACGCGCGGCACTCTCGACCACTTCGCCCCCATGCTCCGCGACCTCGGCCTCGACCCGCGCCAAGGCGTCGCCGGCGGCGCACCGGTCAACGCAACCGGCCCCTCAAAACCCCTCCAACCCGGCGAAATGATATCCGTCCAACTAGTCTCCGGCGACCTCAGCGTAGGGGCCGACGGCACCGTCACGCACATCGACGGCAAAAAGGTCTACGCCTTCGGTCACCGCTTCATGGGCCTCGGCGACGCGGAAATGCCCTTCGCCCGCTCCGAAGTAATCACCCTGCTGGCCAACGTCTCCACCTCGTTCAAAATCTCCAGCGCCAAGCAATGGATCGGCTCCATCCTGGCTGACCGCAATGCCGCCGTCTCCGGCGAAATCGGCCGCAAGGCTGATCTCATCCCCGTCAATGTGAACGTGAAGAATCTCTCCCGCCCCGGTAGTTCGCGCAACTATCAGATGAACGTCATTCGCGACCGCTTTCTCTCCCCGCTCCTTCTGCAGATGGCCGTCTACTCCGCCATTGATGGCACCGAAAGAACCCTTGGTTCCGCCACGGTCCACATCACCGGCAAAGTGAACATGTCCACCGGCGGCCCCATCGACGTCGACAACCAATACGCCGCCGATTTCGGAGCCCCTGCCCAAGCCTCGCTCGCCGCCGTGCTCCCCTTAAGTTTCATCCTCCAAAGCAAGCTGCCCAATTGGAAACCGCTGTCCATGGAGTTCAACATCGAAGCCCGTGAATCTCGCGAAGCCTGGCAGCTTGACCGTTTCTATGCCCGGCGCAACTCTTACAAACCAGGCGAAACTGCCCAGTTCGACGCAATTTTCCGCAAAGAAGATGGTGCTGAAGTCCGCAAGCTAATCTCCTACCCCATCCCAGAAGGCGCCGGCTCCGGCATAATCTACGCGTCGCTTTCCGATGGGGCCACCGCCAACGGACTTGAAAATCGCCTCAACTTCGGCTCCAACCCGCGCACCCGCGAACAAGCTCTGAAATTTCTCAGCGCCCAACGCAAGAACACCTCAGCGTGGGTCCGAATCTGGCGCGCCGATATGTCGTTCGATATTGGTGGCGAGTCCATGCCTGCTCTGCCCTCCTCCGTCGCCTTGCTTTTCGCAAAATCACAACCCTCCCAAGCGTCTCTGCAACCCGGCCGCCCTTCAAAGCTGGCCGAATTTGAGACGCCTCTAAGCGAAGTCCTCACCGCCGTTTCCCGTACCGTTCAGATCGAGATCAAACCATGAACTTTTTTCGTTTAGCAGGCTCCGCAATACTCGCAGCCGCGATCAGCCTTGCCGCATCCAGCGCCGCCTGGGAGATGAATAGCTATCAGGATTTCCTTCGTGGCAAGTTCACTAATATCTCGCTCAGCCGCGATGGCCGTCTTATGCTCAGTCCGCGCATCGAAACCTTGCTCGACACCGGCGAACAAGCTGTGTGGGCTACGGCGAAAGCTTCCGACGGATACACCTACGTCGCCACCGGCCATCGCGGCAAACTCTACCGCATCAGTTCCCGCGGCGACAAATCGCTCGTATGGACTTCGTCGCAACCCGAAATTTTCGCTCTCACCATCGATTCGAAAGGCGTTGTCTACGTCGGCACATCGCCGGACGGGAAAATCTACCGCATCGAAAACGGTGCGGCCACGGAATACTACACAACCAAGGCTAAGTTCGTCTGGTCACTTCTATTCCTCAACGGGACGCTCTACGCCGGTACGGATCAAGGCAACGTACATAGAATTACCGGACCCAACCAGGGCGAAATCTATTACGCTTCCGGACAAGGGCATGTCACAGTTCTCACACAGGATAAAGACGGCCGCTTGCTGGCCGGAACCGAACCCAACGGAATGCTGTATCGCATCACGGCTAAAGATAAAGCCTTCGTGCTGTTGGATGCGAACCTGCCCGAACTCCGCACAGTCATTCCCGCGGAAGATGGCTCTATTTATGTCGCGGCGCTCGGTGGTTCACTTGCAGGCCGCGGGCTCCAAACCGGAACGCCTGCTTCCGTCAACCCCGTAACCGTACCAGGAATTTCCGTCACGGTAACCGAACAGGCCTCTCACGGAACACTCCCCACAGTGGATCTCCCCAAGCCCGACCAGAATCAAAAGGCGCAAACGCAAACCACGCCCCAACCCGCCACGCCGCTTGCCATAACGCCAGAAATAGCGGGTGTCGAAAAATCGGCCATCTATCGCATCCATCCTGACAACACCGTGGAAACTCTATGGAGTTCGAAGGACGAAAACGCCTACAGCCTCCTGCGCGTCGGTGACTATCTAGTGTTCGGAACAGACATGCAAGGACGCCTCTACCGCCTCTCCGCCGATCGCAAAGTTACCTTGCTCTCAGAGACCAACGAGTCCACCATCACTAGCCTTTCCGCCTACGGACCAGAGATCATCGCCACCTCAAGCGATCAAGGAAAGGTGATGAGGTTGGGAGCCGGATTCAACAGCACGGGCGCCTACGAATCGCCCGTGCACGATTCCTCAAGCATCGCCCGCTGGGGCCGTTACGATTGGCGCGCCGAATTGTGCGACCAATGCAAGGTGAAGATGGAAACCCGCTCTGGAAATTCTTCCCGCCCAGACCGCACTTGGAGCGAGTGGGCCGAAGTCACCACAAACCAAATCAAAAGCCCCAACGCCCGCTACCTCCAGTGGCGTGTCGAACTAGCGGGGAATCCCGGAACAACGCCGGTGCTTGAAAGCGTAACCGCATCCTATCTCCCTCAAAACACCGCGCCCGTTGTCCGTTCGATCTCCGTGATGCTCGTCCCGCCTACCGCTTCAGCATCAAAGACAGCAACCCAACAGCAGCAGCAATCACAAACTGCGGCATTCAGCGTAACCGTAACGGATACAGCCGACCCCCTGCCCGCAACCAGTTCCGGCACACCGTCCCAAATCCTTACACGCGGAGGAGCCCAAGGCCTGCAACTTTCCTGGCAAGCAGACGACTCAGACGGCGACAAGCTTATCTATGCAGTCTATTTCCGCGGAGAAGGGGAACGCGAATGGAAGATCCTCAAGAACAACATTCAGGAAAACACATTGCCGCTCGACTCCGACGCGCTCGCCGATGGCCGTTACCGCTTTCGCGTCGTGGCAAGTGATCGCATGATGAACGCGGGCCCATCCGCCCGCAACGCCGAATTGATCAGCGCCCCGTTCCTAATCGACAACACGCCGCCTGCAGTCACCATCGGAACCCCATCACGCCAGGACCAAACCGTTACGTTAACCGTGACCGCAACCGATGCAACCAGCCCCATCCGCCGCGCCGAATATTCGTTAGACGCCGGTCCCTGGACCCCACTCGACGCAGCCGACGGAATCCTAGATTCCTTAACCGAACGTATCGACCTACGCCTAGAAGCCCTCCCACCTGGAGAGCACTTACTAGCGGTGCGCGCCTACGATTCAGCAGGCAACGCCGGCCTAAACAAAATCATCCTCAGATAGGTGCCCTGCACCCCTCCGCCGCATCAAAGCATTCACTCGAATCTGCAGCAAAGCATCCAATCTGGATCACAGCATCCAAGTGAAGTGGGGCAGACCCCCTGGTCCGCGGCTGGCCCCCTGGCCATCCTGTTCCTGATAACAGAGACAACTCGAACACCGTGAAATCCAGCGCGGCATCAACCCCTACCGCACCCCATAGCAATAAAGGGCCAAATTCGTCCGCAAATAGAGCCGCCCGCCCCACACCGCCGGAGTCGCCACAGCCTCTTCATTTAATTCATGGCTAGACAAAACCTTCTGTTCTCGCCCAGCCTCAACCACCGTCAAAACCCCGGGCCGGCTCAAGAAAAATACTTTCCCATCAGACGCCACGGGCGACGAATAGAAGCTTTCGGAAACGCCACGCAGCCGCGCCTGCTTATACAGCTCACCCGTTCGCGGATTGATCGTCGAAAGCACCCCACTGTCGTTGATCATGTAAAGTACATCGCGGTAAATTAGCGTCGATGGCAGTTGCGGAATGGCCTTGTGGAATTTCCACGCCACATGCGTGCCAGTGACATCGCCATGCCCGCCTAGTTTTACGCTAGTCAAACCATTTTCAGCCGCCATCGTGGCGGCGTACATTTTCCACTCCGCGGCATCCATCAACCCATCGCCATTCAGATCGATATAGGGAAAATACTTCTTCGTCATCTCATCTGGCGATTCGGCGATCGAAATCTTCCCATCGCCATTCTTATCGGCTTTCGCAATCATCTCCTCGAAATCTTGAACCTTCACTTGCCGCCCAGGATCGTTCTCCGGCGTATTGTAGCCGCTTATGAAAATGTGGCCGTTCCAAATTACAGGAACCGATTTCATCTCCGACGCAAGTCCGCCTACACGCCACGCCAATTCACCGGTCGCCGCCTGGTACACTTCCATGCTGAACGACCCCGGCGCATAGATCAGCCCTTCGTGAACCAGCGGCGTTGCGTGCCCGCTCAAGGCCTCTTTCCGGTTCACGCGCCAGCGCTGCTTTCCCGTAGCCCGCTCAAACCCGGCGGCGAACGAGCCGCTCGATTGATCGCATACCAACACAACAAGTTCCCCTGCAATTACGGGCGATGCCCCCATGCCGTACACGTTTTGAAACGGACCCAGTGGCGTGCGCCATAACAACTTGCCTTGGTAGTCGTACGAAATCAATCCCGCATCCTGGAAGAAAACGTAAATCGCCTGCCCATCGGCTGCCGCTGAAGGTGAGGCAGGACTGTTTCTTTTGTCCACCGAACTCTTGCGGTCTCTCGGCGCCACCTTCCGCCACAACACTTTTCCGCTGGCCGCATCCATGCAAATCACCAGCAAATCATCGCCATCAACCGCCGTCAGAAATACGCGCCCCTTACTAACAATTGGCGAAGAATGTCCCGCCGGCAGCACCGTCCGCCAACGCAGATTCTGCTTCTCTCCAAACAGGGAAGGAAGCTTGCCCGTTTCACCAACACCACCGCCGTCGGGCCCGCGAAAGCGATCCCAATCGGCGCCGGCAAGGGTGGTGCAGAGTAAAATAAAAGTTATGGCATTTTTCATGAGGTGGCTTGCTCCATGCTAACGCAAGCCGTTACGGACTGGTTTCGAGCCGGTCAACACCTTGATTCCGATCATCACCATCACCAAACACATCCCTGGCATCGAGTTCTGTGGCTCACTGGCGTTGATTATTTCTCCACGCTTGGATACCAACCGGGCATAGCTCTGCTTGCGGCCGGTGCGCTTTCCCCTGTGGCCACGGCCATTTTGGTACTCGTTACTCTGTTCTGCGCCTTGCCCATTTACGCCCAAGTCGCCCAGCGTTCTTACGCGGGTCAGGGTTCCATCGCCATGCTGGAAAATCTGCTTTCCGGCTGGTGGGGAAAATTTCTAGTGGTCGTGCTCATCGGTTTCGCCGCTACCGATTTCGTCATTACGATCACGCTCTCCGCCGCCGATGCCGCGCAACATGCCGTTGAAAATCCGTTGCTCCATCCGCTTCTGGGTGAGCACAAAATGGAAATCACCCTGTTGTTATTGCTCCTTTTGACACTCGTATTTTTGAAAGGGTTTAAGGAAGCTATCGGCCTCGCCGCTCTGGTCGCCATTCCGTACATGCTGCTCAACGTCGTCGTCCTTGGACGAGCTGTTTCCGAAGTCATGGCTCATCCCGAACTGATCAGCAAATGGAAGGGCCTGCTTTTCATTTCCGGTGGCCCGCGCGACATCATCCTTGCCGCCGCGCTGATCTTTCCCCGCCTCGCCCTGGGCCTCTCCGGGTTTGAAACCGGCGTCTCCGTAATGCCCTTGGTTGCGGGTGAAGATACCGCGGGCCGCATCGCCAACACGCGCAAAATGTTGGCGGTCGCCGCCATCCTGATGAGCGTTCTCTTGGTCACCTCCAGCTTTGTTACCGCTGTGCTCATCCCCGCGAGCGATTACAAAGAGGGCGGACCAGCCAGTGGCCGCGCCATCGCATACATGGCTCACAAGTACCTCGGTTCCAGCTTCGGCACGGTTTACGATATTTCCACGATTTTGATTCTCTGGTTCGCCGGAGCCAGCGCCATGGCCGGTCTGCTCAGCATAGTCCCCCGCTACTTGCCACGCTTCGGAATGGCCCCTTCATGGGTCGCTTACTCCCGGCCCCTGGTGCTGCTACTCTTCACCATCTGCGTGATTGTCACCTTGATCTTCAAAGCTAATGTGGAGGCGCAAGCTGGCGCCTATGCTACCGGCGTCCTCGTGCTAATGCTCTCCGCCGCCGTCGCAGCCGCCATGGCGCTTTGGAAAGAACGGCGGGAAACATTCAGCATCTACTGCTGGATAGTCGCCATGATCTTCCTATATACCCTGGCCGACAACGTCAAAGAGCGGCCAGATGGCCTGATCATCGGCAGCATTTTCATTTTGCTTATCTTGCTTGTCAGCGCTATCAGCCGCTATAACAGAGCCACGGAACTACGCGTTACTTCCTATGCTTTCGTTAACGAAGAATCGGAAAAATTGTGGCGCGAGATGGAAGGTAAGAAAGTGAACCTGGTGCCGCTGCGCCACACCGATTCAACCGGTCGCTTGAACAAAGAAAAGGAGATTCGTCAGTTCTACACTGTCGGCGGACCCATTGCTTTCATGAATGTCGAGTTGCTGGACAATCGCAGCGAATTCACCTCTCCCGTCAAGATTGAAGTCGTCCGATCCGGCGCCAATTACGACATCAAAATTACCTACGCAACAGCGATCGCGAACACCATAGCCTATGTCAGCGAACTGCTGGACCCAATCAGCATCTTCCTAACATTGACCCGGCGCAACCTGATGCAGCAATCTCTGCGTTACTTGACCTTCGGTGAAGGCGAGACAGGCTTGCTGGTCTATTCCATTCTGCTCAAATATTGGGCCATGACACCCGAGGACGACGTACGCCCATTCATCTTCCTGATGAGCGAATAGCCGAAAAACGGGGACTGACGAAACTGACATCTTTTTTCGCTATCGCAATCTACTGATCTTGCTGAAGGGTAATTCGCGAAAAAAGGCTGTCTGTTCCGTCAGTCCCCGTTTTTCCTCCACGCCGCCAGCGCCAACCGCTTCGCTACAGCTAATTTGTCGGTCGGGTGAATATCATTGGCTTCACCCACATCTTGCGTGATCGCCGCACCGGTATTGGCAATCTCCAATGTGTTGCGCATCACTTCCTGCACCTCTGGCCCACCAAACGGGGTCATTGCAGGAAGCAGCGCCGGGTCGCCGGTTAGTGAGGGCCCCGAAATCCACGCCTCCACCGGAGTGCCGCCAACCGATCAATTGATCATTCCGAATGGGACTTTCATCGAACCTTCAAGATCACGTCCAATCAGGTAAGCTACGACCGAAAAATTCTCGGCGGACTCAGTTGAGGCCACCTGCCACTCGCCTTTCACATCGTCATCGGGAAAAAGGCTGTCTGTTCCGTTCAGTCTCCGTTTTTCCCTGCCCGAAACGGCGGACCGCTCCCCAGAGCGGCTGGGGAGCGGTGTTTTATATTGAAGCTACTTGTAATTTACGTTAGAAGAAGTACTTTAAAGCAAGCTGCATTTGACGCATGCTGAGACGCGTTCCAGTGATGGTTCCGAAAGCAGCGGGATTATTCGCGTTGGTATTAGGAGTTCCCCAAACCGGATGATTGCCGGCGTTAAAGGCTTCCCACCGGAATTGCAAATATTGCGATTCTGTAACCTTGAAGTTCTTGTGAGTTGAAAAATCCCAAGCCACAATGTGAGGTCCGATTACGGAATTACGGCCGGCAGTTCCAAATGTTCCTGGAGCATTGGGGCTAAAAGCGGCGATGTCAAACCAGCGATAGGGATGCGGATCGCTGAGGTATGGGGACAGGCCGGTGGCATTGGGAAGGTCGAAACCGCCGCCTGTGCCGGAGCGGTCGGAACCGCCTACGTTAGGCGTAATCGGGAAGCCGCTTTGCAGCGTTAGGATGGAACCAACTTGCCAACCGCCGGCAACTGCGTCCACAACCTTGTTTTGCAGATTGACCCTACGGCCCTTGCCGATGGGCAGATCCCACAAGCCCGAAGCGACAAAGTTTCAACTTTATGACAAATGGATGAGGATGCAATAGTTGACTATTCAATTTTCTAAGCGAAAGATAGTGCCCAATATAACGTCACCGATAACTTGAAAACTCTTGGGGGAGAGCTTGTCCATCGTATCGGCTACCGTGTGCCAATGTGAGTTGAACGGGCCGAAGTTGAAATCAATGAGATCCACCGCGCTGACTCCTCGGCGGTAGAAAGGAATATGGTCGTCTTCAATGGCCACGTAGTCGCCCAAAAAGTTTTGCTGATGGCCCTTCTCCGCCGCTACTTCCCAGATCAAGCGGGTCAGCGTTTGCGAGCCGTTGGGGTTCCTCTGCAAATCAAGATTCGCGTCGCCGATCATGTCCACATTGATCAGTGCGTTGATCTTGTGCAAAGTCTGATCAGCCTCCCACTTCATGGCCAGGTGGCGGCTGCCGTACAGGCTATCGGTTTCCGACCAATCTTTAACCGCCTCTTCGCCATCGAAAAATACAATCACCACGGAATGCTTCCGTGGCGCCCGATTGAGTGCCCGCGCCAGTTCCAGAAGGAAGCCCGTGGACGAGCCGCCATCGTTTGCGCCAACAAACCCCACCATTTGTTTCGTGTCGTAATGACCACTGACGACGATCATTCTTCCGCTTGTGCCCGGGAATGTGGCCATGATGTTTCGCATCGGCGCCGGTCCGGCGGGTGTTTCGGCCGTGAAAGCGTCTTCAGTAATTTGGCACTTCAGTTTCTTAAGTTGAGAAAGGATGAAGAACTGTGTCTTTGCGATCGCCTCGGAACCAGATGGCCGTTCACCGAAGCTGACGGCTTTCCTTGTCAAGTCGAAGGCTCGTTGTCCGCTAAAGTCGGCGCAAGTGGCTGGGGAGAAGGTTAGAGTCAGCAGGAGGCCCGCCACTTTTATACTTAGATTTAGGCTTTGCGGGCGGTGCATAAATACCCCACGGTGAAATCTTTGCGCTTGTCTAAAGGATCTAACAACGGTAATAACAGGGCTGCGGGAGCGGCGAACAGAAATGCGATCGCCTTCAAGGGCCATGGAAAAAATTGCAGAGAATTCAAGCAACGCCTGGCCAGCAGCCGAAAGAAGCCTCCGGAAGGTTCAATCACAATGTCCTTAAATCCGGTTTGCTCCAGCAGGTAGCGCATGCCGAAACAAGTGTAGCGGTAGTAGTCGTGCGGATGCTGATGTACTTCCCATTCGTGCGGCACTACGGCTAGCAGCGGTGCGCCGGGACGCAGGCAACGTGCGATTTCAGCAAGCACTTGCTTCGGTTCCGGCACGTGTTCCAGCGTCACGATATGAATGGCGCCATCGAAGGTGTTCGCAGCTAGCGGCAGAGCCGCAAGGTCAGCCAGCACATCCAACTTGCCATAGTCCCACTGCGTATCTCCAACGGCAAGATCCACTCCGACGTAGCGATGCCCCTCAAAGTAGGACCTGTGTTGGCATTCCCCGGCGCCGGCGTCAAGCACTTTTGAGGCGGGCGCTAGTGCGGCGGCAAAGGACTTCACTTCCTGGTGAATCTGCCATTCAAAATAGAGCAGCCATTTTGACAGGAACGAAGGTAATGATGCCGCGCGGGCCTGCGAGTTCATCGCTTCTTGCGAGCCTCCAACATAATGGTTGACCCGGCGCGGCAGGCTGCTTCAAATGCCGTTAACGGCAGCGCGGCAATGACCAAGGCTAGATAGCTCAAATCCTTGGCCAGCTTCCAACCTGGCGTTTCCTTGACGCTGCGAACGTGGCGCGCCATCGGATCAAGATCGGGCGCAATGCTAGTGGCAAGTCCGGCGGGATTATCGCGTAGGG
This sequence comes from Acidobacteriota bacterium, assembly GCA_025350695.1. Lineage (GTDB taxonomy): Bacteria > Acidobacteriota > Terriglobia > Bryobacterales > Bryobacteraceae > JANXSF01. Next base: position 21,966 of record JANXXI010000379.1, read on the forward strand.
AGAAATATTTGCGGCGGATAACTTCAAAACCTGCAAACCCCAGAAGCGATTCCAGTTCAGAGGCCCGGAAGTTGATTAAGTGACGGGGCACGTCGACGCCGTTCCAATCCTTACCCATGATCAAGAACTGCCAGCATGCCGCGTTCGGTACTTGAACCACCAGACGCCCTTCGGGGGTAAGCAGCTGGTGGGCGGCCTTTAGGTAAGATAACGGATCGAACAGATGCTCCAGAACATGGAACATTGTGATCACTTTGCAGCTCGCCTCCTGTAAAGGAGCCTTTGACAGCGTGGCGCAGACAACCGGGACATCGAACCGTTCATAAGCCACGGCGGCTGCGGCCAGCGAGAAATCCAGACCCATGCCCTGCACGCCGCGCTCCCGCATTAGGTGCAGAAACAACCCACCGCCGCAACCGACGTCAAGCAACAAACCGTCTTGATCTCCGGCGTGCGCCAGTGCTTTCGATACGAACCGCACGTGATCCATCAGAACAAACTTACGGTATAATTCCGCCAGCCTGTTAGTTTTGTCTTCAGCCGGGGAAAACCAATAACCATCCGGATAATACTCGCGTAATTCAAGTGGTGTCGGCTGGGGGTAAAGCCGCATCAGCCGGCAACCCTCGCACTCCACAACCAGAAACGGCTTGTTGGTTGTATGGTACAGCCGGTCGGTTGCGCTGAAAAGCGTGCGCATGGCTGTTTCGCCGCAAGCGGGACAGGGCTCAGGCGGCATTTCAACCAATTCAGATTGCTGTGCTATGGTTCGTCCTCCACCAACGTTTTGAGGGAAATCCTGTACCGCCACATAAGGCGATAAACCTCCATGGAAGACAATTTCCGGGTACGGAAGATTTGCCTTCTCTTGGGCCACATGCGGGGCAGCATGCGGACGGCCTCCCAATCGGCGCGTAGTAATGTAAGTGCAATGCTTAGTTTACCGCGCTCTGAGGAATGCCGCGCCACTTCTCCTTTTCCCACGATAGCGGCCCACAACCCCCGCACAAGCCGCACTGCATAGAAGAACGGATTCAACAGCAGTAAGGGCAAAGGTAGATTCTTGAAAGCCAGCAAGACTCTATTTCTTTCAATCAGGTGAAGCCGGCGTGGATTAGTTTTTCCAAGAGTGCTGCCGCGATGATGATAAACCTCCGCGGTGGGAACATAGATGGCCTTGTGACCAGCCAGACGAAGCCTGAAGCCCAGATCCGCATCATCGGCATAGGCAAAGAAATCCTCATCAAAGCCGCCCACGGCCAGTAAGGCATCCCGGCGATACGCGGCGGCGCAGCCATCCGGCCAAAGAACTTCCTCAGGCCGATCATACTGACCGTGATCCTGCTCCCCCATGCCGCGTCCTCGGTTCTGTCCATCCCAATAGATAAGGTGTCCGGCCTTGTCGATAAGCTTTCGATTTTCGTATTGCAAAATCTTACACGCGGCCATCGCCGCATCTGGGTGATCCTCAAGTGCGGCCAATAACTGGCGCAAAAAGGTGGGACCGACAACCGCGTCGTTGTTTAACAGAGCAACGATGGGCGCCCGGGCGGCGCGGATGCCTGCGTTGTTCCCCTCACAAAAACCAGAATTGATGTTCTTATGTATAATTTTAATATTAGGGTAGTTTTCGTGGACGAACTCGACAGTGCCGTCAGTTGAGGCATTGTCCACCAAAATTACTTCATAGACCGCATCCACTTGATTCTGAATCGAGTGCAGACAGTGAGCAAGTAGCTCCTTGCGATTGTGGGTTACAACCACAACGCTTATTGTTGGTATACTTAGATTTACAGTTACCCCCAGAGCTGCCAGAATGAGTTGACAACTGTTGTATTATAGCGGTAGGCTCTTTCCATTGGCGTCCAAAACATGATTACTGTAGGACAAAAATTACGCAACGAGCGAATTCGGCAAGGGCTGGAGTTGAAACCGATTGCCGACGAGTTGAAAATTTCAAGCCGGTACTTAAAGGCTATTGAAGACGAAGATTGGGATCAGCTCCCGGGCGGCTTCTTTGGTAGGAGTTTTGTACGGCAGTACGCCGCAGCGCTTGGTTTGGATCCGGTCGAATACGAGAAGGCAGGTCCGCAACCAGAGATCGAGCCAGAACCTGTAGTAGTTCAATCATTAGTCCATCAAAGGAAAGATCAACAGATCAACGTGCCGCCGTTAATGTCGCCTCCCGGCAAGGGTCTGTTTGATCTGAAAATGTGGGCCGCTGTCGGTGGTTTGGTCATGGCGATTGCCGCCGGGTCCTATCTGTACACTTGGTTCCAGGATGGGCAAAGCGGCAAATCGCAAGTTGCCTCCGCCGCCAAGACGAAAAACGCTGCGGGCGAAAAGCAAACCAGTGAACTATTAACCCAAACGACGGCGCGAGAGCAAACCGAGTCCTTGCACTCCATCAGCGTTGCAGCAACGGAATCGTCCTGGCTTGAGATCAGCAGTGAAGGCAAGCGGCTCTTCATGGGCCTACTCGAAGTTGGACAGACCCGCGAATTCGAAAAGGCTCAATCCGCAAGAATGGTGGTTGGCAACGCGGGTGGCGTCGTGATCAGACGTTCCGGGCATGACATTGGTCCAATTGGACCGCGGGGCCAAGTTCGGGTTCTGCTTTTCCGGCCCGATGCCTGGGAAATTCTCCAATCCAATCCCAATGCCGTTCAACCTAAACCGGCCACCGAAACCGCTTCCACGGCTGACGAAGATTAGCCTTCTCTTCCCCTGCTATTCCGTTCCGAAATCATTGCGCCCCTCACGCACTACCTGGGACAATAAGTATAAGTACTAGCATTGAACATGGTTATCGACGGCATCTATTACGCAATCGGCCTCTTCGCGGGCGGAGCTCTTGTCAGCTACCTCACGCGCCCTCTATTCGGAATCCCCATGTTCATCCTGGGCCTGTTCTGCCTGTGGTTCTTCCGTGACCCCGATCGTGAAATTCCCTCCGGCCCCGTGGCTGTTTCTCCGGCCGACGGGAAAGTGGTCTGGATCAAACGAATGGGCGATCAAATCAGAGTCTCCGTCTTTCTCAACATTTTCGATGTGCACGTTAACCGCTCGCCCATCGCCGGAAAAATCACCAAGGTGGAATACAAGAAGGGCAAATTCCTGGTCGCTTCGGTCGAAGCAGCATCCTCGGAAAATGAAATGAACGTCATCACGATTGAGGATAACGGTGTCAAGGTGGTCTTCTCGCAGATCGCCGGTCTCATCGCGCGCCGCATAATTTGCTATAAACAGGCTGGCGATTCCGTAGCCTCCGGCGAACGCATCGGCTACATCAAGTTCGGCTCAAGAGTCGACATCTGGTTTGGCCCCGAATGGACGGTGGACGTAAAGGAAGGGCAGCGCGTTAGCGCGGGGTCCTCGATACTTGCCCGCAGAAAGGCGTAAATCAAATGCCGAAACTGAACCTTAAGGAACGGCTGATAGACCCTAAAGAGCTCGATCGCCGTCCGCGCCGCGCCGCATATGTTCTTCCAACGATGTTCACCGCCGGCAATGTGCTGCTTGGCTTCCTGGCAATTCTCGAAGCCTTTCATGGCGCAATGGCTCAGGCCACAGGATCCTACGATGCAGCCGGAAGACATTTCGATTTGTCGGCGATCATGATAGGCCTCGCCGCCGTGATGGACGGCCTTGACGGTCGCATTGCCCGCATGACAAACACCGTCAGTGATTTTGGTCGTGAAATTGATTCGCTGGCGGACGTCATCGCCTTCGGCCTAGCCCCGGCAATTCTTGCTTTCACCTGGGGCATCCAGTTTGTGGATTGGGCGCTTGATCCGGCCGTCAACAAAATCCTGATTCGCTCCGGCTATTTCCTGTGCTTCATGTACCTGCTCTGCGGCGCCGCCCGCCTGGCCCGTTTCAACGTGCAAACCAACCCGCAGCCCAGTAACCCAGGGCGCGCCGACCGCAAGTATTTCGTCGGCCTGCCCATTCCCGCCGCAGCCGCCATGGTTGCCAGCATCGTATATTTCCACGGATCAGGTCCACTTAAATTCTGGATCTACTCCGCTTTGTGGATGGCGTTGATGGGACTTCTAGCGTTCCTCATGATCTCCGCTTGGCGCTACCGCAGCTTCAAGGATTTCAACTTGGGAAGCCCCCGCTCCTTCAAAACAGTAATTCTATTCGGCAGCATGATGTATCTCATTTATGAATGGTCCCGCCCAGTGCTTTTTGCCTTGGCATTCTGCTATACGGCCAGCGGTATCTTAATTCGTTTAGGTGGATTGTGGCGGCGCGTCACTCATTCTTCACCCAAAGTTCCGGAGACTCAGGTTGGTTAAAACATTAGCGGCTATCGCAGGCGGTGAATCGCTTTTAGGACGTGAAATTCATGAGTTGGCTTCTGCTCAATTTCGCCTTCGCGTCCTGGGCGGAGAGGAGACCGGTATTGCCGTCATAGCTCAGGAAGACGACGAGCTCACGGTCCTCGCCCGGCTTGAGAAAGAGAACCTCAAGGATGCGGGCGTGGTTGTACTGGCCGCTTCCAGTATCGAAGTCTGCCGCGAAGCCCTCAGCCTGACCCCCAAAAAGACGCCCGTGATTGACGCCAGAGGCTTACTCGATGAAGTTCCCGGAGCAAGACTCTTCAGACCCGGCGGAGAAACCGCGCGACTGATGGTGATCCCGACCGCCGCCTCCCAAGTGCTGGCCAGATTGTTGACGACGCTTTCCATCGTGCAACCCGTGGAACGCAGCATCGTCACAATTCTGGAACCCTGCAGCGAATGGGGCCAGGGCGGAGTGGCGGAACTACAGTCGCAATCGGTCTCACTGCTCACCTTCAAACCGGTGACCAAGAAACTCTTCGACGCGCAACTGGCGTTCACTATGCTCGCCGGCTTCGGCGAAGAAGCCAAACCAAATCTTGTCGAAAAAGAAGCTCGCATTGCACGCCACTTGGCCAGCTTGCTCGCTTCTTCAAGTGGCCCCCCACTGCCGTCTATCCGGCTTATCCAAGCCCCGGTGTTTCACGGCTACAGCATGTCGGTATGGGTGGAATTCGAAAAAAAGCCCACTAGAGAAAAGCTCGAAGTGGCGTTGGCCAAAGCCGGCGTCGACGTTCGGGATGAATCGCTGGAGCCGCCAAACAACATCGGCATTGCTCAACAAAGTGGCTACGCTGTTGGATCCATTCGCGCCGATGGCAACAACCCGCGAGCCTTTTGGATGTGGCTTGTGGCCGACAATGTTCGCGTCGCCGCCGACGCCGCCGTGGAGGCAATGAAGGCCATTGATGGCAAGGCGCCCGGAGGCAAGTCTTGAAGTCTTGCGTAATTTTGGCGCTGCTCGGTACCCTTTCCGGATGCGGATATCACGTCTCAGGCAAGGGCGATTTCCTGCCAAAAAACGTACAGACAATCGCTATCCCCGCCTTCACTAACATCACCGCGCGCTACAAACTTCCAGAGAAATTGGCGAGCGCTCTAACCCGTGAATTCATCTCGCGTACACGCTACAACATCAACGCCGACCCCAACTCCGCCGACGCCGTGCTGCGCGGCTCCGTGCTTCGTTACGATTCCTTTGTGACCACATTCGATCCAGCCACCAATCGCGGCAGCAGCGTGCAGGTCGCGGTGACGCTCAAGCTGACACTGGTTGAGCGAGCAACCGGCAAAGTACTGTTCGAACGTCCGGCCATGGAAGTTCGCGAGCGTTACGAAATCGGCTCCGATCAACGAGCTTACCTCGAAGAAAGCGACGCAGCTGTCGATCGCCTCAGCCGCGATGTCGCCCGTTCTGTAGTTAGCGCGCTGCTTGAAGGCTTCTAGCATCATGACTTCCGATCAACTCATCGCCCAGTTGAAAAAATCGCCGCCCGCCCCGGCGTACCTGTTCATCGGACCCGACGTGTATCGTCGAACCAAAGCCCGCCAGGCATTGCGCAAAGCTGTCTTGGGTGATGATGGTGACGAAAATGGCTTCACTCGTCACGACCTCGACGAAGTGAAGTTGGCCGATGTGATGGACGATGCTTGCTCCTATTCGCTGTTTGCTTCACGCCGGCTGATTTGGGTTGGCGCAGCCGAAGGGGCCATGCCTCGAACCTCGCGTGCAGCGGCTGCCGCCAGCGATGATGACGGTCCTTCGGCAACACCCGGTGGCGCTGACCGCATCGCTCAATTTTTGAAAAACCCCATCCCCGATGTTTGCCTTGTGTTCGACATCACTCGCTTTGAACTCGAAGGCGACGACAAAGCCAAAGTGGAGCGCGCGCGCAAATTCTACGGTGCAGTGACGAACGTGGTGGAGTTCCCTCCGTTCACCCCTGCCGAAGCCCGCGGTTTGATGAACGACATGGCAAAGGCGCAAGGAATCAAACTCGGCCCTGGGGCCTCCGATTACCTAGTTGAAGCTACCGGTAGCAACGCCAGCCGTATTGCGAATGAGTTGGAAAAACTCAGCTTGCTGGCCGGAAAAAACGGAACGATCACCGAAGAGATGATCGCCAACATGGCGCCCGATGCCCGCGAGACCACGATTTTTGCTTTGGTCGCCGCCATGGGCCGGAAGGATCGCAATCAGTCGCTTTCTATTCTTGACACCTTGGTGCGCGAGGGCGAGTACTTGCCCTTGGCTCTGGCATTTCTAGCAACGCAATTCCGTCTGGCGCTGGTGGCCCGTGAAGCCAACTTGAAGGGCGCCTCGGCCATCCAAAATCATTTCTCCGGAAGAGGCGTGCCTATGTGGCGCTCAAGAGCCGAACAGGTTGCCCAAACCGCGGCCTCTTTCTCTGAAGGAAAAATCCGCAAGGCCATGACCGAAATTTTCGAAGCCGACCGAGGCATGCGTGACATCCGCCCCGATGACCGCACCGTGATGGAAAAGTTCATCCTGTCGTTGACAGCCTGACGTTTTTGCCGAGCTAAGAATAAGGGGCACAAGCAGCCGATGAAACCAACTTGCCATTTCATGACGGCTGTCCAAATCAAGACGGGTTTGTCCATTCCCTAAGCCGGTCAACGCGTATGTCGCATTTCCTCTAAACCCGCCCGCTGTTCCAGCGCGACCGCCAACTTACGGGAGCGTTCGACGGCCGGTCACCTGGCTAGAAATTGCAATCTTCGCGTTGTTATTGTTGCGGTCTTCCATCACCCCTTCGGATTTGCGGCCCATGGTTGGCTCTCCCGAATAGCCATGGCCAAACCGTTTCGGAAGGCTTACTGCTGTAGTGCCGATCAATAGAAAAGGTATTTCCGCCAACGGTCATCGGTGTGCCCCAGCATCCGCATCAAGTGACGGCTGGTATGCAAACTAAACGATCTTGGCTGCTTGGTCAACTTCATCCCCGCTTCGTCGGGTGTGCGATTGCCCTTGCGGTTATTGCACCCAACACAACAGGCGACAAGGTTCTCCCAACTCGACTCGCCCTTCCTCGACCTTGGCATCACATGGTCTAACGTCAATTCGTTCGAAGGCAAAGCTCGGTGGCAATACTGGCACGTGTAGCGGTCTCGCATCAAGATATTCTTGCGCGATAGGGCTCGAGTCTGTTGCGGAATGCGCCGGTATTCCAACAGGCGAATCACGCTAGGTAGAGGCAGATGTTGCCGGCCGGCGTGCACCATCATGTAGGAACTTTCTTCGGCGCGCGCCAATCCTTTAAACACTAAAATCAACGCCCGTCTAGCGGCGCAGATGTTAATCGGTTCGTAGCTGGCATTCAAAACTAAAACAGGTTGATGTAATCGATCGAGACTCGGCATATCGGCTAAGCAGCTCCCACGGACATCGAATCTGCCGGCGTAAAGCGGAACTCAGCCATAACAGGCCGCCGGTCCACCCTCGCTAGCGTTAGTAAAGAAACGTGTTTTGCGCCAGCTTGCTTCAATGCTTTTGCGCAGGCACTGGCTGTTGCTCCGGTGGTGAAAACGTCATCCACCAAAAGAATGCGCAGGCCATTAATCTGTTCCGGTTTGCGGACGGAAAAGACACCGCGAACATTGTCGCGGCGCTGGGCGTTGGATAAACCAACTTGCGGCGGCCGGTAACTCCTACGGCGCATCGCCTTCACCATCGGCAGACTCATATAATCGGCCAAAGGTTTGGCGATCAATTCGGCCTGATTAAAGCCGCGCGAAATCCGGCGCATCCAGTGGATAGGGATCGGCACAACGCAGTCAAACAGCTGGTCAAGCGGCAGAGCCTTGATCAACAAATTCGATAGAGGCTTAGCCAGCGGCTCAATTCGCCCGTACTTCAATAAGTGAATAATTTCCCGAAGCTTGCCCTCGTAAGCGCCGTAAGAATAGGCGGCGTCGAAATCGGTGAATCCGTGGCGGCACATTCCGCAGACGCCATCTTCGTCTAAAGGATGCTCGGAAAGGAAAGGCGTCCTGCATTTCACGCAAAAGTATTCGGCCACCATCGCTTGTGGGGCAGAAAGGCAGGCAGCGCAAACTGGGATTCTGGAAAAGTTTTGAAGAGGTTCCCCGCACAGACGGCAATCGTCAGGCAGGACAAGGTTTAGCAGAGACGCAAGGAGCGTGCTAACAGACGAGCCGAAGGAGGGCGGAGCCGCGCCGTCCAAAAGTCGTTTTTGCGAAGGCCTCGAATATGAGAAGGCCCACCTCCTAAAAGATATTCTTATATTACACCATTTCTGTGAAAACAAAATGACTAACTTTTGTTTTACGAATGTATGTGTAGAATCTAAAGAGATGCGTTTTCGGTCCCTGCTACTCCGTTGCCTCCTCTTTGTTTATTGGCTCGCGCCGGTTCAGGCGGAGACTGTCACTACGACGCCCTGGCCCGGCGTTACCCATATTATCCGTACGGACGAGCAGCCGCGCAAAGTCTCAATTCACATCGTAAAGATTGATTTAACGACTTCTGGTTTTTCTTTCAAGATGACTGCTCCTAGTGGATCGCGGGAAACGGTTCGCCAAACCACGTTGGACTTTCTGAATCAGGAAAAGGCCCAGATTGCGTTGAACGGCCATTTTTTCACTCCCTATCCCTCACAGGAAATGGAGTCATTTCTCGTGGGCTTCGCGGCTTCGGGTGGAAAGGTATTTTCCGATTTTGAGCAGCCCGTGCAGTCCTACGCAATCGTGGCAAACGCCCCCGCCCTAAATATTGACGACGAAAACAACGCTACAATCGTCACACTGGACAGTGTGGCCGGCACGAAGATCGGGACAGCAATTTCCGGCTCCGCGCAGATCATCACCAATGGGCTTGCTGCCGTGCCTTTTTATAAGGACGGCCATCATCCCGATGGACTTCTTACACCCGGCGGCCCCGCCGGTTACTCCAACGCGAAATCCTGGTATGATGTCCCCAATGCCCGCACCGTCATCGGATTATCCGAAGATAACCGGACGCTTTTTCTGTTCACCGTCGATCGCGCTGGGGCCAGTCAAGGCATGAAGTTGTCCGAAGTGGCGGAGTTACTTGTGAAGGAGTACGGGGTGAACAATGCCCTGAACCTTGATGGAGGCGGATCCACTACGCTGGCGATGGAAGATCCCAAATCGCACGAAGCAAGGATAGTGAATGTGTCCTCTGACAATCCGAATGGCCGCGCGGTGGCCAGTAGCTTAGCCGTTTTCGTGAAATAGCCGCTCAAAGTTATGAAGTTTGATCCGCCCCAAGACATGGTAGTGTAATTTCGTTGTGGTAAATTGAAATACCGCAAATTGGAGGCGGTGCTCAACCAATGACGACACAGGAAGTTGCCGATCAGTTAGTCGGCT
>JANXXI010000387.1 GCA_025350695.1 Acidobacteriota bacterium
GTTTGCCGAGTGATAGCCATTTTCAGGGTTCGACCAGACCCCGATGGAATCGGGGGATTACTCGGAGTCCCGGTCCAGTTAGACTCAGTCAATTCATCAAAAATTAGTCTTCTCTATATCAGCGTGAATCCGCGTGAATCAGCGGCCAACAGTGAAGTGCGGAAAATCTGAAAACCGTCTCTACCTTCAATGAAAATCCCCCCGGAAAATTTCCCGATCACCATCACTTGAATAAACTCTCCCCACCCCTAACCATCCACCCTTCAACAACTTCCCGCCAAACCCACCGCCACGCAACGCCAATCACGCCCCCCGCCAAGCTACTCTTTAACCAGAAATGAACTCCCTCGTAAATCTCGCAGCCGGGCGCACCCAGCTCTTCCTGTCCCTCGACAACCAACCCCACGCCACCCTTCCCTCCGGCACCGCCACCCCGCTCTACTCCGAGGATTTCTTCGTCTTCCTAAATACCCTCGCCGATTCCCAGCAAATCGACATTCCCAACGCAAACGCCCTCGGCTTCACCCTCCGCAAGCTCGACGCCCAAGCCCACGCATCCGGCCGCACCCAACCCGTTCCTCTCCGCACCTTCCAACCCGACCCCCAAACTCTTCTGCTCGACCTGCACGACAATTTCGATGCCATCGAACTCACCAGAAAATCGTGGAAGCTAACTTCTAACCTCGACGTTACTTTCGCTCGTCCTTCATTGAATCTCCCACTCCCGGTCCCGGAATCTTCCCCACAAAACCTCACCACGCATCTAAAGAAACTGTTCCACATTGAGGAGCAACCTGCTCAACAAATCGCCCACTGGTTAACGTGTGCAATGTTGCCCGGCGCAAAACCACCCATCCTCGTCATCACCGGCGAGGCTCGCGACGAAGCCGCCGAAAAGATCCGAAAAATCATCGACCCAATTCCCCAGCCTCTGTTCCCCTTTCCCCACAACGCTACGCAAATGGGTCAACTCGCGCTCACAAACAGCGTCCTGGCCTTCGCCCTGTACGGCAACTTCACGGAATGCAAGCGGAAGGCGATCAATTCGCTCAGCAAAGGTATGACCATTAAGCTGAAAGAAGTAAACAAGCGCCACGCGGCCTTGTTCACGAAGGTGTCGCGCCCCATCATCGTCACCTCGGAAACAGACATCGAAATCAGCCGGCATCAAATCACCGTGGACATCAATCATGCTGGTCAAGGCGATCACCCACAAATTTTAGGCAGCCTGCTAAACGCGGTGGCCGAATCCCTGCACCGCGCTCATCAACAGGCAGTGGAAACGGGTTGGGATGCGAAGGTACCCCACTCCCCAACGCTGAACATTCAGTCCGATCTTCCAGCCCCATGAGAAGGTAAGGCCAAGCTCCGGCCACACAATGGAGCACACCCCGCCACCCTCGCGCGTAGGTCTTTGAAAATTTAATAAATAAGGTCTAAAGCCCAAAAACTGCCTCATGGGGCCTGAATAGAAATTCGAAGTCTGACCAAACCTGTATGCGGTACGGCGGACCCTCTGCTCCGCGGAGGATCCCCGGTCCGACTGCTCAGAAGTTGGATACCGCCATCCGCTCCAAGCGCTGCAAAATATAAGTAGATAAAAGAAAGGCTCTCATCTAATTCCTCGTTGTAACTTGCTCACACGCTTTAATACTTTCGTCTCCGTCTGCTTTGCCGCCGTGCGCGCCAGCAGTCCCGCCGCATCATCCAAATGCTCAATCATGCGTTGCCTCGCACTCTCGGCATCCGCTTTGCGAATCGCCGTCGTAATGCGCCGATGCAGCCCCAACGTATGTTCCGGATTCACCAGCGATGAAGTTAACTCCATCAACTTATGTACCGAATGATGCACCACCGTGAACATCATGCTGCATACCCGATTGCCGGAGATCCGAAAAATCGTTTGATGAAATTTTAGGTCCGCCTCCACGAATCGGACCGAGTCCGTCTTGCATGCCTCCATCTCCGCATGAACCGCCGCCAGTTCCGCCGCATCTTCAAGCGTGGCCCGCATCGCCGCTCGCGCCGCTAGTTCCGGCTCCACAATACGGCGTGCTTCCATCAACTCATGGAACGAAATGCCGTCCAGAAGAATCAGGAATTCCATCGGTTCGCTCAGAATCGCCGGAGCAGCGGGGTTTAAGTAAGTGCCATCGCCAACACGCTGTGAAATCACACCCATGATTTCCAAAACTTTCAGCGCTTGCCGCAAAGAAGAACGGCTTACTCCGAAGCTGACAGCAAGCTCCCGTTCCGCCGGAAGACGGCCACCCGGCGAAAGGCCGCCACTGGAAATAAGTCCTTTGAAAGCGCTAATGAGCCGCGCTGTAACATCGTCTTTCGATAGCGCCGGCGTTTTCTTTCCCATACTTTCAGCTAAATCGTAACACATAGGCGCCTTGACGCTGACACAAAAGTGGTAGTACCATTCCCCCAAAGCCATGAACAAAGTTATGCCACTATGCTTCTCAGTACTTGCTCTCACCCTCGCTGCCTCTAGCCTCTTCGCCCAGATTCAAACGGGCCGCATTCAAGGAACGATTTTCGATCCCAACCGCGCCGTCGTCCCCAACGCCACGGTTACGGTGACCAACCGCGAAACCAAAGTGGCGCGCCGCGTTACTACCAACGAATCCGGCGGCTACGTTGTGCCGGCCATCGAACCTGGCTTCTATGACGTCAGTGCTTTATCCATGGGGTTCAAAACCTCGATTCGAGCAAATGTTGAAATGCAAGTCGGCAAGGATTTGCGGCTCGACATGGAGCTCGTGTTGGGCGAAACCAACACCGTGATCGAAGTCACTTCAACGGTTCCCTTGCTCAATTCCGAATCGGGAGCCGTCGGCCACGTCATGACCAATAACCAAATTACCGACCTGCCCTTGAACGGTCGCGGTTTCGCTGAACTCGCTCGCCTGACTCCCGGAGTGGTGCTGCTTCCCGGCACCGGCAACGTAACGCGCATCCGTCCAGAGTTCGTCAATGGAACGACAATTAGCGGTGTCCGTGGCCGCCAGGTTTCCTATTATCTTGATGGAGCCGACACCAGTGAACAGCATCAAGGAGGCAGTTGGATTCAAACCTCTATCGATGGCCTGCAGGAATTCAGTGTCCAACAAAACGCCTATTCAGCCGAACACAGCCGCTCGGGCAGCTTCTTTAACGCCACCACGAAGTCGGGAACAAACAGCATCCGCGGCACGCTCTATGAATTCTTGCGGAACGAAAAACTGGACTCCCGTAACTTCTTCGGAGCCACTCGCGACTTACTGAAGCGCAATCAATTCGGAGCTTCAGTCGGCGCGCCGGTCTGGATTCCAAAGCTCTATGATGGCCGCAACAAGACGTTCTTCTTTTTCAATTACGAAGGAACACGCGAACGGCAGGGCAACGTGGTTAGCCGCACCAGTCCCACGGCCGCAATGTTGGGCGGGGATTTTAGCGCAGTTTCCAACATCATCTATGACCCTCAGACCACGGTGAACAACACCCGCACGCCGTTCGCCGGCAATCGAATTCCGTCAAACCGCTTATCGCCGCAGGCCGCCTACTTCAACCCATTCATCCCAACGGTGGCAACCCCAGGCGCTGTCTTCCGCTTCTCGCCTTCCACTTCGGTTGATCAGGATCAAACTACCTCGCGCATCGACCATACCATCAACGATAAGCACAAAGTCTTCGCACGCTGGAGTCTGAACAACAACAACCTGGGCGAACCAGGCGGCGCGCCGGCGCTGGGCGTCGCCGCATCGAACACTCGCGGACAAAACTACACAGTGTCTATCACCAGCAACCTGAAGCCGGCCGTGCTGAACGAATTCCGTCTGAACATGCTGTACGGCGTGATTAAGCTGGCGCCCTATTTACAGGGAACGGACTTCAATAAGGAAGCGAAGATCAAAGGCATGGAGGAAACCAAGCGTTCCTTCGACATCGGATCATTCCCCGACTTCGGTTGGTCAGGTTACGCCGGTCTTGCCGGTTCCACGTTTGACCAACGGCCGAAAACACAGGACCGCTACACCAAGGAATTTACCGACAGCGTCACATGGATCAAGAGCAAGCACGTGATCAAGGTAGGCGGTAAGTATCGTTACTATTCCTGGCTGGGCACCGACAGCAAAACCTACATGGGAAGCTGGGCCTTCAACGGACAAAACACCGAGAACCCCGCCAATAACGCACGCACCGGAGATCCTTTCGCCGATTGGGTTTTGGGCCTTCCACAAAGCGGTAATCGTGGCTATCCATCCGATACGTTCGGCGGCGATTACAACGCATGGCACCTCTTCTTCCAGGACGACATAAAAGTAAACAGCCGGTTGACCCTAAACATCGGCTTGCGTTACGAACACACGCCGTGGGCCACGTCGTTCCGAGGACAAACGGGCACGTTCGATGGCACGCTGGCCAGACCGATCATCGTATCTGGCAGGGGAACAACTGTGGATCTCGGCGCCCAACCCGCGGCTCCGCAAGCCTACACATACTTGAAGAGTCTGATCCAAACCAGCTCGGAAGCAGGCATCCCGTACAACATTACGTACCCGGACAATAAGCAATGGGCCCCGCGTTTCGGATTTGCTTGGCGGCCCATGGGCGAGACCACTGTAATTCGCGGCGGCTATGGCATCTTCTATGAAGGCGAATCCACCAGCGATCGCGTGAACCTGAACATGCCTCCGTTCAATTTATCGGACTCCGCTCTAAATGATCGCGGCGTGGTTCCCAACCGTACATTGGCGGACTTCTATCTAGGTGCGCCCTTGGGTTCCCCGAACTCAACCATCGGCCTGGGCCCTGAATACACGCATATGAAGATGGGCCAAGATCAGCATTGGAACTTCGGGATTCAAAAGCAGATAAGCAAGATGATGTTGGTGGATCTGGAGTACGTCGGCAACAAAGGCACTCACTTAGCGGGGACCGATGCGTTCAACATCCCAGAGCCAGGCCCCGGCGCCATTCAGGCGCGGCGGCCTTATCCCCGGTTTGCGAACTTTAGTTACTTCTCCAATGACATTTCCTCCACTTACCACGCGCTGCAAGGTAAGTTTGAAAAGAGGCTTTCGGGTGGAGTATGGTTCCTCACTTCTTATACATTCTCAAAGAGTTTGTGGAGCCTCAGTACGCCAGCCGCCGGTGGCCGATACCGGTTTGAAAAGGGTCCGTCCGAATTCCATGTCCCGCACAGCTTCGCTGGCAGCTTTGGTTACGAACTGCCGTTTGGGCGCGGCAAGAAGCTGGCCGGCGACGTAAATCGTTTTGCCAACGCGGTCATTGGTGGGTGGCAGATGCAGGGCATTTTCTTGTTCCGCAGCGGCGTTCCGTTTACCGTTTCGCTCTCACGCGACGTCGCCAATACGGGTGTTGGCGGGCAGCGGCCGAATCGGCTGGCGCGCGGCTCATCGGATAACCCGACCCTCGAACGTTGGTTCGATCCAACGGCCTTCGTCGCTGCCTCCAACTTTACCTACGGCAATTCGGGCTTGAGGATTATCTCACCCGACATTCTGCGAACCGTGGATTTTTCCCTTTTCAAGCAGTTCCAAATCAACGATCATTCGAAAGTGCAGTTCCGAGTGGAGGCATTCAACTTGCCCAACACTCCCAGCTTTGGAGCCCCAAATGCCACGCTTGACACCAGCACCGTGGGCCGCATCACTGGCACGGCAACAGCTCCCCGGCAAATGCAAGTAGCTTTGAAGTATACATTCTAAAGATGACGATCAAATCCTTAATCTTCAGTTGCGCCCTCGCCACCATGGCCGCGGCGCAGACGGTATCCATTCGCGTGGACGCCAACGCAAAGACCGAGCCGCTAAAACCCATCTGGAGTTACTTCGGTTATGACGAGCCGAATTACACTTACATGAAGGATGGCAAGAAGTTGCTGACGGAGTTAGCCGCCTTAAGCCCTGTGCCGGTTTACGTTCGGGCGCACAGCTTGCTGGTTACTGGCGATGGCAGGGCGGCCCTGAAGTGGGGTTCAACAAACGCCTACACCGAGGACGCCAACGGCAAACCCATTTACGATTGGACCATTGTCGACAAGATTTTCGATACCTACATTGAGCGGAAGATGAAGCCGCTGGCGCAGATCGGGTTTATGCCCGAAGCGCTCTCAACGCATCCTCAACCCTACAAACACAACTGGGGAGTAGGCAATACCTATGGTGACATCTTCACTGGCTGGGCCTATCCTCCAAAGGATTACGCCAAGTGGGCCGAGCTCGTCTTTCAATGGGTGCGCCACTGCGTGGACCGATACGGCAAGGCCGAGGTGGAAACGTGGAAGTGGGAAGTTTGGAACGAGCCCAACATTGGCTATTGGAAAGGTACGCCTGAGGAGTTCCACAAGCTGTACGATTTTGCCGCTGATGCAGTGAAGCGGGCGCTACCAACTTCCAAGGTAGGCGGGCCTGATTCCACTGGCCCCGGCAGCGAACGCGCCGCCTCCTTCCTTAAAGGATTTCTGGAGCACGTGCTGCATGGCAAGAACTACGCGACGGGCAAGGTTGGATCGCCCCTCGATCACATTCTTTTCCACGCCAAGGGCGCGCCGAAGTTTGTCGATGGCAACGTGGTGATGGGGATTGACAAGCAGATGAACGATCTTTCAAAGGGCTTCGAAATCATCGCTTCGTTCCCCGAACTCCGCAATAAGCCGATCATGATTGGCGAGTCCGACCCTGAAGGTTGCGCGGCCTGTTCGTCCAGCCGTTATCCACAGAACGCTTATCGGAATGGCGTGATGTACTCCAGCTATACGGCAGCTATCATGCCTCGTCATTTGGACTTGGCCAAGAAGCACGGGGTAAATTTAGTAGGTGCGGTAACTTGGGCTTTTGAGTTCGAAGATCAACCTTACTTCGATGGGTTCCGCGACTTAGCTACGAATGGCATCGACAAGCCAGTCCTGAACGTGTTCCGTATGCTGGGCATGATGACGGGCGACCGGGTGAAGGTGGAGAACTCGTCGGCCATGACGATTGAAGCGATGGTAAAAGGCGGTGTAAAGGATGGGGCGTCGGATGTAAACGCAATGGCGGCTCGAGATGTCCGGTCGCTGACTGTGCTGGTCTCTAACTACCATGATTCGGGTAAGCCCGGACCAGTCGTTCCGGTGGAGTTGACGATCAAAGGATTGCCCTCAGCGCGGATGCGGATGGAGCACTACCGCGTCGATCACCAATTCAGCAATTCCTACGAGGCGTGGAAGAAGATGGGCTCCCCGCAAAAGCCGACTGACGATCAGTACGCGGCATTGGAACGCGCCGGGCAGTTGGAGATGGCCGAATCGCCAAAGTGGGTTACTGCCGCCAGTGGAAACTTGGAGATGAAATTTGATCTGCCACGGCACGGCGTTTCCCTGGTGCGGATAACTTGGTAGGCTACTCCCGCCCGGCACCGCGCTGCGCGCCTTGGGCCGGCCGGTAGGCTCCCTTCGGATAAACGTCACCTTGGAAGTAGCCGTCGTCCTGGGGATCGGAATAGATCAAGCAACCGATGGCTCCATTCTCGGCCGCTACCTTTGGCTTGATGCCTCGCCATGAGGAACCATAGCGCGCCAGGACGATTTTTCCTTTTACATCGATCCCCATTTCACGCAACTTACGGTAGTCATCCGGCAATCCGTAATTGACATAGACTAAGTCGGCTGTAACATCGCCGTCAGTCGAGTAAGCATGATAGATAGGCAAGTTGCCGTCCTTGATGCCGCTGGTTTCGTCGCCTTCCACCTTGGGCTCTTCCAAAAGAGCGGTAAAACGGGTGGGAGAGACCATCTCAAGCTGGCGAGTTTTCGGGGTAGGGAAGAGTGGGTAAAAGGTTTCAATGGAAGTTTCGTAGCCCCAGCTCTTGAACTGTGCGGCGATGAACTCGGCGGTGGCTTTGCTGGCGGGCGAGCCGACATGATGAGGCTTGGAGGATAGGAGCTTCATCCATTGCTGGAAGTTTTGTCGATTGAGTGCTTGATCAAATTTTGATTCTAGATCAAACTCACGCTTGGTGGAATCGGGGAGGAATCCGGCGATTGAGAGTGGAGGGGATTGTGCGGACAGCAGCAGTGAGGAAAGTAGGATAGCAAAGGTCTTTTTCATGTTGGGCAACTCCGGGAAGTGAATACCGGATTGTCGCACAACGGCTTTAGCCGGGCCAAGGATCCTACGAGTCACAGTGGGTGGGAGGCGGAATGGACTCTAAGCGGCTGGAAACGGAAAGTCGGGTAGCAAGCCTTTCGGCATGCTACCCGATTCCCTGCCCGTAGTTAGTTAAGCGAGCTATCTACCGCTATTCAATCCGCCCGTCCGGCAGGACCTACAAATGCCGAAAGTGCTCCCGTTGCCCACAATGTTCGTACACCGATTCGTAATGCTGGCCAGTTCCGCTGGACTCAGCGTTGCTCGCAAGAATGGCGTTTCGGCAACGGCAAGCGTTCCAGCCGCTGCCCCGGCGTGCACCGTCGTGCCAAAGGCCAACGATCCACCAGCAGTTGGGAATGCTACTGTTCCAGCCAGAGCCGCGCTATTCGTACAGGTCGTGCCGGTGAAGGCCGTGCCTGCGCCGGTATTCACAAGTTTCACAACCACCGAGTTCGGCCGCACGCCGGTCAGCGTGTTGCTGATCAGGTCCGAATTCACTGAGATCGAAACCAAACCATTCGGCGTAATCAGGCAAGAGCAACAGGAGATCAGCTGTTCATCGGGCGAGAACGCGTACACGTTCATGCAGATGTTACCAACCGCCCCGCCGAAGCCAGGGCCGGTGAGCGCCGCGCCGTTGAATCCGGTATTGGTGATGTTGATCACCGCATCGCCCGAAGTCAGGTTAGCCGCGTAGCGAATCAGGAAGTCGAGTGGCAGGATCTTGGTTGGATCGGCCGCCGTATTGTTCCCGCTAAACACTGCCAGTTCGCCACCGCCGGCAACCGCCACATTGTTGATGACATTCAGCGGCGAGTCGGTCGCCACGTTCACCGTGACGGTGATGGGAGGGAAACTCGATCCAGTCGGCACAATCGCCGTGGAGCTGCAGGTGACCGTGACCACATTGCAAGTCCAACCGGCGCCAGTCATCGCTACCACAGTTAAGCCGGTGGGAACCGTATCGGTCATAAAAACCGGCGCGCCTGTGGTGGGTCCGAAGCCGATGTTACTGACAATCACGGTGTAGGTTGCACCGAGTTGCCCTTGTGTAAAATTGCCCACATGGCTTTTGGTGAGGATCAGGTCGGGCAATTGAATGATGGTCGTAGGGTCATCGACGAAGTTATTCGCGCCGTTGGCGTCGCCGCCACCGGTCAAGACTGCTGAATTCAGGACATTCGCGGGAGCATTTGGCGCAATGGTCACAGTCAGGGTGATGGGGTTGAAGTTCGCTCCTCCCGCCACAATTGCAGTGCTGGTGCACGTCAGCGTGGCAAGAGTGCAGGTCCAACCCGCGCCGCTCATCGCGGTTGCCGTCATACTGGGGGGCAGCGTGTCGGTGACAGTTACGGGAACGCCAGTGGTTGGCCCGGCGCCCACGTTCTTCACGAGGATGGTGTACTGCGCGCCGACCTGGCCTTGAGCGAAGCCGGCGGGATGGGTCTTGGTAAGGGTTAGGTCGGGTAGCACAGCGGCAACGGAAATTTCCCATACACTGCGGCCATGCGTCGATACGCCCAGAATGTTCAGCGTCTTGTTCAACTCAATCTGAACCGCCTGGGCATTGGGCAAACCGGTGCTGAGGCGAGCCCAAGTGGTTCCGGTGTCGGCCGTCACATAAACGCCATCTTCGGCGCCGATGTACAGTACTCCGGCCGGTGTTCCGATCTGCAGCGACCAAACGGGCGTGGAACAGAGACAAGCCGTTACGCTGGAAAGATTGCCGCTAATGTTGGTCCAAGTAGCGCCACCGTTGGTGGTCCTAAACACGTTGCCCGAACCACTGAAGCTGTTGACCACTGCGTAGGCTGTAGTGGAAGTGGCTGGGTCAACCTGAATATCTTGAACCAAGGCGCCGGCGGGTAGGCCAGCCGTGATGTTGGTCCAGCTGGTTCCATGATTGGTGGTTACGAAAACATTGGTCGCGCCGAAGCCTGCGTTGGCGCCCGTTGCGCTGTGCACGGCTGCGTAAATGGTTTGGGTAGTTGAAGGCGCAAGGCCGATGGCGTTGACGAACCCGCCCGCCACTGGGAAGGCCCCTAACTTGGTCCAGGCGGCGCCTTGATTGGTTGTTTCCCAGATTCCATTCGTACCGTACAGCACGCGATCGCCATTGCCTGGATCGACCACAAAGGGCGCATAGAACTGCTGGTTGGCGGCATCGGCCGAGATGCTGGAAGTTCGGGTGGACCAAGTGGCGCCACTATCATTCGACCAGCGGAAGAAGTTATTGCCGAAGCTTGCCACGGGAATCTGATGGTAGGCGATGTTGCCGTTGGTTTGGCTGAATTTCGCATAGCCGCCATCGCCGCCGTCGGTCTCACTCCAAACGCTATCGCCCGTAAATCTCTCGGTTCCATTGTCTTGGCTGCCGCCGATGACTTGCTTCGGATCGGTCGGGTGCAGTCCCAAACCTGTGAACTGGATGGTGGCTAGATCTGCGTTCAGATTCGTCCACTTGGGGCCAGCCGCGTCATCCAAACGATAGATTCCACCGTCGCAGCCATCCAGATACAGCCCGCCAACAAATGCTCCGGCGTGATGATCGGCATGCGGATTGACCGCGCCGCCGGAAATGTCGGACCAATTGGCCCCGCTATCGGTGCTGCGTAGAATGCTGCCGCCGCCCGCCGCGCCGGCTGCAATCACAATCGCGGAATTTGCGGGGTCCACGGTGACCACGTTGTCATACCAGCCCTGGCCGCCCATATAATTCCCCATACCCGCGCTGCCTGTCAAGTTAGTAGAAGTCGTTCCGCCATTGTCGCTTCGCCGGATGTAGAGGAGTGCCCCGAAGGTAGCAGTTGCAGGGTCCTGAGCGGCCGCGTAAACCACTTGGCCCGATACAGCCAAAGCAATGCGGCCCACCGTCGAGCCACTGGGGAAACCAGCCTGCAGCGCCCAGGTAGTCCCGCTGTTAGTCGACTTATAGACGCCGTTGGCGGCATCCCCAAAGTTGTTGCCGTGAGCGGCATAGATGGTAGTGGGGCTGGTGGTATCAAGCTGAACGTCAGACCAAGGATTGTTCGAATCGAGCCCCGCCGCTTGCGTCATGTTCGTCCAGGTTGCGCCCGTATCCGTCGTCTTATAAATACCTGTTCCGCAGCAACCGCCGTTATTGCCGAAGCTAGCCGCGACCGCATAAGCGATAGCGGAATTGGTTGGATCCACCGCAATTCGCCCGATGGTCAGACGGCTGGTGTTGAAAATACCCGCCGGTCCAGAGCGCAGCGTCCAACTGGCGCCACCGTTTGTGGAGACTAGAATGCCTCGTCCGAAATTGGAATCCAGAGCGTTGTTGGATTCGCCGGTCCCCGCGTAGATCACGCTGGCATTGTTTGGCGCGATGGCGATCGACCCCATTGAAAGGGTTGTCTGGGCATCGGTGAGCGGGGTCCAACTGCCACCCCCGTTGGTTGTCTTCCACACGCCTCCGCCGGCGGGCGTTATGTAGAGGATGTTCGCGTTGGTGGGGTCTACCGCGATTCCCGTGACTCTTCCAGAAACATTGCCGTTCGCGCCGTTGGAGTTGAGCGGCTGCGGCCCGATGAGCGTCCAGGAATTGGATGTGACGGCCGGGACCGGCGCAAGCATGCGTACGGTTTCGGGCGAAGCTGGTTTCGGAGATCGAGGCGTCCAAGGCGTGACGCGGGCGGGAGGGTTGGGGCGCGATTGAGCCACGACCAAATCGGTGGATGTGGCAAAGAACAGAGCCTGGACCAATAGCAAACGGGAGGTTAACATCACGGTTTCCTTAAGAAGCAGAATTATTGTGGACATGTAAACGATAAGCCGGATTGGAGAATAATGAAATCACCCAAAAGAATTAGCCCGTACCGCAAGGACTAGAAAACACGGAGATCCGGGCTAGTTTTGATTAGGCTACCGAGGGGGACAGACCGCGCTTCCACCGCCACAATCGCTAGCAACACATCTCGAACAGCTCGAGTTGTGTTTTCAAATTGTTGTCGGCGGATGGTAAAAGGGAATTCATTGGGAGCGCGGGAACCTGCGCCCGGACTCACCACATGTTGTAATAGCCGTCTTTCCGGATGATATCGACTGGAGTCCGGAACAGCTTCGATAACTTTTCCGGAACAAGCATCTGGGCCTTGGGTCCATCGGCGAAAACCTTGCCCTTGCGTAGCATTACTACTCGCGTAATCTCCGGCAAAATATCCGGCAAATGGTGCGTCACCAAAATTACGCTCGTACCCTGCGCCACAACCTTTCGTAGAATCGCGTAAAGCTCATGGCAGCTCTTAATGTCCAGGGAATTCGTCGGCTCATCGAGAAGAATCGACCGGGGATTGTGAATCAATGCTCTCCCAATCATGAACCGCCGACTCTCCCCTGACGACATCTGATTAATCTGCCGCTCGGCGAGGTGTTCGATCTCAAGCAAGCGCATCACCTCGTCCGTGCGCGCCTCCATCTCTGGGGTCACTTCGTGATTGGGCCAAATCCCAATGCTTGAAAAGTAACCCGAAGTTACAATCTCCCGACCCGGATAGTCCCACCGCGTGCAACTGGCCAGCATGTCATTGGTGATGATCCCCAAATGGGCGCGCAGATCAAAAACGTTCCAAATCTCTTGCCCCATGATCTTCACGCTTGACGGCTTGCCGGTGGGGAACGGATACACTTCGCGAGTAATAGCTTTGATGAAGGTGGATTTCCCGCACCCATTCGGTCCCAGAATCGCAATGTTCTCATCCGCGCCGATCATAAGATTCAGCCCATCGAGCGCAACCACACCTTCGCGTTTCACCGTAACGTTTCGGCACTCAATCAGCGTATTCATTGGTTGCCTACTGTTCCCGGTTCAGCGCTTTGACGCGAAATGGCGGCTTCATTTTTTCCGCCGGGTCCTGCTCAAACACTTGAGTGGTTTTCCCCGGATCATAATCGCGCCACAGCCATATCATTTCTTCAGCCAATTCCGCATGCCCTCCGTTGCGACTATGCGTCCCGTTGCCCCAAGTGAAGTGGAAATCGTACCCCTTCATCTTCAGAGAATTCGCCAAGTTGATATTTTGCGCCGGCCAGGAGCCATGCTCGTTCTCCAAGTCGCCGGACCCATCCTGCATCCATACACGAATGTTGCGTTTTTCCTGTTTGCGGACGGCGAAGGGAATCACGTTGCCACCATCGAGTTGCCCGGGCTTCCATTGAATGCTGGTAAAACTTCCGATGCGGCTGAGAACGCGGCTGAACTCTTCAGGCTTCCACCAAGCTGAGTTGAACGCGCAGATTCCACCAGAGGAGTCTCCGGCGATCGCCCTGCTGTAACCGTCCTTGCGCAGGTTATATTTTTTGCCCACTTCCGCCAGAATCTCATCCAGCACGTACTTCGCAAAAGTATCGGTCACGGTGTCGTATTGCACGGATCGCAGCGCCCGCGCGCCGATCTTCCCCGGCGAAACCAGCACGTGAATGATCACCGGTATTTTCTTGTCATGGGTCAAGTTGTCGAAAACCACCTGTGCCCGCGAGGGTTCCAGCCGCGGCATAAGAACTTCGCCATCGGTCCAGAACATTACCGCAACGGGCTTTGAGGCATCATATTGGGCCGGAACGTACGTCCAATAGTCCGCCACCATGCCCTCGTAAATTTTGCTTGAATGCTGCATCTTGCCGGAGAGAACGCCCTTGGGAATGCCCGACCGTTCGTACGACATCGGACCGTAGGCGATCACATCCGTCCGCCCGCCAAACGGCGCACCACCAATCAGATAGTTGAAGTTGTGCGTTCGTCCTGTTCCCAAGCGCATTGTCGTGTACCAGAAATTTCCATCACCCCGAGTCATTGCGGATTCTTGTCCGTCGTCAACCACGAGCTTTGGAGTTATTGCCGTCTCAATCGCGAAAACAAAATCGGGCCCCTTGGCGAGCCAAGCCGTTCCTTTCTTAACCGCATCGGCTGGCATGGCCTTCGCCAGGGCCGCCGTGGCTTCCGGGGATTTAGTCCCAGCCAGCCGGAAAAGTTCGTCAAAGTTGGCCACCTGGCCCAAAGCCGCCGCCGCTAGGGCAATGAACAAAACTAAATTTCGCATACTCAGGTTAGGCTACCAAATTGGCGCAATCGCCGTTCCTTATAGCTAAAGTTTGCAAAGATTTGGTCCGCCTCTTGCCAAGTAACCTACTTGTAACTTACAGTCATTGTTTGAACCATGGAATTATTCGGAGAATCGATCCCTCTACTCAACGGGATATTTCTACTCCTCGCCCTGTTGCTTGCGTTGACCTTTGAATTTGTAAATGGTTTTCACGATACTGCCAACGCCGTAGCCACGGTGATCTATACCCATTCGCTGCGGCCGACGGTTGCGGTAGTTTGGTCGGGCATCTGCAATCTGGTTGGGGTTCTCCTGTCTCCGGGTACCGTTGCCTTCGGGGTAGTAGCGCTGCTCCCGCTCGACCTAGTGCTGAATGTGGGCGCTGGAGCCGGTACCGCCACCGTGTTCGCCATGCTGATTTCCGCCATCATCTGGAACCTGGGTACGTGGTACATGGGTATCCCCGCCTCCAGTTCCCACACATTGGTTGGAGCTATCCTCGGTGTTGGTTTGGCCAACTCCATGATGGCCCCAGGACATGCGTGGGGAGACGGAGTGAACTGGACCAAGGCCTACGAAATTGGCATGTCGCTTCTCATATCTCCCATGGTCGGCTTCGTCTCCGCAGCACTGCTGTTGTTGTTGTTCAAGTTGCTAGTGAAGCGGCCCGAGCTGTTTGTTCCACCAGAAAAGGGAAAAGCCCCGCCCTTCTGGGTTCGCTCGCTCCTGATCTTGACATGCACGGGGGTAAGCTACGCTCACGGTTCCAATGATGGCCAAAAAGGCATGGGTCTAATCATGCTGATCCTGATCGGCATTCTCCCTTTCACCTTCGCCGTCGACATGGGAACCACACAAGCGTCGATCAACGAACTGATCGCCGCAAGCCGCGCGGTCTCAGTCGAAATGGTGCATCATCCGGCAGTTACGGAAAGCAAATCCGCCGATGAGGAACTGGCCGCCTTCGTTAAAACCACCGGTCAACTAACCGGCGGAACGTTTGCCGCCCTAGGATCCAAGTGTGGCGAAGTCTCAGCCGTGCTGGAAGGCAAGAAATCTTTGAACGAGCTTACGGGCGTTCAACGACGGACGCTTCGCCGCGATCTTTACCTCGCCTCAGAATCAGCGGGCAAGCTTCTTAAGCAAGCCAAAATCACTGATCCACCTACAAAGAAAGCCGCCGGGGACTTCAAGAAGCGCGCCGACAAGCTGACCAAGTTCATCCCCGATTGGGTTAAGTTCACAGTAGCGCTTGCGCTGGGCCTGGGCACCATGATCGGATGGAAGCGCATTGTGATAACGGTGGGTGAAAAGATAGGCAAGGAACATCTTACCTACGCCCAAGGCGCCTCCGCCGAATTGGTTGCGATGTGCACCATCCTCAGCGCAGACCGCCTTGGCCTTCCAGTGAGCACAACGCACGTATTGTCGTCCGGCATAGCGGGAACAATGGCCGCCAACAATTCCGGCTTGCAGATGAGAACGCTTCAAAGTCTGCTCTTGGCATGGGTTCTGACATTGCCGGTCTGCGTATTATTAGGTGCGGGCATTTTCGCCTTCGTCCTGAATTCGCTGCTCTACTTCGGCATCAAGTAACAGGCTTCATCCCCAGAAGGCGCATAAGGCCCCGGAAGGCCCGCAGGCTCATTGATCCCCAAGTTTGATCGTCTACCAGATAAACCCAGGTGGACCCTCTATCGAACAGTGGTTCCTCTTCCACGTCTGGGTCCTCCATCCGTCGCTCCACTTCTTTTTCCACCCAACCATAGAGTCCATCGGACAGCTCAGTCACCGTCAATAGGTATTCATTCAACGGATTCTTGCCGGCCCATGAAACCCAATGCATCCCTTCGCGAAGCGCCGTCACTTGGGCCAAATAATCGGACCACGCTTCGTCGATCTTCTCGAGTATCAAGCGCTTTTCCCGAGGAGGCACATCGCCATCCAACACGCCATCGCGCCATTCGCGAAACTCCCGGCGATGGCCTTCCGTCACGCCCTCATACTTCCATAACAGCGTCCGCGCATCCAGATTCTGCCCTTCAACTACACGCTGCAAATGTTCCACATCGCGATCGGCGCCAAGCTTGTAGCGCTGCATCAAGTCATCCTCATAGCTGACGAAGAAACGCGAATCGCCTGGATCCCCCTGCCGACCGGCGCGTCCACGAAGTTGATTGTCGATGCGCCGCGATTCATGCCTATTTGTTCCGATGACGTACAAGCCTCCCAGTTCGGCCACGCCAGGACCCAAGACAATGTCCGTGCCGCGGCCCGCCATGTTGGTTGAAATGGTTACCGCGCCGCGCTCGCCCGCTGCCGCAATTATATGCGCCTCCGCTTCATCCTGCCGCGCGTTTAACACCTGATGCGGAATGCTTCGCGCAGCAACTAGCGCACTCAGCCGTTCGCTTTCAGCGACGGAACCCGTACCAACCAAGATCGGCCGATTGGTTTTCGCAAAGCGGGCGATCTCCTCCACCAGGGCTTGTTCTTTCTCCCACTTCGATTGGAACCGCACGTCGGAATGATCGCGCCGGATGGCTGGGCGGTTTGTCGGAATGACTACCACCTCAAGCCCGTAAACCTTGCGAAATTCATCGGCTTGCGTCGCGGCTGTGCCGGTCATCCCGCATCGTACCGGGTACATGTTGATCAGGCTTTGCAGTGTGATCTGCCCAAGAACGCGGCCCTGCTTCCGCAGCGGGACGCCTTCCTTGGCTTCGATCGCCGTTTGCAGCGGCGCGGGCCAACGCCGGTTCTGGGCCACGCGCCCTTTGAACTCATCTACTAACTCAATGGCGTTATCGCGCACGAGGTAATCCACATCACGGCGTAAAAGCGTCTGGGCATGGATCGCATTCACCGCGGCCTCCAGCACCCGATTGTGTTGATGCGCGTAGAGGTTCGGGCAACCGATCGACTGCTCAATCCGCGCGGCGCCCTCTTGCGTTAAGAGCACGTTGCGCTGGTAATCATCGAATGTGAAGTCGCGTCCAAACTGCAATTGCGGGGTGAACGCAGCCAGTCGATGCACGACGTCCGCCAGCGGTTCCGCTCCACCAGCGATCACCAGCGGAATACGCGCCTCATCAATAAGAATCGAATCCGCCTCGTCGATTAGACACGAGACGAACTTGCCGCTTACTCGTTCAACGGGCCGGAGGGCCAGCCCATCGCGAAGGTAATCGAACCCTACTTCATTGGCTGTTGCATAGAGTACGTCGGCTTGGTAAGCCTCTTGTCTTTCGGCTTGCGACATTTTCTGCGTGAGGGCGGCCACCTTCAAACCAAGTCGTTGGTAAACGGGCCCCATCCAAGCCGCATCGCGTGAAGCCAAATAGTCGTTGGCGGTAAGCAGGTGCACCGCACCGAATGCCTGAACCATTGCAAAGGCGGCGAGCACAGCGGCGAGCGTCTTGCCTTCGCCCGTTTGCATCTCCGCAATTTTCTGATCCACCATGGCGAGAGCGCCTAGAATTTGTACGTCATATGGGCGCTGCCGCAGTACGTCTTCCGCCGCTTTAGCCGCTTGCGCTATAGCGCGCTCAGCAGAGTTGTCAGGTTTACCAGCGCGGATGCGTTCCAGCGCGGATTGAGGATTTTTCGCAGCGGGCACACGCCTGGCGAAAGGGAACAGTTTTTCCCAAAAGGACATAGTAATTCTCCGTGAATTTAGAAAGTGGATTTCGGCCAAAAACTAAACGGAGAGAGCAGGGGGAGGACGCTCAAAAAGGGAAAAACAATGAAGAGTGCCGACAGCCCGCCGCAGAATGGGGATGCGGTGCTTTAAGGAGGCGCGAGCAGGTTTAGGCAACGCCCGGCGCCGCAGTTCGGCCTGAGTCCCGCGCCGCTTGGCAAGCAACCAGACGATACCTGAGGCCGTCTGGAAGTTCAGCGATCGGGTAGCCACAGCGGTGGCCCCGCCCGTTGCGAGCGTGACGAATAGCAGCCAGATTGCGACAAGTTTGCGCACTGGTTTCAACTTAACACAATTCTGTGAAAAGGCAGCGTACCTGTACCAATAGTTCTAGGGTTGCGCGACATGAAAGTGATGAGGGAAGTTTCATGAAGGATGGTTTTCAGGAATGCACAAGAAATCATGGGGATAATACAGGCTGGCCAGGGGGCCAGCCGCAGACCGGGGGGGGGCTGCCCCAGTGTGCCCAGCATGGCAAAGATGTAGCAACTTGCTGGGTTCAACCGCCGGATGCGGAGAACCGCACGTCCGGTGGTGTAGGAGGTTGACGGGGCGCAATCCCCGTCACTCGACCTGATCTGCATAGAGGTTTTTATCCTGCTTGTGAAATACCCATTATGGCCGAGCGGCCTTTCATGTATAGCTTTAGCGACACACGCCAGCGATGCAGCCTGTTACAATTTACCCACCCCATTGCTATTTGCCACGAATGCGAATAGTCTAATGGAACGATTCAGAGGAAGAGGCCTAAATGAAAACACTTCGTTTGTGCGGAACTATCAGCGCGGCTGTGATCGCGTTTCTGCTTCTAACCGACAGGGCTATCAGCCAATCGACAGACGCATTTGTTTCTGGAATCATCACTGACCCTTCCGGCGCAGGCGTGCCCGACGTGCGCGTCACGGCCCGCAACGTCAATACGGGTGTAACAACGGAGACCCGCGCCAATCATTCGGGAGTGTACGTATTCGCGGCTCTGCAGCCTGGCCTCTATCAGCTGTCGGCCGAGTTTCCTGGCTTTCAAAAGTACGTGGTGCGGGACCTTGAGCTTGATGTCGCGGCGAGGCTCACTCTTGATTTGCAGCTGAAGATCGGGGCGCCTACGGAGTCGATCGAAGTGAGGGCCGACGCTGTGCTGCAACTTGACTTACTATCGTCCTCGGTGGGCACGGTCATAAACGGGCGCAAGGTTTTGGAGCTGCCTCTCGCCGGCCGAAACGCGATGGATCTTTTGCGAACACAAGCGGGCGTCACCGGTTCAAACGGCGGGCAGAATTTCAATGGAGCTCGCGTCGGCAGCCTCAATATTTCCGTGGATGGCACCAATGCGCAGGACAACCTGATCAATTCTCTGTTTCTTGCCACGGTGACTTCGGGCATTAGCGTGGACCGCATCGAAGAGTTCCGCGTTGTGACTTCTCCGGCTGATGCCGAGTTGGGCCGCGGTTCGGGACAAATCCAAGCATTGACACGCTCCGGAACGAACCAATTTCATGGCAGCTTGTTTGAAGAGCATCGGGACCGGTCCTTGATCGCAAACACCTTCTTCAACAACCAGCGGGGCCAAGGCCGCGACCTGCTGATCCGCAACTTTTTCGGTGGCCGCATTGGTGGGCCGATAAAGAGGAACCGCACTTTCTTCAACGTCTTTTACGAGCGGCGTTATGAGCGATTTAGCCAAACCGTGACCAGCACGGTCTATACCGAGCAAGCGCGTCAAGGTCTGTGGCGGTTCTATCCCGGCGCCCGAAACGCCAACGCGCTTGCCAGCGCTCCCACCGTTGATTTGGCCGGCAACCCAGTCAAACCGGCTGCCGCAACAGGCGACCTGCAGACGATCAACGTTTTTGGCCGTGATCCTAGCCGCTTGACGCCGGACCCTTCTGGCACGGTGCAAAAGCAAATCGCGCTGATGCCGTTACCTAATAATTTTCGCGCCGGCGATGGCTTGAACACGGCGGGCTATACATGGAACCGCGCGCGACCGTACGACTTCAATCAGTTCGATATCAGAGTGGACCACCAATTTAATACTCGCCATCGCGCCAGCTTCAGCTATAGCGAACAGGGCTCGCAAGCGACGAATTTTATCGGAGCGCAAAGGTATCCAACGGTCCCTGGCGGGCAAAGCCCCAACGAGACTACCACTGAGTCGTTAACCGTGACGTCGGTTGTCCGTCCTACTCTGCTGAACGAATTTCACGCCGGCGTTTTCAGACCTCGCCAGACCTATAACTCTCCTTGGATTGTAGCCGGGAACCAGGTGCTGCCCAGCTTGAACGGGCTGCCCTATGTGCTGCAGCTATCTTTAGCCAACAGCCCGATCAACACGAGCGTTGGAGATGATCCGAGCACTCGTATTTCGCCCGTGTATCAGTTCAGCAATAACCTGTCCTGGGTTCATGGGAAGCATTCCGTTAAAGCTGGGGGTGAGGCGCGCTTCGTTTCCAGCGCGGGTTTCGATTCTTTCTATACTGTGCCGCGGGTCGCCCTGGGCGCACCGACGGCCGCGCCAGTGCAAAACATAAATACAATTCCCGGCATTGGGCAAAATTTAGGGGCGCAAAACTTACTCACTGATCTTGCCGGTTCCGTCTCGCAAGTCCTCCAGAATTTCAATGCATCGCCCGGCAAGAATCCGGCGTTTCTGAATGGCCAAACGCGCTACCAGCATGCGCGGGGGCCGGAGTACAGCTTTTTTCTAAAGGATGATTTCAAGGTTACGTCGAGCCTCACGCTAAATCTGGGTGTACGGTATGAACTCTACACTGTACCGATAGAATACACGGGCCGTGGCGCGGCGCTTGAGGGTGGGAGCGGCAGCATTTTCGGAATATCGGGTACAGATTTCGGCGCCCTTTTCCGTCCAGGCGCGACAGACGGTAAACAGACTTTGATTCGGCCGATTGGTCCTTCCACCGCCAACCCGGACGACCGCTACTTCGCCGGCGATCATAACAACTTTGCTCCGGCGGTTGGGCTGGCATGGCAGCTCCCCTGGTTTGGCAAAGGCAAGACGGTTTTACGTGCGGGTTACGGTGTGGGGTACGAACGCAACCCTTTGTATTTAATTTCCGTGACTAATGGTCAACAGCCCGGATTATCCAGTCTGGCCACTTTGATTCCCACAGTGCCGACGAATCTCACTACTCTTACCCTGCCGCTAAAGGCTCCGGCGCAACCGCTGCAGCCCGTTCCTTTCACGGATCGCACTTCAGCGGTTTATGCGTTGGACAATCACATGCGCACGGCCTACTACCAAAACTTCAGCGTTGGTCTGACGCGCGTGATGAAATGGGACACCGTGGTTGACGTTCGATGGGTCGGCAATCGCGGCGTGAAGCTGGTGCAGCAGGCGAATATTAACGAGGTGAATATAGTGGAAAACGGCATCCTTGATGCCTATCGCACTACACAGCAGGGCGGCAATGCGGCGCTGTTTGATCGCCTGTTTGTGGGCCTGCCGGGCGTTGATGGGGTGCGGGTAACGGGTTCGGATTTCGTTCGAGCCAATACCTCTGGCTTGCAAGGCTTCCTTGCCAACAACGATGTGGCGGGCTTCGCCAATACCGTGAACGTAACGCCTCTTGTACCTGGGCAGAACGGGGGCCTTCTGCGGCGCGTGGGTCTTCCGGAAAACTTCATCGTGGCCAATCCTCAATTTGGTTTGGCGAATTACGCTTCTAACTTTGGAGGGTCTACGTATCACTCCCTACAGACGGAGGTGAACAAGCGCTTTGGACACGGGTGGTTGCTGCAGGCTAATTACACGTTCAGTAAAGTGCTCGGAAATTATGATGGTGACGGCTCGGCGCTTGATCAAGCTTTCCGAACGCATCGCAATCGCAATTTGGATAAGATACGCATGTCGTTCGATCGGCGCCATGTGGCCAAGGCGAACGGTATTTGGGAACTACCGTTCGGCCAGGGTAAGCATTTTGCATCCGGAGTGCGTGGTTGGCTCGGCCATCTTGTGGGTGGATGGCAAACGGGCGCCATTCTAACGATGCAAACCGGCTCGCCGATGTCGCTGGGCGCAGTCGGCGCGTTTAACACCGCGGGCAACAACACGCCAGTGCCTGTGGGCGCATTCCCCAATGACTTTGGAGAAGTGCAACGTACCGGAACGGGAGTGGTCTATTTCACAGGCCTCAAGCAGGTTGCTGATCCTTATGTGGCGCAGATCACTAGTGTCAATGGGATCAACCAACGAAGTTCCCTGCTGGCGGTGACGGATAGTTCGGGCAAGCTATTGTTGGTCAATCCACAGCCAGGCCAGCTTGGGATGAGCCCTCGCTACCTTACTGGCCCGGGGCTTTTCCAGGTGGACATCAATCTCTTGAAGCGGGTGCGCTTCAAGGAGCGCTACGAATTCACCTTGCGCGCCGATGCGATTAATGCAACCAACCGGGCGAATTTCTCGAACCCGGACACAAATATCAACTCGTTGAATTTTGGCGTGATTAGCGGGACAAGTACAGACCCACGTATTGTGGTTTTGAGCGCCCGGTTCAGCTTCTAACTTCGATTTCGGATATTCTGGCAGGTATGAACAGGCGACAGCTATTGGCCCTCGTAGGCGGCGCGGCACTCCGTCCGGCGTTCGGCGCGGGTAAGGTGATGGACGAATACGATCCGGCGAACATCAAGATCTCGCATCGCATGACCATTAAGTCAATGAGCGACGACGACCTACTGTTCTTGAAGCAGCTTGGCGTACGTTGGGCGCGGATTGAGTTCGGCGAAGAGGCTTCGTTCGATTACATGCGGGCGACTCAGCAGCGTTTGGACAAATTTGGGATGAAGATTTTCTCCGGCGTGCACTACGCCTATCGTCACTTGGACGTGCAACTGGGAAGGCCGGGGCGCGATAAGAAAATCGAAGAATACCGGCGGTTTCTGCAAGACAGCGGCAAGTTGGGTATTCCCGTGGCGAACTATGATTTTCACCCGGGTAACACTTATACTACGTCGGAAGTGACGACGGCACGCGGATACAAGGCGCGCGAATTCAAGCTGGACGATTTCCGCTCGAAGATTGAGAAGCAAATGCATGATCGTGAATATTCGGCAGATGATATTTGGGCCAACTACACTTACTTCATGAAGGCGGTTTTGCCGGTGGCGGCTGAGGCAAACGTGAAGCTGGCGCTGCATCCCGATGATCCTCCGGTGGAGAAAATGAACGGAGTGGCGAAAGTGTTCACGCATTACGAAGGCTACAAGCGGGCGGAACAAATCGCGGCAGGAAGCAAGCATTGGGGCCTGACTTTCTGCGTCGGAACGTGGTCTGAAGGCGGTACGAAGATGGGGAAGAATGTTTTCGAGATGATCCGCGATTTCGGGGGGAGGGGGAAGATCATCGACATTCATTTCCGCAATGTGAGTTCAC
The DNA here is from genome assembly GCA_025350695.1 of Acidobacteriota bacterium. Lineage (GTDB taxonomy): Bacteria > Acidobacteriota > Terriglobia > Bryobacterales > Bryobacteraceae > JANXSF01. The sequence goes on from JANXXI010000387.1 coordinate 23,299, forward strand.
CCATGCCGCAGTTTGTGGAGACGTTTCCCGATGAAGGATACATGGACATGTACCAGGTGATGAAAGCGCTACGGCAGGTGAAGTTTAACGGGACCATCGTGCCGGATCATGTGCCGCAACTGGCCGGTGATAGCGGCATTCGGCGGGCTGGCACGGCGTATTGCGTAGCGTATATGCGCGCGCTTTTGCGGCGGGCAAACGAAGAGGTTGGCTGATTTGGAATGCCGCGTGGGTTGTGGGGCTTGTTGCATTGTCCCATCCATTTCATCCCCGATTCCCGGGATGCCCGAGGGGAAGCCAGCTTATGTTCGGTGTGTGCAGTTGACTGCCGATAATTTGTGTTTGCTATTCGGCAAGCCAGAGCGTCCCGCGGTGTGTGGTAGCTTGCGCGCGTCAGTGGAGATGTGCGGGGCTTCGAACGAAGAGGCAGCGGAGCGGCTGACTTTGATCGAAGTGGCCACCCGGCCAGCTCCAGTGGGGTAATCGGAATCGTGGCATCACAGCACTTAACGGAACAGGACTACCTCGGCTTGGATCGAGCCGCGGCCTTAAATTCCGGCTGTACGGCTCGACCCCACGCTGACGGATTACTTGATGGTCCACTGCGATGCGCCTTACGTGGAACACTACTCCAGGCAGCCAGATAATTCCTGGCGCTTTCGTGAAGATCGCAGCGACGCAACTCATGTTCCGCTACCGAACCTCGAATGCGAGCTATCCCTAGCTGAAATCCACGAAGGCGCGATGAAGTTGCCTGGCTAAAGCGGGAAGCGCTCTTGAACCCACGTGAGGGCTGCCTCGTGTGTATTCAGCGTCCCTTCCAATTGCGCGTCCTCGACCGCCGTCAAAATCTCCTTGAATCGTGGACCTTGCGTGTAGCCGAGCGCTATCAAATCATCTCCATCGATCAAACGCAAAGGGCGTAAATCAGCCGGTGTTATTTCCTTGAGCTTCTCCTGCACGAATTCGTAGTTATCCAGACGGCCACTGCCAGACAGGCAGTCCAAGCGATGAAGCTCAAGATGTTCCTCAAAATGTGGCTGACGAAGGAACCGTTTCAAGGTGCTGGGCTTCATCTTTGGCACATCCTTGAACTTCATGTGATTCAGCACAAGGTCATGCACCTGATCCGTCTCGTCGTTCGACAGGCGCAGGCGGTCGAGCATTTCGCGACTCATCGCCGCGCCCAGTTCAGCATGGCCATTGAAGCGGATGCGGTCGGTGAAGGTGAACGTGGGCGGCTTGGCTACGTCATGCAACAGCACGCCCCAGGCCTGGGTTACGGTCGGGTTGCGAAGGCCCTCAAGCATCATTAAGGTATGGGTCCAGACGTCGCCTTCGGGGTGAAATTGCGGTGGTTGTTCCACACCTTGCATCGCTTTGACTTCGGGCAGCAGCACGTCTAGCAGTTGCGTTTCGTTCAGCAGTTCAAAGCCATGGCGCGCTCCGCCTTCGGTTAGGATCCGGTTCAGTTCGTCGCGGATGCGTTCAGCGGAGATCCCCTTGATTTCGGCATGAAGTTGCCGGATAGCGTCAAGCGTGGCCGTTTCAATTTCGTAGCGGAAGCGCGCCGCAAAGCGGATGGCGCGGAGCATGCGGAGGTAGTCTTCGGCGAAGCGTTGACGCGGGTCGCCGATCGCGCGGATGAGGCGGGCATCAAGATCGGCGCGGCCACCGGTGAAGTCCAGGATTCGGGTTTCTTGGACGTCGTAGAAGAGGGCGTTGATGGTAAAGTCGCGGCGAAGCGCATCTTTGGCAGGATCCGTTTCGTAGGTGACCGAAGTGGGACGGCGGCCGTCCTGGTAGTCGTGGTCGGAACGGAAAGTGGCCACCTCTACCGATTGGCCCTGGCGATGTACGATGATGACGCCGAAGTGCGCGCCGACGAATTCGGCATCGGGGAATAGTGTGGCGACCTGGGCAGGTGTGGCGGAAGTAGCAACGTCGTAATCCTTCGGATTGAGGCCAAGGAGGAGATCGCGAACACACCCTCCCACAAGGTAGGCCGCGTGGTTGCGAGCTGTGAGGGTTGAGACGATGTGACGAGCCAGTGTGCTGCTTTCAGGGAGTCGCATTTGGCCCGGCATGATCATTTTTCATGTTAACAGTTGAAGATTGCGTCACAAATCGGCGAAACTGTTAATCCGAATTTTTAGCTCTTCCGTATAAGTTGAAACGATGGCATTCGGCATGTCCGAGCCATAGTGAACAAACTTCAAATGGAAGGAAGGTCAGATGTCAAAAGTTTCATTTTTTAGCTTAATAGCCTCTTTTTCGGCGTCCACAATGTTCGGGGTGCCGCTCTTTCTTACAAACTCATCGAATTCTTTGCTGCGCATCGATAGCGCCACGCCCGGAACCATTTCCAGCAATTTGGCGATCACTGGTCTGCAGACCGGGGAAACCCTTTTGGGAATCGATTTCCGTCCAGCCAACGGCGTGCTCTACGGGGTGGGCAGTTCTAACCGCCTTTACTCGCTCAATACCGCCACGGGAGTGGCGACTCAAGTCGGAAACGCCGGTGTTTTCACTCTCAGCGGAACATTCTTTGGGGTAGATTTCAATCCACTTGTCGACCGCCTTCGCGTAACCAGTAACACCGGGCAGAATCTGCGATTGAACCCGGATGGGACGACGGCTCCTGCAACCGATACGCCGCTTGCCTACGCTCTGGGAGATGCAAATGCCGGAGTCGGTCCACGCGTTGTGGCGTCGGCCTACACCAATGGTCCCGGAGCGCTCACCACGACGCTTTTTGATATTGACTTCAATCTGGGTATATTGGCAACCCAGGCTCCACCAAACAATGGGACGCTAAACACAGTCGGCAGTTTGGGCGTGAGCACCACAAGCCAGGTGGGCTTTGATATTCTCCCTTCGTCGGGCGTTGCATTTGCCTCCCTTACTTCGGCCGCATCGGGATTTTCCAGTCTCTACACAATTAATTTGGGAACTGGGGCCGCTACGATTATCGGCGGAATCGGGGCTGGTCAGTCTATTACCGGCTTGGCTGCTGTGAGCGACGTACCAGAGCCTGGAACCATCGGGATGATGATGGTGGGCGCTGTACTCATGTTATTGCGGCACAAACGGTAGCGGTCAATTTTGGGGCGGGAAGTTAAATCTCGCCCCCTTGGACGTGCTTACGTTTATGCCAATTCCACGCTGTACCCACAATCGTTTCAAGCGATGAATGTTGGGGCTTCCAACCTAATAACTCAAGCGCCCTGCGCGGATCCGCCACCAGGGCCGGAGCATCCCCTTCGCGCCGCGGCCCGTACTTCGTTGGGACCGTCAACCCGGATACGCGTTCCACCGCATCGATTACGTCTTGCACTGAATGGCCAGTGCCGGTACCCAAATTCAGAGTTAGTGAATCGCCGCCGGCCATCAAGTGGTGTAGCGATTTCAGATGTGCGTCCGCCAGATCGGTCACATGGGCGTAGTCGCGAATGGCAGTGCCGTCGGGGGTCGGGTAATCCGTGCCGAATACGCTTAAAGCGCCCTTGCCCATCGCCGCGTAGATGGTCAGAGGAATTAAATGTGTTTCCGGATCGTGATTCTCACCCAACTGGCCGTCCGGATCGGCGCCCGATGCGTTGAAGTAGCGCAGGCGCGCGTAGCGCAGCCCATAGGCCGAGCCATACCACTTCAATACTTTTTCAAAAAACAGCTTGGTCTCCGCATAGGGACTCAACGGGTTTGTGGTGCTCTCTTCGTTGATGGGGATCTTTTCTTGTAGGCCGTAGATGGAGCAGCTTGAGGAGAAAACTACGTTACGGAGACCGCAGTCAAGCAGAGTATTTAGAAATTCCACGGAATCTGTTACGTTGTTTCGGAAATACTTGCGCGGGTTACTGGTGGATTCGCCGACATAGGCGTGGCCGGCAAAAAGGATTGCTCCGGCGCAATTGTGTTCAGTTTGGATGCGGCGGACCAGTGCGGCGTCAGCAATGGATCCTTCATAGAACGGCCCGAACTGAACAGCATCCCGATTGCCTGTGCAGAGGTTGTCAAGTACGACAGGAATCATCCCCGCTTTTGAGAGAACTTTGCTGGTGTGGCTTCCGATGTAACCGGCTCCACCGGCTACCAGAACAGATATTGGAGAAGTAGGCTGAGACATTTTCACCATACTAGCGTAGATTACGAGACGGCTGTCTTTTGCAGGGTCTTGACAGGTGTGCGACGGTTAGAACTCTCAGAAGCGGACTATTGAATTTCGTAATGGCTACAACATCTGAGCAAGGCGTACTTGTGGGTGCCCGCCGAGTGTGCTTCGGCCCAACTTCTATGCTGCTTTCCAATACCGGTAAAACGGCAAGCCCAGTAACATGACACAAATTCCCGCCACGGTCTGCCCGGGAGCCGTGTACAAAGTATTCGCTAGAATCAGCGCAGTTACCACGATGAATACAATGGGAGTTACCGGATACCCAGGCACGCGAAACGGCCTGACGCCACCCTGCCGGCGCAGGACAAGTAGCGCGCTCGCCGTCAGTCCGTAAAACAACCACAGCGAAAAAATGGCCCAATCCGTCAACCGGTCGTACGATCCGGTTAATGCCAACACGGCCGACCACACCGAGCAAAGCAGCACGCCGCGCACCGGCACTTGTGACGCTGAGAGCTTTCCAAACCACTTGAAGAAGACGCCATCAACAGCCATTGCGTAAGGCACTCGAGCGGTCGCCGCCATGCCGGCATGCAAAGCGCCAATTGACGAAATCATCATGACAGCCGCCATCAGGCGCGCCGTCATCGGTCCGAAAATGCGAGTCAGAATTGTGGTGGCGACGGAGCCATTTGCCGCCACCGAAGCAATTTCGGTTGGTCCCATTGCGTAGAAGTAACTGGCGTTCGCCGTCAAATAAACAATAGCCACAATCATCAGTGCCCCTGCAAACGCGCGCGGAATAATTCGTTGTGGATCGCGGATCTCCGCAGCCATCGTCGTCACGTTCGCCCAGCCCTGAAAGCCCCACAAAGCGCCCAGCATCGCGGCGCCTAAGCCGGTTAAGCCTCCCCTGGCCGAAGCCGCCACGCCCTGGCAGGAGCCGCCCGAATTCACCAGTAAGTAGTTCGCCCAGTCACCCTTCGAGTAAACGAAAATAATCAAGCCGAGCCCGCCCACCGCTGTAACTTTGATCACCGTCATCACGCTCGCCAGTAGCCCCGTCGCTTCCACGCGCGCACAGTTCCACAAAGCCGTAACCGCAATCGCCGTGATCGATGCCAGTGAGAGCTGCCAGCCCGTAAAGTTGGCGCCCATGACTATGTTGAAGAAGATGGCCGTGCTTACCGCTTGCGCCGAAAGGGATCCTCCCCGTGAGACCCACAAGTACGACCACCCATAGAGGAATCCCCATCGCCGCCCGTATGCCTGGCTCAGAAAAACGTATTCACCACCCGCTTTGGGATTTGCCGCCGCGAGCTCCGCGTAGCTTAACGCGCCGGCCATAACCAGCAACGCCGCCGCGCACCAAACCGCCAGCACAATCATCGGCGACCCTGTATTGCAAGTCATAACGCGGGCCTTCAGAAAGACGCCCGTGCCAATCATGTTAGCGATGTTGATCGACATCGCCGCTGTAAGGCCAAGGCCGCGGACTAAGGCGCCAGTTTGCACTTCATCCTACCCACGCCACTTCACGCCAAGGTCCAACACCTTCTTGCAGTACGCCAGACTCCGCTCCATATGTTCCATCTGTTGTGGTTTCAAAGCGCTCATATACTTGTCCCGCACATCGCCAACATCGGCAGTGACGTGCGGTCTGTCGTAAGACCTACCTTGTTTGGCAAGGGCAATGAATCGACCGAAATCCCGCGACCGCCCTTTCGGGAACCACGTCTTCCAATACTCATCGTTATAAACCGGCAATACCACTGGAGGACGCGCCGTAATTGGTTTGCAATAAATGTAGACTCCGGCGGGAATGATCTGCGCTGCCCGCTCCACCAGCATCTTGAAATCAAGCGTGCCCTCGCCCAGCGGCACCCACTGCACCGCAATCCCGCCGGGCTGCTCATACACTACCGAATCGCGAAGATGAAACGAAACCGCCAGTGGCCCCAACTCTTCAATCGTCGTCAACGGATGCTCGGCCACAAATACCGGATTCCCCGTATCCAAGTACGACCCGACAAATTCCTTACCTGCTCCCTCAATCACCTGTCGGGTCTGATACGCCATCAGTTCCTTATGATTCTCAATGCCGACCTTCAGCCCCAAATCCATCGCCTGCGTCCGTACTTCCCGTAGGATTTTTACAGCCGTTTCCATGTGCTTTTCCACCGGACCATCGTCCGGCATGCTGTACCGGTCACTGGCCAAGAGCGCCCGCACGATCGGCGAACCCATCCCTGCAGCGCGATCCAGGTTCTTGCGCAGCGTTGCAACCGATTGTCCTAAGCCCTCGGTGGTCTTCGGTAAGATCGCCCCGCCGCCGGTTTCAACGCGCATTTCGGCATCTTTAACCCAGGCCTTCATTTCGGCCCAATGCTTCGGGTCCATCACCGCCGGATCGAGCGAATCCTGCAGAAAGATAGAATCCAGTTTCTGGCCGACGCAGTAGTCAAACAATTGCCGGTCATTCCAGCGTTGAAAGCGCAGGCAATAAGTGTTGATTCCAAGAGCCCATCTGCGAGAAGCGGCGGTTGCAGCTACACCAGCTCCAAGGGCTAGTCCAAATAAGTGGCGGCGAGTCATTCCCTTCGAGTATATAAAGCGGCTATCCTTAGTGCATGAGTTTCCTCGACAATCTGGAGAACAATCTTAAGGCGCTGGAGAACCGCGAGGAGCATGATCCTACGAGAGCCGGCCGAGAGGCGGCAGCTCGGGAACGAGACCGCCTGGAAGCCGCTGGCCGCGCGCCGCATGCGGAGGCGCTGAAGACCAGCGAATTTACAAATCAATTACTGACCGCTTGCCGAGCTATCGGCCACGGTATGCGTGTTCTGGTTCAGTTCACTTGGTTAGGCGAGGTGTTGCGCCTGGATGCTAAAGAGAAGCGACTAGAACTGCATCCGACGATTAAAGGCGTGGAAGCTGTTTACTCGGTGGATGGGGAAGAGACGCGGCGCGAGCCGGTGAATCTGAAGGGAAACGCCGAAAAGTTAGCGAAGAACTGGCTCGAAGCGTAGGCTTTTTACTTCCTAAATAGCTCAAGCGAAATTAATCTTTTGGGCCGAGGATATCCTCAACAGACGGTTGCTTTTTAGTAATTCGGCGGCACTGACATCCCGCAAATCAAGTAGTTGGAATTGATGAACATTCCCCTGCGGATTAAAACGGCACGGCATCGTCAAACGACCGTTTTCCGTGTAGATTACAATTTGCCGGACATTGCAACCAAATTTTCGCACTAGCCAATAGTAATACTCGCCCATACGAGCAGCCATATCGCGATGGTTCCTCGTCTGAAACTCAATATGAAGCAACGTTCCATCCACCAGTCGCAGCAACAAATCTACTTTTCTCTGTTGCACTCTGGGCAGTTCCACATTTAGGAACTCTTGCACTG